>NZ_CP029608.1:4200000-4500000 GCF_003352185.1 Pseudomonas kribbensis
AGTGAAGGTGTTTTTCCATAAAACAGAAATGGGGACTCATCTATCAGCCCCCTTTTTCAAGCTGCTGCACTTGTCAGAAAACCTCTCAGATGCCTCCCAAGCCCCACCCCGCCATTCCTGATAAACTCCCCCACCTCCCAGCCACACCGATTCCGTACCCCCAATGCCCCCAATCACCGCCACACCCGCCCCACTCTCCCGCCGTTTCTCCGTCGCGCCGATGATGGATTGGACTGACCGTCACTGCCGGTTCTTCCTACGCCTATTGTCGAAAAACGCCCTGCTCTACACCGAAATGGTCACCACCGGCGCTCTGCTTAACGGCGATCACGAACGTTTCCTCCGTCATAACGAAGCCGAGCACTCGCTAGCGTTGCAGTTGGGCGGTAGTGTCCCGCTGGACCTCGCCGCTTGCGCGCGTATGGCGCAGGAGCACGGTTATGACGAGGTGAATCTGAACGTTGGCTGCCCGAGTGATCGGGTGCAGAACAATATGATCGGTGCGTGCCTGATGGGGCATCCGCAGTTGGTGGCGGATTGTGTGAAGGCGATGCGTGATGCGGTGTCGATTCCGGTGACGGTGAAGCATCGGATCGGGATCAACGGGCGGGACAGTTATGAGGAGCTGTGCGATTTCGTCGGCACGGTGCGGGATGCCGGGTGCACCAGTTTTACGGTGCATGCGCGGATTGCGATTCTGGAAGGGTTGTCGCCGAAGGAGAACCGTGACATTCCGCCGCTGCGTTATGACGTGGCGGCGCGGTTGAAGGCGGATTTTCCGGAGCTGGAGATCATTCTGAACGGCGGGATCAAGACGATGGAGGCCTGCCATGAGCATTTGCAGACCTTTGACGGGGTGATGCTAGGCCGTGAGGCTTATCACAATCCGTATCTGCTGGCCGAGGTGGATCAGCAGTTGTTCGGCAGTTCGGCGCCGGTGATTACGCGGGCCGAGGCGTTGGCGCAACTACGGCCTTATATTGCCGAGCATCTGGCGACTGGCGGGGCGATGCATCACATCACGCGCCATGTGCTGGGCCTGGGCACCGGTTTCCCGGGGGCGCGCAAGTTTCGGCAGTTGTTGTCGGTGGATATTCACAAGGCCAAGGATCCGTTGGCGTTGCTGGATCAGGCGGCGGAGTTGTTGGCGGGTCGTTGATCGATGCGTTGATTGTGCGGGCAACGAATGAGCGTTGCCCGGTGTTTTGTTGTACTGACAGGATGTCTTTTGGTTATGCCCGCGTTCAGCCGCGTTTTATTCAAGCGTTTCACCCTCCTCGCTTTACTCTCGACTCTCTATGCAAGCGCCTATGCATCCTGTGATTTTTTGAAGGGGTGCGGTGAGGGGGGAGATGGCCCTTTTCAATCTACCCAGATGTCTGGTTTTCTGGTTTTCACGACGACGATGGTCACAGTCGACGGGATGTCGGACATTTCCGGGCTGAAAAAGCGTGTGTATTCGGTAGAGGAAATAGAAGCGGCACGTTATTTCCTCGCCAGCGACGGCATGCTGCAAGCCGCATATTTCACGTCAGCCTTGCAGCGTTTTCGTCGGGAATCACCTGATACAGAGTTAAGCGACCTCGCCATCGCCACTCTGATCAGCAGTCAGTGATCAGGCAGTCGCTTCCGTCCAGTTCACCCAGCCAAACACCCACGTCGCCAGGATCAGCAAACCAAACGCGATCCGGTACCAGGCGAACGCGGCGTAGCTGTGGTTCGCAATGAACTTGAGCAGACCGCGTACGGCGATCATCGCGAACACGAATGCGGTGACGAAGCCCAGGGCGAAGACCGGCAGGTCGCCTGCCTGGAACAGGTCGCGGTATTTGTAGCCGGAGTACACCGCCGCGCCGACCATGGTCGGCATTGCCAGGAAGAATGAGAACTCCGTGGCGGCTTTACGCGACAGGCCGAACAGCAGGCCGCCGATGATGGTGGAGCCGGAGCGCGAGGTGCCGGGAATCATCGCCAGGCACTGTACGAAACCGATCTTCAGCGCGTCGGACCAGGCCATGTCGTCGACGTGCTCGACACTCACCACATGATTTCGTTTTTCGGCCCACAACATCACGATACCGCCCACCACCAGTGCGACCGCCACGGTGATCGGGTTAAACAGGTAATGATGAATGGCATCGGCGAATAACACGCCCAGAATTACGGCCGGAAAGAATGCGATCAGCAGATTAAGGGTGAAGCGCTGTGCATTGCGCTGGGTCGGCAGGCCTTTGACGATTTCGAAGATCTTCGGGCGAAACTCCCAGACGACGGCAAGAATGGCGCCCAGTTGAATAATGATGTTGAACGCCATCGCGCGTTCGCCACCGAAGTCGAGCAAGTCGGCAACGATAATCTGGTGGCCCGTACTGGAGATGGGCAAGAACTCGGTGAGACCTTCTACCGCACCTAAAACCAATACCTTGAACAAGGTCAGTAAATCCATTAATCCTCCGTCAGAACGCTCTTCAAGAGCGCCCGGTCAACTGCATTCAGGCATTGAGTATCTGCAATTAAACAATTGGCAGATCTACAGTCATTGCCCGATTTGGTGACGGAGAATATGTCTTATCAAAAGACACACTCAAGCCATGTTAATAATCGTCTGTCTGTGAACTTGTTCACTTAGTGGAAAAAATAACCTTGCGCCCCTAAAATGTGACCCACCTCACACTCCCCTGATTCTGGCGACGAACCATACTGGCCATAGGACATAAAAACCGGTCGCCATAATTACAAAATAGTGGCACCATTGCACATCGCCACCATCTAACGACGTTCGTTTCGTTAGTTCAGCACCCCGAGAAAATCAACTAAAAGCTTGAAAAGCTTAATTATTGTTAAAAAACTCGGGAGCCACGTCTAAAAATCGCGCGAATGTTACCAATTGTCAGTCACAGATGAGAACCGGTGCTTTAACATCCCGATGTCAGCACTTTTTCGAGTCAAGGCATGATGCTTACAGGGAACTTAGCGACTAGAAGCTCGCACCAGACAAACGACGCGCCAGGTGTTCTTGCCCTGGCGCGTACCCGTGCTGTGGCCGAACACTTCAGAGCGCTAATCGCCAAACATGTGCAGACCGGTCTGGCGCTGGAAGCCGACTCTTTCACTAGTTCATATCAGCCAAACGAATATCACGGCGCCTATCGCGCCATTTTCATCGTCATCGATACTCCGCAAGCACTGGAAGACAATCTGGCGCTGGTGGAGAACCTGCGCACCGAGAACTTGAAGCCGATCATTTGTGCGGTGATTACCGGTCGCGGCGCCCACAACAAGATCAAATACCATCTTGCCGGTGCAGACTTCTGTATCAAGCTCAATACCCTTTCCGATGAGGGCGGCGAGTTGCTGAGTGAGTTCTTCAGCAGTGAAGAATGGCTGCGTGACATTGATCTGATACTGGACCCGACCCGTATCTGCCTCTCCGACACCAGCAAGAAACTGGACATTTCCTTTGCCGAGATGAAGATCCTGGAAGCGTTTTCGCAAACCAGCAATCACATTCTCAGCCATGACGAAATCGCCGGCATCATGGGGCTCAACACGCATTTCTACGACCCTCGCGCGCTGGAAAAATCCATCAGCCGCTTGCGTGGGAAAATCAAGGACGTGTACGGTACGAACGCCATACAGAGCATTCGCGGGTATGGCTACCGTCTGATGAGGGGGTTGATCTCGACCGCCTGAGTCAGGGAAATCACCATTTGCAGCATACGAGGGAACGTCTGATGCAACGCTACAACAATCCACGGTCTCACCGTTTTATTTGCATTATCCATCCAATAAAAAGCTGTCAATTGAATGAGCGCTGCAACACTTAAACATAACAATAAATCATTACTCTAAAAGCAGACCCAGTGGAACTTGTCGCGGGCCATAATCGGGCCCAGACCCTGCCTGTCGATTATTTCCGAGCGCGTTATAACTCGTCTGCCGATTACCTTTTAGCCAAATTTGGTGCGTTATTCAGGAGAGAGACATGGAAACCAGTACAACCCTCCCACGCAAATATTTTGTTGTCGTGACCAATAACTCTGCGTCGCAACGTGAACTCGAGAGCATTCTCTCCAGCGAGCGTTTCAATTCGTTCGGTACGTCCCAGGCACAAATGTTTGTTGAAGGTGTTGCTTCGCCCTCTTCCACTCCCACGCTCATGGAGTTCACTTACCCACGCGGCACAAGGAAAAGCGTCGCTCGCAGTATTGAACACGATACACAGCGCATATTGGCCACCCTCGAATCCGAGTGGCTGGCGGCACAATCGGTAAACTCGTTCCAGAATACGCCGGCAACAGAAGACGCCGGCTTCATTGAAGGCAATGTTCCCTGCACAGAGGCCTGGCATCTGGACAATGACCAGGGCGCACTCGTCAAGGAAGGTGTCGAGATCAGCCTCACCGGCCTCGAAACCGCACTGGTCAGAAAGATGCTGCACCACGAAGAACGCGTTGTCAGTCGCGACGATCTGATCCTCAGCATCGGCCGGGAACCGGAACAATATCGCGGACTGGAAATGTGCCTGAGCCGTCTTCAAGACAAGTTCAAAAGTGCCAGCAATGGTGAACGGCTGTTTCGTGCCGTGCGCAATCGTGGTTATTGCCTGATCCAGGAAGTTGTTGCCTGAGCACAGCCCCCACATCCAGAAATTGAAGCAAGTGCAATAACAAAAATAAAAAAGCACTTTGCTTGTTTGAACCTCCTTTTCAATAGTGCTTCCCTCCTCACCCTTCCTACGATAGCAAACAGATTATTGTTTGTTCACCCTTTGCCCTTTGACCTTTTCTAACGTTCGATTATTTCCCCAATCAATTGCTTGGCACTTTGCCATCTTGTTAGAACTCGTCAGACAGCTTCTTCCCCAATAACTTAGTCTATTGATTGACGACAGTTCGGCATACCGATGTTGTTACCTCAGAACATGGGCACCTAAAACAAAAACAACTCTGCTTAACAACTCGGATTTCAACTGTCGAAACCTGAATGGAAGTCTTTTGGGGATATCGCATATGGATCTCACTCTACGTATCAACCGAAACACCGGCCTCAAGGGACTTACCTTCTGGGGCCAATGGGCGCTGGCACAGTGCTTTATTGTTTCACTGTTATTTGTATTGGCTGAGCAGCACACGGGAACGGTCGAGTTCTATTACCGGATGTGCACCATGCTGGCCGTGCTGGCTTCGGTTCCGGCCTACACGTTCAGCGGCGCCTACCGAAAGCGCGATAACTACCTGACCGGCCTCGGACGGCTGCTGATGGGCTGGTCGATGACCATGGCCGGGCTGACGTTCATCGCGTTCATTTGCAAGGCCGACGAGCTGTTTTCGCGCCAGGTGATTCTTGACTGGGCGGTGTACGGCTTCTTGGGTCAAGCGCTGCTGTATGCGCCGCTGCATGCGTTTTCGAAGTACTACCAGCGTTCCCGCAAAAGCGAGCACAAGACCCTGATCGTCGGCACCGGCGAACTGGCCCTGGGCCTGGCGAAGAAGCTCAGCGAACACGAAAACCTGCCGCTGGTGGGTCTGGTCAGCAACGGCACCCTGCCCGCTCTGGACGCCGATGCTCCACGGGTCGTCGGCGATCAGGAAAACTTGCTGGAGCTGATCAAACGCCACGATATCCGCCGCCTGTACATCACGCTGTCGCTGTCCGAAGCGGCGAAGATCGAAGCGATGTATGTCGATCTGCTGGATGCCAACGTCGATGTGGTCTGGGTGCCGGATCTGAACAGCCTGACGCTGCTCAACCACTCGGTAAAAGTCGTGGACGGCCTACCGGCGATCTACCTCAATGAAAGCCCGCTGACCAGCCGCCCGACCGCCGCCCTGAGCAAAAGCCTGATGGAAAAAAGCGTCGCGCTGCTGGCGATCATCCTGTTGAGCCCGGTGCTGCTGCTGATCTCGCTGGCGGTCAAGCTCAGCTCGCCGGGCCCGGTGTTCTTCAAGCAGGATCGCCATGGCTGGAACGGCAAGGTGATTCAGGTCTGGAAGTTCCGCTCGATGCGCGTCCACGATGACCGTGAAGTCAAACAGGCCAGCCGCAACGATTCGCGCATCACCGCCGTCGGGCGCTTTATCCGCCGCACTTCGCTGGATGAACTGCCGCAACTGTTCAATGTGCTGCAAGGTCACATGGCCTTGGTTGGCCCGCGTCCGCACGCCGTGGCGCACAACAACTATTACTCGGGCAAGATCCTCGCTTACATGGCGCGTCACCGAATCAAACCGGGCATCACTGGCCTGGCGCAGATCAGCGGCTGCCGTGGCGAGACCGACACTCTCGACAAGATGGAGAAGCGTGTCGAGATCGACCTCAAGTACATCAACAACTGGTCGCTGTGGCTGGATGTGAAGATTCTGGTGAAGACGCCGTTTACCCTGTTGTCGAAGGATATTTACTGAGACGCAGCGCTTCGAAAGGCAACACCGCAAGGGGACGAAAGTCCCCTTTTTTGTGGGCGGGATTTGGGGGTTGGCGGGCAGCTTGCGAGCACGGAGGGTCAGGTGAATTGATGTCGACAGGACTGACGTCAATCGCGAGCAGGCTCGCTCCCACAAGGTTCCGGGTAATGCCGAAGGTCAGACATTACCCAATAACCTGTGGCAACGCTGGAACGATCAACAAAGGCATCCACCACAAACCAAAACGGGAGCCGAAGGGCTCCCGTTTTTGGCTTCCCGGTCTCCCGGACCTACTCGGTAATCTTCCCGAAGTTGCGATAGAACATGTCGTCTTCACGGCTATCGGTCATGGAGTGCAGCTGGAAGCTGCGGCTGAGTCTCGCACCACCGTCACGGGTCAGCGGCGCCCAGACCAGGTTGGCCCGGCGCATGGTCGACATGCTCATCATCTCGTCGAACGGAATCGACAGATAAATGCCCTTGTCGAAGCTACCTTCTCCGTATTCCGTACTGCCCGCCGTGGTGATGGTCGCCCACGCACCGAAGCGCACGCCGTTGGAAAACTCCCGGGAGATATCCAGCGTGCCGCCAAAGTCGCCGGCCAGATAACGCCCGACGCTGACCGCCGCCAGTGTTTCGTAAGGCAGATCCGTGTAACCAGTGATATGGCCGGTCAGCACCGAATAATCACGCAGGCCGAAACCCTGATCGAATTCACGCTGACGCACGTAATTCAGGTCCGCACCGATCGCCCAGCGCTCGCCGGTCGGACGGAACAGCACCTCGCCGCCGACACCGGCGAACATCGACTCCAGATAACCGCCGTAGACCATGCCGTACAGATCCTTGTCCAGTTGCTCGGCGTGGCTGACCTGAAATAACGGCATCGTGGTGTCGGACGTGGTCAGGTACTGACGCAAGTCCGTGCGCACACGCGGCAAGCCGCTGGGTGCGTCGTATTTGAACTTGTCGAAGTTGTTCGTCAGGTTCTGGCTGAGCATGCCGCTCCACCAGGTGTTGCGGTTGAAGCGGAACTCCGCGTCCAGATCCGCACTGAATTGATAGAGCAAGCCATCCGGGCCACCGACGTTCTGCTTGAAGCCCAGGCCGGCGCCATAACTGAAGTGCTGCAGCGGCTGGGTGTAGAGCGTCTTCTCGTTGTGCGGCATCGCCGGGTTGACCTCGGTGGTGCGGTGCAACGTCTGCAGCGGTTCTTCGTTGTTGATCACTTCGCGGAAGGTCTGGCGCGGCACGCTGGTTTCTTCCAGCGGCAGGTCGTAGCGCTTGTTCACCAGGGTGAACCAGTCGATGTCGTCGTTGACGCTGTTGTCCAGCACCCGGCTCGCACGCCCCACCGCTTTGGAGGAATGGAAGTAGCGCTGCTGCTCACCGTACACGATCAATTCGGAATCGCGCTGGGCAATGCGCTCGACCCGGTAGCCCGCATTCTGTTGCAGGCGTTGCGAAACATTGGCCCAGTCAACCTGATCCATCGAGGTGCTCGGGGCCTTCGCCGGCAGCGGTTCCGGCGGTGGATCGAAGGTCTTGGCCGGCGCCTTGCGGCTGGCGAAATTGGTGTGGAAGGTGACGCCGAACATCGCCGTGTTGCCCCGCTCCCACGCGGCGCTCACGTCGAGGGAGTCCGTCACCTTGAACACCGCGCCAAGGTTGATCGGCGAGTCCTGCTTGATCACGTTGTCCTTGGGTTCGTGTTTGTAATCGTTGCCTTCGTATTCGAGTTTCAGGCTCAGGCGATCCCAGGGCGTCTGGTAACTCACGCCGCCGAAGAACGACGGCTGGCCGCGAAAGTACGAACCAGCGTTGACGTCACCGGTGCCTTTCAGGGACGGGCGCGTCTTGAAGCGATCATCGAGATAGCCGAACGGGTTGTCGATGTCGCCGCGATTACCGATGTAGCCCCAGGCGATGCCGGCGCTGAAATCCAGGTTGTCGTAGCGCTTGTTGGCCACCAGGAATTCACTGGCGAACAAACCCGTACCGCCGACGTCCCGGAAGCCCAGAGCGACGTCGGGCGCCCAATGGGTTTCCTCCCAGAGCCGGACTTTGACGTCGACCGCCTTGTCCTTATAGCTCTGGTTGCCGCTCATGGATTCCGGGCCGTACGGGCGGTTGGTGATGGCGGTGTAGCGAAACGAACCTTCGAGCCAGTCCAGCGGCTGCAACGAAACGCTGTAGCGGCTGTAGGGCTCGGTGCGGTTGGCGTTGACGCTCAACTCGCCGGCCGGGGACATGCGCGCGGTGGGCGTCTGCAATAGACCGGTGCCACCGAAATCGCCCTGGGTAATACGCGGCTCGGCATGGACCAGGCCGCACGGCAATAACAACACAGCTGCAAAACGCAAATTCAACGAACCACCTCAGCCAACTGCGTGGCAATAAATTCGGCCAACTGCTGATTCAGCTCAGGGATAGGCGGATCCAGATCATCGTTTTTCAACGGCACCAGAATCTTGCTGCCGGCAACGGGAAACTGCCCGCTCTCACGATTCCAGTGAGCAATGCCAACGCGCCGCGAAACCCCGTTGGGCTGGATCAGCCACAGGTAATCGGCGTCGGCATCGTCCTCCAGCAGCACGCAACTGCTGAGGTATTCACGGGCCTCGAGCAACGGTTGATAAGGCAGCCGGCAGGTCCCGGCGACGGCGCCGAGCACTTCCACTTCGTCGACCCGCTGCGGGTAGATCAGGCGATCGCCATCGTCCAGACGAATGTTGCGGGCGAAGCCGACTTCCAGCGCCACCGGGTCCAGGTCCGCGATCTGGCGCCCGGTGACCGGCATCTGCCGCACGTCCTCGGCCATGCGCACCGCCAGGGCTTTGCGGCTCGGTCGGTCGAACAGATCGGCCATGCGCTGCAACACGTCCAGATCGAACAGCACGCCGACCTTGAGCCGGGTCTGCTCCTCCAGCAATGACTGACGCAGCAGCACACCGGCCAGCCAGTAACCCTCGGCGTTAGGCACAGCCTCGCTGATCACATCGGTCAAACGGCCGCCCGGCGGCAACGCTACCGGCCCGGGGTTGGCCACATCGCCGCTGACCGTGACCGCCGCCTGACTTGCGCCGGCAAGCAACATCAAACCCGCCGACAGAACCCTCAAGCGCTTCATGGCAGATGCCTGCGATCAGGGGTCAGTTGCACGATCTTCACTCGCAGTTGCGAGGTCAGTTGCTGCTCGCTCTGCACAATGAAACCGTCCACCGGATCCACCCAATAACGGTTGGTCGCCCGCAGGCCGATGGCCGGGACGTCGATACGTTCATCGACACGCAGCACGGCGTATTCCTTGTTCAGAATCTTCAGGGTTTCCACGGATTTGCGGGTGAAGCGGCTGTTGACGATCAGCCCGACTTCCTGGCCCTTGTAGAGATCGATCCAGCGCTGGCTGGTCTGGCCATCGGTAACGTGTTGCAGACCGCGTTTGAACGGCGAGGCATCGGACAGCCGCGTGCCGTCCAGATCACCCTCCGCGCCCAAGCCGATGCTGCGCACCGCGAGACCGTCGCGCAGCAGCAGGACCTGCTTGCCGGACGCCACCCAGAACTGCAGGTCATCGCGCTTGCGCACCAGCGCCAGCACACCGGAACCGGACGGCGTGGTGAGTTTGAGTTGCGGATAATTGACCTCGGCCACCTGGGCCGGCGTCACGTCGATATCATCCGGGCCGACCACCGCCGACTTGAGGTTGGTCACCGACGCAACCATCAGCGGATTACAGCCACCCAGCAACAAGGCCGCCATCAGGCAGACGCCAACATTCAAGGTTTTCAAAGTCGGCGGGCCTTATTTGCTGTTGTTGGTGAATTCGCTCCAGTTCTTCGCAGCGGAAGCGCCGGTGCCGACAATCGATGCCGACGGCACCAACTGGCTGATCAGACGGTTCCAGCGAGTCACGTTGGCAGGCCCTACATAAACAACGTCCTGGGGGCGCACTTCGAAGTGCGTGGCGAGGACCATGGCGGTGGGCGATTCGGCTTCCAGTTGATAGATTTTTGCCGGTTCGACATCGAGGTTTTCCACCCCGCGAATGACGTACACGGCATTGCCGTTGGCGGTGGTCTGGCTCAGGCCGCCGACCGAGCCGAGCACGTCGGACAGGTTCATGGTCGCCGTCTTGAAGCTCAGGGCGCGCGGCTGGTTGACCTCGCCCATCACGTAGATGCGCTTGTTGTCGTTGTACGGCAGGTACAGTTTGTCGCCACCCTGGAGGTAGACGTTCTGCAACTCGGAATCCTGTTGATTGAGGGTATCCAGATTCAGCGGATAGACCCGCCCGTTGCGCGTCAGCAACAAGCCGGACAGGTCGGCATTGTTGGTGTCGATCCCCGCCGAACCGAGGGCTTCGACCACGCTCAGCGGGTTGGTGGAAATCGCTTGCGGGCCAGCCTTGGCGACCGCACCGGTGACCACGACTTTCTGGCTGGCGAAACGCAACACGGCCACGTCCACTTGCGGCTCGGCGATGAACGCCGACAGCCGTTGTTCGATGTCGTCGCGCAGTTGCTGGATGGTCCGGCCGGCGGCCTGGACTTCCTTGATGTACGGGTAATACAGCGTGCCGTCGGAGCGCACCAGACGGCCGTTGGCGTCGATCTGCTGCTGCGCACCCGACGGCGCGGTCAGCTCGGGGTGATCCCACACAGTGATGTACAGCACGTCGTTGTTGCCGATGCGGTACTCGGCCGGCGTCGCCAGCAATTCCGTGGGCACTGACTCACGCTTCTGCGTGGCGCGGTTCATGGAGATCAGCTTGGGGGTGATCGGAATCAACTCGACCCGGCTGCTTTCACTGGCGCCCTGGCGGGTAATGCCAAAGGTGCTCAGGTGTTGACCGGGGGAAAACATGCAACCTTGCAGAGCGAGACTTGCCAGCATTAAAAGAGAAAAACTACGAGTCATAATGGCACTACGCTATTCAAGGGCGAATCCAAAACAAAGTCACCCGACTTTCGTCGGGCGACCTTGTACTGCACCAACAGTTACTTCAGTTAGTTGTGCGTGCCGGTTGTACCCGTGGTACCGGTGGTACCCGTTGTACCGCCGTTGGCACTTCCACCACTGTTGGACGCCGCTACGGCACTGGCAACCATTGCAGTACTGGCAGCAGGCGCTGTAGAAGCCGCGACACTGCCCGATACATTGGTTACCGCTGTAAGCGGCGCTTCAGCTGCGGATGCCCAGTTGCTCAACATCGTCAACAAGGCAATCGCCATCACTTTTTTCATATCAACTCCTTTCTAACATTGCACCGTTACATCAGGTGTTTCGTTAGAGGTGGTAGAGTTCAAGTCGCAAAAAGCGCGAACAAGATCCGTTGTTCTTTCACAGTCCTACGCAACTGATAAAAGTCGAACGGCAGGTTTATATCTACGGACTTGCAAAAGGCATTGCCAGTGTAATTTCCCGACGATATCTAACAACCTGACCGAAAATAACATTGGACTAAAAGGCCATCATTCCAGATAGCCGTTAGGATGATTCGACTGCCAGCGCCAGGTATCGGTAACCATGTCCTGCAAGTTGCGTGTGGCTTTCCAGCCCAGTTCTTTTTCCGCTTTGGAAGCGTCGGCCCAACTCTCGGCAATATCGCCCGAACGCCGTGGCATCACCCGAAACGGCACTGGCTTGCCGCACGCCTGTTCGAAGGCTCGCAGCACTTGCATCACGCTGTAACCGTCGCCGGTGCCGAGGTTCCAGGTATGAATACCGGTGCGCCCGTCGATGGCCTGCAAGGCCTTCAGGTGCCCGTCCGCCAGATCGACGACGTGGATGTAATCGCGCACGCCGGTGCCGTCTGCCGTGGGGTAGTCGTCGCCGAAGACCGACAACTCCTGGAGGCTGCCGACCGCTACCTGGCTGATGTACGGCAGCAGGTTATTGGGGATGCCGCTCGGGTCTTCGCCCATGTGGCCGCTGTCATGGGCGCCGATCGGGTTGAAGTAACGCAGCAGCGCGATGCTCCAGCGCGGCTCGGCCTGGCTCAGGTCACGCAGCACGTTTTCGACGATCAGCTTGGATTGGCCGTAGGGATTGGTCGGAATGCCGGTAGGAAAATCCTCGCGGATCGGCATCTGCTCAGGCTCGCCGTAAACAGTGGCCGAAGAACTGAACACCAGCCGGAAGACCCCCGCCGCCGCCATCGCCTGGCACAGCGTGATGCTGCCGCTGACGTTGGTTTCGTAATACTCGAGCGGCTTGCGCACGCTCTCGCCGACCGCTTTAAGCCCGGCAAAATGCAGGACGGCGTCAATTGAATGCTGCTGGAATATCCGGTCCAGCAACGCCCGGTCGCACACATCGCCGCGAATCATCAGTGCACTTTTGCCGCAAATGCCTTCCACGGCGTGGAGTGCCGCGTCGCTGCTGTTGCAAAGATTATCCAGAACGACAACTTCATAACCTGCTTCAAGCAATGCGAGTGTGGTGTGCGAGCCGATATACCCGGCGCCACCCGTTACCAGAATCTTCATAGCGCGGTCCATAGTGGGAAAAGTGCCAACTAGCGTGTCAAGCCCAACTTGTTTAATGTGTGTCTTGCTTCACACAAACAGGGCGACAACAACCCAAAACAAAAACAGTTCCATCGCTGGCCAAAAATATTTTTAAAGGCCAAACTGTATTGCCCGGTACTTATTAGCACTCCCGCACTTTCACCACTATCAACAGATACCGACTAAAAATAACTGTTATTTATCAAGCCGACATCTAATAACATTACCCCCTTTTACACTAAGCTAACGTTGTCACTCATAACCTGACTCAGGTATTAAAGTACAGCTTCATCAACTTGCAACTTTTCCTTATTGCAATGTAACCGATGGCTGTATGCCATGAATGTCCAGGAAACTTCTATGATTCGTAAATGTTTGTTCCCCGCTGCCGGCTACGGCACGCGTTTCTTGCCGGCCACCAAAGCCATGCCAAAAGAGATGCTGCCGATCGTCAACAAGCCGTTGATCGAATACGCCGTTGAAGAAGCGCGGGACGCCGGCCTGCAGCACATGGCGATCGTCACCGGTCGGGGCAAGCGTGCACTGGAAGACCACTTCGACATCAGCTACGAACTCGAACACCAGATTCGCGGCACCGAAAAAGAGAAGTTCCTGGCCGGCACTCGCGAGCTGATCGATACCTGCACCTTCTCCTACACCCGTCAGGTGGAAATGAAAGGCCTGGGCCACGCGATCCTCAGCGGTCGCCCATTGATCGGCGACGAGCCCTTCGCCGTGGTCCTGGCCGACGACCTGTGCCTGAACCTGGAAGGTGACGGCGTGCTCACCCAGATGATCGAGCTCTACAAGAAATTCCGCTGCTCGATCGTGGCCATCCAGGAAGTCCCCCGGGACCAGACCCACAAGTACGGCGTGATCGCCGGCGAGGCGATTTCCGAGGGCATCTACCGGGTCAATCACATGGTGGAAAAACCCGCGCCGCAGGACGCTCCGTCGAACCTGGCGATCATCGGCCGCTACATCCTGACGCCCGATATCTTCGACCTGATCGCCGACACCGAGCCCGGCAAGGGTGGCGAAATCCAGATCACCGACGCCCTGATGAAACAGGCGCAGAACGGTTGCGTGCTGGCCTACAAGTTCAAGGGTCTGCGCTTCGACTGCGGTGACGCCGAGGGTTACCTGCAGGCGACCAACTTCTGCTACGACAACGTCTACCTCAAGGGCCGCTGAAAGGCGCCCGCGCATCTCCGACGAGGCAACCATGAACATTGCACAACATTCGACAGACATTGAACGGGAGGTGGACAACCTCGGGGTGATGAGCTGGTTGTCTCGTCATCAGCCGTTGCCCAGCGCCAACGAATCCTGGCTCGGGACCATCCTGCTGGTGGAGCGGATCGGCATGTTTCCATCGTCCGGAGACATCCGCCGGCCGCTGCGCGATCCCTATCCCCTGCTCGCTCATCTGAAACGGATCTACGGCGAGCAGGCGCTGGAGGTCGATGACCGCGACGGCCTGAAGGTGATTCTCGGCGACTGGCGATTCCGCGTGCGCCTCTGCTGCAACGAGCCGGCGATCATCATCAATGTGGAGACCCGTTGCGTGACGCAGTTGATGCCGCAGAAGACCGCAGAGCTTCTGGGTCACGTCGACACCTTCGACAAGGGTTGAGTTCTTATTCCGAGGCGGCGCCGCAGGAAGTCCCGTGGTTGCCGCCGACGATCATCCGATAGAAGTAATCGGCAATCACCTTCCCTCCTGTGGCCGACAGCGGATGTATCTTGTCCGGGCCGATCATCGCCGCCGCATAACGTTTGACGTCCGTACCGAACGCGCATTGCAGATTGGCGAAACCCAGATGCTGCTCGCGAGCCCAGGGCTCCAGAACCTGCGCGTAGGCCGACATCGGATAGGCGCTGGAACGCGTGGTGTCCTGGCGCATGATCAGGTTGACGCTCGCTGCCGGCTGAATCTCGCGGATCATCCCGACCAGCCCCTGAACATTCTTCAGGTACTGCTCGGGCTTCACGCCGAAACCCTGATCGTTACCGCCGAGCATGATCAGGTAGATATCCGCAGGGATCTTCGACACCACCGTTTTCCACTGGGTCTGCCATTGACCATCGGCATGATAGAAATCGCCGGATGCCGCACCCGACGCCGCCAGTTTCGACACCCGCAAACCGGCCTGCTCGTTGCTCATCCATAGACCGAACAGGGTTGGCGCGCCTTTCACCACTTCCAGCCTGAATGACCAATCCGTCGCGGCGGATGTACCCGGTAACGGGACTTCCTGAACGCCCGCACCGGAGAGATTCAGCGGCTGCCAGTCCGCCGAAGGCGACCAGCGATAGCGCAGTTCACTGGATTCGCCGTTGCCCAGATAAAGCAACTTTGCCTGGGTGACGGCGGTGTTTATCGCTTCGCTCGGATGCGCATCGACCTGCAGCCATGCACCGGGACTTCCGGTCACGGTACGGCTGTCAGGACTGGCCACGCCGAGGTTCGACACCTTCCAGTCGCCGCCGAAGTATTTCTCGCTGCTGCGGGTGTACTTGAAATGGCTGCCGCCCAGCGCCGCACCGTGGTTGAAACCGACATAACCGGGGCCGGCAAAACCGACCTCGCCGACCAGCCGCTGCACCAGTTTATTCAGATAGAAATCCTGCCCGGCGCTGTAACTGTCGCCGATCACCGAGACCGACAACACCTTCCCGGCCTTGCCTTCGCGCCACTGGGCAAACCGCTCGCGAGCGTCGCCGACTTCGACCACCGAGGCCGCGACCGGCGCTGCGTCATCCACTGCAACCATCAAGCGCTTCCTTTAGCCGAAACCGGCGTCGGGGAGACGTTCCCCGCCGTTTTTTTCGCCGCCGCACGCTCGCCCAGAAACAACACCGAAGTGAAGTTGAACCGGCTGAAAATGGTCGACAACAGCACCGGCCCGAGCAACCCGCAAGCCACACCGCAAAACACCAGCGCGCTTTCGTCCTTGATACCCAGGCGCCCGAGCACCGAGCGCGAGGTGGCGGCGAACAACACATGAAACAGGAAAATCGCGTAAGAGTAACCACCGAGCCAGGTCAGCGCCTTCGAACGCATGTCACTCGACAGCAGCGCGAAGCAGGACACGCACCCCACCGTCAGGCCGATGAGGCTGCGGCGGTCGATGATCAACTCACGATCCAGCGAGGCGATGTACAACAGCGTCAGGGAAATCAGTACGAACACCAACGGGCCGACGACTTTGAACCGTTGCTTCAACGCACTGACATTTTCCTGGCCGATCATCCCCGCCACAAAGAACGGCAACAGATAGGTCGCACCGTTGATGCCGAACGCATCGAACTTGAACGGCGGCAACAGAAACACTGCGGCGGAAAACGCGAACAGCAGGTACAGACGCGTCGCCGAGCGCAACAAACCACGCCATTCCAGCAGGCCGACAAACATGAAGATGATGAACACCGCCTGCAGGAACCAGAAGTGGTTCACCGGCACATAGAACGACAACAGCGCATCGATCACACCGACGTCCTTGTTCACGCCCGGCCCCACTGCCTGCAACACCGAGAACGGCACGCCCACGCAAAACAGCGGCACGATCAGCCGCCGCACCTTGCCGGTGAAGAACGCCGAAAAGTCATTGCCGCGAATCTTGTAGATGGAATAGATGTAGCCCGAGATAAAGGTGAACAGCGGCATGCGCACGTACACCATGGAATCGGCGATCACCCGGAACGGTGAGCCGATGTCGATTTTCAAACCGCCGCCCAGCGGGCCGATCACGTGATAGAGCACCAGCAGCAGGCAAGCGAGCCCGCGCAGGGTTTCGATCTCCAGGGACTTTTTCTTGCTCGACATAAAGCACCCGCCTCAATTCAGAATTCTTGATTCGACCCGCACCGGTTTGTTCGCCCGCAGCATCAAGCCCAAGCCCACGAACAACACCGGCACCACCATCGAGAAGTGTCGGGCGAAGGAGCCGAAGTCCGGTTCGAACAAGCCCTGAACCAGCAGAAACGCCAGGGGAATCGCGATCAGTTCCTTGGGTTTGGTCTGGATCGGCGCACCTTTGTAATCGGTCGAGGTGATCACTTTGAACAACAGCAACGCGGTCATGATCATCAGCGCCACGAAGATCACCTGGCCCGGGCCGGACAGCAGCATCAGCTCAACCGGAAACGACAGGCGAAAGAAGATGATCATCGAGTCCAGGGCCTGCGAAACGAAGTCGCTGCCGCTGAGCCACGAGACGATCAGCGACTTGGACCCCTCCTCGCCCGCCGTACGCAGTTCGTTGTTGCTGGCGCGAATCGACGACACCGGAAAGCCCAGCGCCAACTGGATGGCCATGGCCACTGCCAGGTAGAACAGGAACAGCATCACGAAGAAGGTCATGCGCGACACGTACTTCTTCATCATGCAAACGCCGACCCAGGACAGCGAAAACAGGATCCAGTAGGGCCGGATCAACACGCCGTAGATCACCGCCGACAGGAAAAACCCGCCGCGATATTTGCGCGTCAGCGAGCTGAACAGAATGCTCAGCACCGCCACCGACACGATGATTTCCTTGGTCAGGTTCTCCAGGAAGAACGAGCGCACCACGCCCCACAGGCACAGGGTCCCGAAGATCGCCAGCGGCATGCGCCGGAACACCACCACCGGAATCGCCGTGAGGAAGAAATTGCAGAACATCCCGTAGGCCCAGGCGTTGGTCAGGTTGATCCCGGTGGGCCGCAGCAGGAACGCCGAACACTCGTAGGACGAGCGATCCGGCGAGAACGGGTTCCAGAAATTGCAGTTGTCGGCCCGGGCATAGGACGACCAAAGGGTCATCGCATCCGGGCCGGGATCGCGGGGGATCAGCAGCGGCATGGCCACCGACAGAAACAGGCCGGTGAACAGGATCAGGAACGAGAGAGAGGAATCGAGTTTCTTGCCGCGAAACTCGATGCACGGCAGTTTCAGGCCCATGACACGACAGCCTTTTTCGCACGCGTTGCACGGGTCAGTAGCGCAATCACGCCGAGCTGCACGATGATCCCGAAGACGTTGCCCCAGGCCGCGCCATAAATCGAATAGTGCTTGATCAGCACATAGCTGACCGGTACCGAAATCAGCAGGCAAAGGGCCGAACTGGCGAGGGATACCCGGCTGTTTTTCGACGCGATCAAACCACCCCAGACGATGTCGCCGATGGCGCGCAGGGCGAAGGAAAAGATCAGCACGCCAAGAATCCCATTGTCCGGACGTGGCACCGCTGCACCGACGTAATCGAGCACGACATTGAAGAACAGATAAATCGCCACCGCGACTGTCGCTGAAACCACCAGCGAACGCGCGACCCATTTGTTCACGAACAATTCCCTGACCGTGAACGCTTGCTGGTCGGCCTGGTAACGCTTGGCGAGCACCGGAATGCCGACCACCGCCACCACCGCATAGGACAGCGCCTGCAAGGTGTTGGCCGCCGACCACGCGTACACGTATTTACCGAGGCTGGCGTAGGGTTCCAGATCAATGATCAGAAAGCGCTCGGCGTACTGACTCACGGCGATCAGGCCGGTGCCCAGATAGAATGGCAACCCGGCTTTCCACACGGTCGCCGTCGCCAGCGTCCCTTCTTCGCGCCCGCGATGGACGTTCACCACGATCAGGTAACCGGCGACGATCACCAACACGTTGGCGATGACCCACAGCCACAGAACGCTGGCGATCCCCGACACCCAGCCGAGCATCATTCCGCCTACGGCCAGCAGCGCCCAAAGGCCGGTCTTGATGAAGAACAGCAACGCCCCCGCCGTGGCTTTCTGCGCGGAAAACACGAACGAGTTGATTTCGAACGACAGGTGTTCAGTCAGCAGGACCAGGGTCACACAGGCGATCAGTGCCGCCGTCGCCTCAACCTGCTGGAACAGTGAATAGATCAGCACCGTCAGCACCGACAACAGCAGTCCCACGGCCAGGTACAGCAGCAGAACCTTGTCGACGACTCGCTTCGAACTGCCGCCGACACTGATCAGCCGATTGATCTCGGAGCTGAAGCCGACGCTGTAGAACTTCGACGCGATCAACGATGCCGCGACCACTACGCCGTAAAAGCCCAGCGCCTCGTAACCGAGGTAATGGGTGATGGCGAGCACCAGCAGGAACTTCGCGCCCAGTGCTCCGCCGCGCAGCAACAAGCGGAATATCATCGAATGACGCCCTTGATGATGTCGTCCATGGCCACGGTTTTGGCTTCG
The DNA here is from genome assembly GCF_003352185.1 of Pseudomonas kribbensis. Lineage (GTDB taxonomy): Bacteria > Pseudomonadota > Gammaproteobacteria > Pseudomonadales > Pseudomonadaceae > Aquipseudomonas > Aquipseudomonas kribbensis. The sequence goes on from NZ_CP029608.1 coordinate 4,219,136, forward strand.
ATTTCACGGCAGGTGTCGGTCAGGCGTTTGCCGAAATTCGACAGCGCGTCAGGCGCGTAAACCGTGTCGATGATGGTGTCGACATCGATGTCGCCACCGTTGATCACCCAGTCCTCGACACCCATGTCCTGATAGGCGCCGAAGCCCTTGCGCTCGTAGCTGATGTGGTACGCCGGCACCCCGGACAGCAGCGATTCAATCGCCCCGTGCAGACGCACGGAAATCACCAGGTCCGGCTGATATTTGGCAATCGTGGCCTTCAACGGCAGCAGGTCTTCGGTGATGCCCAGTTCGCGATAGAACGCGCCGTCATCGTTACCGCGCACAGCGCTCTGCACCGCGCAGACCACTTTGCTTTTGTTCTTCAAGCGCTGCAGCAGCACCTTCAGGTTGGCCACGTAGGCGAGCTTCTTTTCCTTGCTCCAGGCCGGCGGTTTGCGCAGCACCACGCACACCGTGGCCGGCGTCGAGGCGCAGCGGGTGAACTTGGGTTGCTGCAGGATTTTGCCGGCCAGGGCCTGCACTGCGAGGTCCGGTGCGCGGTAGACATTTTCACAGGCGTCGAACAACGCCGAGGAGCGGTTATCGCGCACGAACACCGCATCGGCACTGGCGTAGTGGCCGACGATCTTGTCGCTGTCACCGTGGAATGGCCCGATGCTTTGCGGCAGGTACACCGACGGGACTTTGCTGAGGATCGCGGTTTCCAGTTGCTTGGCGTGGCCCAGTTTCAGCTTGATGTGTTCGAAGGCGCTTTTGGAACGCATATAGCCGCCGCCGACGCCGACAATCAGATCGGTTTTCTTCAACAGATCCGCCAGCCCGGCGTAGGACTGATTGAGGAATACCGCCTGCTTGACCCGGCCCAGGCCCTTGGCTGCCATGACCGGCGCGTCAAAGCGCGGGTGCGGCAGGTATTTGAAGGAATCCGGATCGGAGGCCACGACGCTGATCGCGGTGTCTTCGCCAAAGTTGCGCTGCACCAGCGCGATGGCCAGATCGACCAGCAGACCATCACCGGAATTGGAGGCACTGTAGCCATGCAAAATCGTTACGTTCATGAGCGGCGTTCTACTTAATAAGAGGGAGCGGAATACACGTCGTAGGTCTGGCGGATCATCAACGCGGCGCTGAAGCGCTCGCGGACGATGCGCCGGCCTTCGATGCCGAGGGCTGACAATGCGGGTTTCTGGATCTGCTTCAGGCGGTCGGCCAGCGCGTGGTGGTCACCGGTGGGGAATACGTAGCCGGACACCCCGTGGGTCACCAGCTCCGGCAGCGACGTGCAGTCGCTGGCGATCACCGGCAAGCCCAGCGCCATGCCTTCCAGCGGCACCATGGCAAAACCTTCCCAGCGACTCGGGACGATCAGCGCATCGGCCTGCTGATACAGCGCGTTGACCTCGGCCGGCGTGACCCACGGTAGGTACTGAACGCCGTCCATTGGCGGGCACTCGACCGTCGCCTCGTTGACCGCACTGCCGACCACCGTCAGTTTCAGGTCGTTGCGCCCGGTCTTGGCGTAGGCCTTGAGCAGTACGTCAAAGCCTTTCTGATAGTCGAGCCGGCCGACGAACAGCAGATGAATCGGCTGCGGATCCTCGGCTTTACGCTCCTCATCCTTGGGATGAATGCCGTTGTAGATCAGCCGCATGCGCTTGCGCTCGATGCCGAACGCCGCAGCTTTATCCAGCTCGTACTGGCTGACGCAGATGATCGTGTCGGTGACCTTCTGCAACACACGCTCGATCCACGCATAGACTTTCTGCTTGATCGGCGAGCTTTCCATCAGGAACGAAAAGGCATGCGGGCAGTAGACGATTTTCGGTTTGCGCCACGGCCGCAAAAGCACGCACACGCAACGGCCGATCACCCCGGAAAACGTACTGTGCAGGTGCACCACATCAGGTTTTTCCTTGAGCATCACTTGCATCAGGCGCCAGGCAAAACGCAGCAACGACGGCACATTGCGCCCGGTTCGCTCGAAGGTGCGGATCTGCTGCGGGGCGATGCCGTGCAGTTCCTTTTCCTGATCCTGCGGCACCAGATACACCAGCTCGTAGTTGGCCTGCTCATCTTCCGGGGATGCCGAAATCGTGCGGATCACCGTCGCCACGCCACCTTTTATCGTTTCAGCCACGTGCAGTATTTTTTTCACAACCCACCCACTTTGTTGCCTGTAAGAACAATCGCTGAAACTCAGGATTTGTCGGACGCGTATTCGTAGTTGTAATAGCCGTAGCCCCCGTTGCCGTAGTAACTGGCCGCACGCTTCTCGACGCCGTTGAACACCGCGCCTTTCAACTCGATGCCGTTCTGGGCGAAGCGGCGAATGGTCAGCTCGACTTCTTTGGCCGGGTTCACCCCGAAGCGCGCGACGATCAGGCTGATGCCCGCTTCACGGCCGACAATCGCCGCGTCCGTTACCGCCAGCAGCGGTGGCGTATCGATGATCACCACGTCGTAGCGCTCGCTGAGTTCCGCCAGCAGTTCGCGGAAATTGGCGTGCATCAGCAGTTCGGAAGGATTGGGCGGCACCTGGCCCCGGCTGATGAAATGCAGGTTGTCGACTTCGACCTTGTTGATCGCCTGCTCCAGGGTGCAGCGCTTGACCAGCAGGTCCGACAAACCGTTGGTGATCGGCGTGTTCAGCGACTTGTGCAGATGGCCCTTGCGCATGTCGGCATCGATCAGCACCACGCGCTGGCCGCTCTGGGCCATGACCGCCGCGAGGTTGGAAGACACGAACGTCTTGCCGACCTGCGGGCTCGGGCCGGAGATCATGATGCGGTTGTTGGTCGAATCCAGCGCCGCAAAGTGAAGGCAGGTGCGCAGGCTGCGGATCGATTCGATGGACAGGTCCGTCGGATTGCGCAGCGCCAGCAGATAGGCCGGTGCGTCCGCCGTGACTTTGGCACGGACTTTTTTGGTGTCCTCTTCCTGTTGCAGGGCGCTGTAAGGGATCGATGCGTAGACCGGCAAGCCGAGCTGCTCGATGGCTTCCGGCCCTTCCAGGCCCTTGCTCAGGGATTTGCGCAACAGCACCAGCGCCACGCCGACAAAGGCACCGAGGAAGGTCGCGATCAGCACGATCAGGGCTTTCTTCGGCTTGACCGGACTGGTCAGGTCGACATCCGCCGAATCCACCAGACGCACGTTGCCCACGGCACCGGCGCGGATGATGTCCAGCTCCTGGGATTTGTTCAGCAACTGGGTGTAGATCTGCGAAGCGACTTCGACATCGCGGGTCAGGTTGAGCAGTTCCTGTTGCGTGGCCGGCAGGTCGCCAACCTTGCCTTCCAGCGACTTCTGTTGCTGGGTCAATTCACCGATCTGGGTCATCAGGGCTCGATAGGCCGGATGCTGTCTGGTGAACTTGCGATCCATTTCCGCCTGCTGCATTTTCAGCTCGGAAATCCGCGTTTCGAGTGCGACGGACTGGCCGAGCACCGATTGGGTTTCCAGGGAGATGTTCACGGTCTTGCCGCGCGTCTGGTAGGCATTGAGCGCATCGCTGGCCTTGGCCAGGTCGCGTTTGACCTGCGGCAACTGGCTTTGCAGGAAGGCCAGGCTCTGCGCGGCTTCGGCCGAGGTACGGCGTACGTTCTGGTCCACGTACAGCGAGGCGATCTTGTTGAGGATCTTCACCGCTTCGGCGGCGTCGGTGCTGGCCAGGGCCAGACGGATAATCCCCGACTCCTTGCCCTGCTCGGAAATATCCAGCGCGTCCTGATAACCCTGAATGGTCACGATCCGCGGGTAGCGCACCACTTCGAATCGAGTGCCGGGGTTGGCCAATAGCTGCGTGATCTGACCTTCTACGCCATCCTGCGCGAAGGCTTCGCCGGCAGTGCCTTCTGCCAGCAGATTGTCGTTGTCATCGAACAACTGGAAGCGATGCTGCTCGCCGGCGATCAGGCTGAGTTTTTTGCCCAGCAGTTCCTTGGGCAGATCGAGCCGGGCGAACTCCAGACGCTCACCGCCCCAGGCGTAGCTGCTCAGCCCGAAACGTGGCGGCGCGACGCTGAGTTCGGTTTCACCGCGATAGCGTCGGGAGAGAAAACCGCCAATCACCGGAAAAGTATTGGGAGTGACGTCGATGTCCAGGCGCAGATCGTCGACGGTCTTGCCGATCACCGCGCGGGATTTGATGATGCCGATCTCTGTAACGGACGGCGACTGACCGCCCAGCATGCTGTTGAGGTCGGAAAAGCCGAGCATGTCGTTCTTTTTCGGTTCGACCTGTACCAGGGCGTTGGCCAGATACACCGGCGTGGCCAGAATCGCGTAGGCGACGCCGGTCATCATGAACGCGCCGGTGAAGGCGCCGATCAACCATTTCTGATCGATCAAGCTGCCGAATATGCCGAGAAGATCAATACTGTCTTGATCGTTGTCACGGGTGCCGACTACTGACGGTAACTGCATAAGTCTTTCTTACCATTCACTGTTCTGAAGAATATTCATCAATGCCCGAGGCGTTGTACCCAGGAGCCAACAGCATCTTCAATCAATGCATGGGCATGAATAAAAGCGGCCTGCCCTTGACGATACGGATCCTGTATTTCTCGTTCGTTCTGCCACTTGCCGAGAAGAAACACTTTGCCCCTGGCGTGAGAGGCAATCTTCAGTACTTGTTTTACATGCTCTTTTTCCATGACCAGAATCAAGTCTGATTCATTGACGATGTCCGCTGTCAGTTGCCGCGCCTTGAAGCCTTCGGCGCACTGCCCGCGGTCTTCCAGCACCTTGCGGGCCGTTGCCTCCATGGACTCGCCAACCCTTGCAGACAAGCCTGCGGAGGCGACCGTGATGGTCGAGGGCGCCAGTGCGCTACGCAGCAACAGTTCTGCTGTCGGACTTCGGCAGATATTGCCGACGCAGACGACAAGGATCTTTTTGAACAAGGTTTACTTTCCCGTGTAATGTCATTCGGCCAACATGTCCCGTGGACTTAAATGAATCCACAGGACTTTCCTGCACTCGGAAACAGTTTCGCCTGTTAGTACCGGTGCATTAAGTACCACGGGGTCCAAAAGTCACCCAACCAGAATTACCGGACTAAAAATAACTGTGATTTTCGGCGCTTCTTTCGCTGAAAGTTTTCCGACAAAAAATAACATTCGTGCACTTTTCGGATTTTTCGGCATCGCATGAAAGTAACGAGATAAACCATTGGCTAGATGTCATTTCTCATCAGGAGAGCAGACATGAAAGCAGCACATCTCAAACGTCTCTGCGCCCTTTCCCTTTTGTTGTTCGGCACAACGGCTCAGGTCGATGCCAGCGAGTTGTTCCCCGCACTGCCCCACCGAACGGTCGGCATCCAGGTCAAGGTCCAGAGCTTTAGCGCTTCCGATGCCGCGCAAATCAAGGCAGCGGGCTTCAGTTTCGTGCGCCTGGGCGCGTGGAGCGACAGCCTGGGCGACAAGACCTATCAGAAACAGCTCGGCGATGCGTTTGCCGCCGCCGGATCCGCGGGGTTACCGGTGCTGATGACGGTGCGCGCCATCAAACCGCTGTCGACAGACCCAGCCACGGCGGGCGCGGCTTTTGCCAGTGCAGTGAACAGCCTGGAACAGACATATGGGTCTCAACTGGTCGCGATTGAGGTCTGGAATGAACCGGATCTGGACACCTACTGGCCGACGGGCAATTTCAGCACTACGTTTGCACCGTTCATGAGCGCGATGTGCAAGGCGCTGCAAGACAATCCCACCACAACTCCCGTGATCGGTTTCGGCTTCGCCCGGCCACCGAGTGCCGGCTCGGCCTCGACCGTGGCGCTGAACAGCATTCTCGGTGGGTATCCCAAATGCCTGAGCGCCATTTCCTACCATCCCTATGGCATGACGGCGACGCAGATCGGCAATGCGCAGACCTTCATCCAGCAGAATTTCCACCTGCCGGGCGTCATCAGTGAATGGGGGATTTCGGCACTGGCCTCCAACGGCGGTCCCGACGGGCAGGCCACCAAAGTCGCGGCGTTCATTGCCGATGTGAAACGGCTGCAGATTCCACTGACGTCGATCTACGAGTGGAAAAACAATGATACGGGCAGCGATGACCGGGAGAAGAACTTCGGTTTGCAGACCGCAAGCGGGCAACCGAAACCGGCGGAAGCGGCCGCCACGAAGCAGTTGGACTCCGAGTAGCGTCCACATTCATCAGTCAGTTGCTTTGAACCTGTGCCGCGATTTGGCATCGTATCTATCGATACCGCGCCCCGCCCTTTCAAACAGCCGTTTTCAGGTTGTTGCCTGCGGGGCTATCGATACATTCACATGCCCTTGAGTGGCTGTCAGCGCTCGGGTAATGTCGTCAGACCCATAGGACAGAGCACGCTCATGACTTCCAAGCTGGAACAACTCAAACAGTTCACCACCGTGGTTGCCGACACCGGCGACTTCGAAGCGATTGCCCGGGTCAAGCCGGTCGACGCCACCACCAACCCTTCTCTGCTGCTCAAGGCGGCGGCCATTCCGGCCTACGCCGAGCTGCTGAACGCCGCCGTTCGCGACTGCAAGGGCGATGTCGGCCTGGCCAGCGACCGTTTCGGCGTCGCGGTGGGTCAGGAAATCCTCAAAGTGATCCCGGGCCGCATCTCCACCGAAGTGGATGCCCGCCTGTCGTTCGACAAGGACGCGATGCTCAAGCGTGCGCATCGTCTGATCGAGCTGTACGACAAGGCTGGCGTCGGTCGCGATCGCGTGCTGATCAAGATCGCCTCCACCTGGGAAGGCATCCGTGCCGCCGAAGTGCTGGAGAAGGAAGGCATCCAGACCAACCTGACCCTGCTGTTCTCCTTCGCCCAGGCCGCCGCTTGCGCCGATGCCGGCGTGTTCCTGATTTCGCCGTTCGTGGGCCGCATCTACGACTGGTACAAGAAGGCCAACGGCAACGACTACACCGGCGCCGATGATCCGGGCGTACAGTCGGTGACGCGCATCTACAACTACTACAAGGCCAATGACTACAAGACTGTGGTCATGGGCGCGAGCTTCCGCAACCTCAATCAGATCGAGCAACTGGCTGGCTGCGACCGCCTGACCATCAGCCCGGACCTGATCGACAAGCTGGCGGCAGACACCGGCAAACTGGAGCGCAAACTGGCCCCGGGTCACGCCGGCGAAGCACGCCTGAGCCTCAACGAATCGCAGTTCCGCTGGTTGTCCAACGAAGATGCGATGGCCACCGAGAAACTGGCCGAAGGCATCCGTCAGTTTGCCCGCGACCAGGAAAAACTCGAGGCGTTGCTGCAAGCCAAGCTGTAATGGGCTGACGGCAAACGCAAAAAGGGCGAACCCTCACAGGTTCGCCCTTTTTTGTGCCTGATCGCTGGGGAATCAATGCCTTTCGAGGGCATTCACCAGATCATGGAAGGCTTCGCGGTTGGAGTCGTTCAGGCCCATGAGGATCTTGTGCGCTTCCAGCACCTTGATCCGCACGACTTCCTCCGACTGATCCTGATCCGGCAGGTCATCGAGGCATTCCGGGCAAGGCACGGGATGGTTGACGATATTGAACACCTGCTCGAAACCCATCGATTGCAACAGACGGGTGATGTCGTCGTGGGTGGTGACCACGGTCGGCAGCAGGCCGACCTTTTGCCGCGACAGGATCGACAGCTTGGCCAGCAGGCCCAGCGTGGTGCTGTCGATGCTGCGGGTTTCGGTCAGATCGATCACGATCGCGTTGAAATTCAGCGCGGTGAAGATCTTTTCAATAGTCGCATCCAACGCCGAACACAGGGTCAGGCGAACTTCACCGACGAACTTCAGGACGAAGGTGCCATCCTGCTCGGCGAACTGGATTCTACCGGTACTCATTAAAGATTCCTGCTCAACACCAACAAGGCGATATCATCCGGCATCTCCCCTAGCGTGGCCAATCCAAAAACCTGCCGCAGGCCATCCAGGCTGCCGCCCGCCGACTTGACCCGTTGGGGCAAGGCAGCTTCTTTCTCTTTGAGTGTGGGTTCTGGCAAAAGATCCAGAATGCCATCAGACATCAGCGTCAGGCTGAACGTCGGTGGCAGCTCGAGCACGTGGTCTTCGTAGGTGGCTTCGTTGAAAAGCCCCACCGGCAGACCGCGCCCCTCGAGGTAGCGAACACTGTCAGGCGTGTACAACACAGGCAACGGCAGATGGCCGCCGATGCTATAGGTCAACAAACCGGTCTCCTCGTCGATGACTCCACCGACCATTGTGACGTGTTTACCCAGCTTACAACTGATCAGCCCCCGGTTGATATGACCAAGGACTTCCGAAGGCTTGAATTCCGGCAAGGTGCCGTTGCGCTTGGACTCGAACAACAGGCGCGTGGTCATGAACTTCAGCAGCACCGTGACGAACGCCGAAGAGGCGCCATGACCCGACACATCCGCCAGATAGAACGCGACCCGACGCTCGTCCACCCGGAAATAGTCGACAAAATCACCCGACAGGTACAACGACGGGATGATCTGGTGGGCGAACTTGAACGCGTCGATGGTCCAGGGGCTTTCCGGCAGCATGTTCATCTGCACCTGGCGACCGGCGTTCTGGTCTTCCTGGAGCAGGTTCAGGCTGGCTTCGAGCTCACGGTTGGCCTTTTCCAGCTTCTCGCGGTAGCGCTGGTTTTCCAGCAGCAGACGCGCTCGATCCAGGGCCCGGCGCACGGAGTGCTCAAGCACGGCCAAATCTTCGAGAGGCTTGATCAGGTAATCCGCCGCGCCCAGGCGCAGGGCCTCGACCGCGTCGTTCATCACGCCGGCACCGGAAACCACGATCACAGGCGTCTGTGGTGACCGCTCGGTGACCTGACGAATGAGTTCGAGACCGCCCATCTGCGGCATGCGCAGATCGCAGATGACCAAGTCGGGCTTGTCTTGCTCGAATACCTGAAGTCCCTGCTGGCCGTTACTGGCCTGCAAGACGCTGAAACCACTGTCTTCCAAATAGGCCGCGAGGCTCGCGCGCACTACTTCGTCATCATCGATTATCAGCAGCGTGGCACTGGTTTTTGGCATGTGGGCAAACGGCGCCAGAATTAGGTTGGCGTAGCAGGCGGGGCAAAGGCCCGGCGCAGACTACTGGATTCGCTTTCTAGCCTCTCTGCTGCACCGCTTCGGAGCGTTTGCCCCGCACACGGATGCACCAGAGGTGCCCTTCTAAGGCGCAGACGGTACTCCCATCCTTCGAGCGTTTCAAGCATGCGCGAATCGTCGCTTGACGACTTTGTTTGTCAAATCACAGAGAGTTATAAGAACGTTCGAAACCGTAACTCAATGAAAGGACGCGCGGACAAAAAAAGGCGACCTTTCGGTCGCCTTTCGGGGTTCACAAGTCGAAATCAGAAATCGTCTTCGACGTGACCGTCCTTGACCTTGAACTCGCGGTTCTGCAGGTAGGCGTTGCGGATGAAGGTGTACTTGTCGCCGCTGATCAGCTTCTCGCTGGACAGCAGGCTGGCGCGGGTGTCGACGATGTTCAGGCCGTAGATGGTGTTACGCGCCGGGATGTCGTTCATGTAGCGGTACGGTGCGGTGTAGGTATCCACGTACTTGGACGGTGCATCACGCAGGGTGCTCGGGCCGAGCAACGGCAGCATCACGTACGGACCGCTGCTGACACCCCAGTAGCCGAGGGTCTGGCCGAAATCTTCGTCGCTGCGCTGCAGGCCCATCTTGGTGCCCACATCGAAGAAGCCCAGCAGGCCGAAGGTGGTGTTGAAGATCAGACGCGCGGTGTCGACACCGGCAGCGGCCGGTTTGGCCTGCAGGATATTGTTCGCCAGGTTGGTGATGTCACCGACGTTGCGGAACATGTTGTGGATGCCGTCTTCCAGGAATTGCGGCGTTACATATTCATAGCCCTGCGCCAGAGGTTTCAGCGCGTAGGTGTCGACGAAATCGTTGAACTGGAAGATCGGACGGTTGACGCTTTCCCAAGGGTCTTCTTCCGTTGCCGCCTGGGCAACGAACGGAACCAGCATCACGCTGGCGCATACACAAAGCTGAGCGAGAGGGTTGCTCCAGCGCATAGAAAAACTCCTTGGATTGTACATACGCGGCATGCGGGCCACGGTCATAAGAGGTGCAGTATAAGACGGAAACAAGGTTTTAGGCATTTCCGGCGTGAACACCTCTGTAGGACGCATCGTCACGCACTTGTCATCCAACTGTCACCGGCCATGCTTAGCCTGACTTCTATTTCAGGGACGTTTTCCATGCCTCAAGCCGAAGCCTTGCCCCTTTCAGCACCCAACCTGACAGCCGTGCTGTTCGGGCTCAGCGGCTGCCTGGTGGACTTCGGCGCCCGCGCCCGTCATCACGCCAGCCCCGGCACAGAGCACGCCGACGCCACACCGGGCGCGCTCGACAGCCTGCACAGCCTGCAGCGCCAGCTGATCCCCTGCGCCTGGCTCGATGATTTACCCCCTGCCCTCACCCAGGTGCTTGCATCCGGATTGCCGGGCTGGATCAAACCTTCGCAACATTCGGCAACACACAATCCCTGGCCGGCACCGAATGCCTGCTGGCAAGCCCTGATGACGTTGAATGTCGATCGCCTGGACGGCTGCGTGCTGGTCAGTGGCGAACCACGCCTGCTGCAATCGGGCCTGAATGCCGGGTTGTGGACGATTGGCCTGGCGTCCTGCGGCTCACTCTGCGGCCTGGCCCCGAACGAATGGCAAGCCCTCAGCCAGAAAGAACGTGAACAACTGCGCGGCAAGGCCACGGTGCAGCTGTTCGGCCTGGGCGTGCACTCGGTGATCGATCATCTGGGCGAACTCGACACCTGCCTGGCCGACATCAGCCTGCGCCGTCTCAAAGGCGAAAAGCCCTGACCGGGATCATGCAGGTTGCAGCAGAGTGGATTAGTCTTAAGGAGAGCCATAGACCTTTGGCGCACGGCTGCGGTCTATGCCAGTGCCTCTCGATAAAAGGAAAACACCATGCCCGCCCGCGAACTGCAAGAACAGCTCAATACCCTGCGCGAGCAACTGGATCAGAATCCGCCGCTGTCGGAAGCCGAGCGCGCAGACCTGCACGCACTGATGCAACAGATCGAACTGGAACTTGAACTGGAAACCAAGACACAGGATTCCAACCTCGCCGACGGCGTGAACCTGGCCGTCGAACGCTTCGAACTCGAACACCCCACCATCGCCGGCACCCTGCGCAACATCGTGAATTCCCTGGTCAGCATGGGAATCTGAAACCCGCAAATACAAAAAAGCCCTGCCAGTGATGGCAGGGCTTTTTCATGTCCGCGTTGCGGGTTACTGACGAACCAGACGATGGTTCGGCAACTGCACGCTTTCAGTGCTGCGATACGGGTTGATGTCCAGCCCGCCCCGGCGCACATAGCGTGCAAACACCGTGAGTTTTTCCGGTTTCAGCAAACGCTGCAGGTCGAGGAAAATCCGCTCAACGCATTGCTCGTGGAAGTCCGAATGCTGGCGGAAGCTGACGATGTATTCCAGCAGACTGGCGTGATCCAGCGCCGCGCCACGGTATTCCACCACCACGCTGCCCCAGTCCGGCTGGCTGGTCACCGGGCAGTTGGATTTGAGCAGATGGCTGTGCACGCTCTCCTCCACCACTCGCGAATCGTCGCAGCGCAGCAGTTCAGGACGCGGATGTTCGTAGTTGCTGACGCTGATATCCAGATCGTCGATGCACACGCCCGGCAGCGCAACCACGCCTTCGGCCTCAACCTCTTTCAGGCTGCGAACCCGTACGCCCACCGGCTTGCCGGCAGCGGCGGACAAGTCCTTGACCAGGGTCGCTTCCAGGCTCGCTGTATCGGCGAACGGGGTCTGGTTCAACGAGTTCAGGTACAACTTGAACGACTTGGATTCAATGATGTTCGGCGAGTCCGCCGGAATGCTGAACTCGCCGATCGCCACCACCGGTTTGCCCGACGGCAGCAGCCACGACAGTTCGAAGCAGTTCCAGAAATCCACACCTTTATACGGCAGGGTCTCGGCGGTCAGGCCCAGCTCCGCCCACTTCGCGGTGCGCGGAATCGGGAACAGCAGGGACGGAGTGTAAGTGGCGATGTATTCGCTGGACTTGCCCAGCGGCGAATGTTCGGCTGCGGGATGCATGGCGGAAACCTGACTGAAGAATCAGCGGATTCTATCAGCCTTTGCTCCCGCCTTTGAGTGCTTACTGACTGACAGTCAGTTTGCCGACCATTCCGGCCTGGTAATGCCCGGGAATGTTGCAGGCAAACTCCAGGCTGGTCGCCTTGCTGAAGGTCCAGGTCAACTCGGCGGTCTTGCCGGGCTCGACCAGCACGCTGTTGGGGTCGTCGTGCTTCATGACGTGCCCCATCGACGCATGATCCATCCCCGCCATGTCGTGGGACATTTCTTTCATGCCGGTCGGCGTCAGCATGCCGCTTTGCTGCATCTGCAACATTTCCTGCTGATGTTTGGCATGCATCGCTGCATCGCCGAGGTTGAATTCGTGCAGCAACTGGCCTTTATTCACCAAAACAAAACGAATGGTCTCACCGGCCTTGATGTCGATGGCCTTCGGATCGAACGACATGTCGCCCATCACCACTTCAATGCTGCGACTGGCCTTGGCAGCCGGGGCCGGCTGACCGAAGTCATACGTGTGCGCAGGGTCGGCCCAGACGGATGAACTCAGCGCCAGCAAACAGGCGGCGACGGCCAGAGGGTTGCGCAAAAACATAGTCATACTCCAACAAGAAAAGGTTCAGCCTGTGGGAAACTCTAGCCCGCCCGCGCTGGCAGCTACCTGACAGGCAGATTACAACTTTGTCAGGTTGGCGCTTGTGACAATGTCCCACGGTATAAAGCTTTCGATCCTACAACCCCGAGTTGCCCATGAAACTGCTGATCGTCGAAGACCAACCGAAAACCGGCCACTACCTGCGCCAGGGCCTGACCGAGGCCGGTTTCAATACTGAACTGGTGGCGGACGGCAACACCGGGCAACAACTGGCGTTGAGCGGTGACTACGCCCTGCTGATCCTCGACGTGATGCTGCCCGGGCGCAATGGCTGGCAGATTCTGCAAGCGGTACGCAGTGCCGGGCTGGAAACGCCGATCCTGTTTCTGACCGCCAAGGACACTGTGGAAGACCGGGTTCATGGCCTCGAGCTGGGCGCCGACGACTACTTGGTCAAGCCGTTCGCCTTCTCCGAACTGCTGGCCCGGGTGCGCAGCCTGTTGCGCCGCGGCAGCACCGCGCCTCAGGAAACCTGCCTGCAACTGGCCGACCTGCGTCTGGACCTGATTCGCCGCCGCGTCGAGCGCAGCGGCCAGCGCATTGACCTCACCGCGAAAGAGTTTGCCCTGCTGGAAATGCTCCTGCGCCGCCAGGGCGAAGTGCTGCCCAAATCCCTGATCGCCTCGCAGGTCTGGGACATGAACTTCGACAGCGATACCAATGTGATCGAAGTGGCGATCCGCCGCCTGCGCCTGAAAATCGACGATGACTTTCCCGACAAACTGATCCACACCGTGCGTGGCATGGGTTACGTGCTTGAAGAGCGTCCCGTCTGATGCGCCGCCTGTCACTCGGCAGTCGGCTGGCGTTGCTGTTCGCCGCGTGCACCGCGACGGTTTCGCTGGTGGCGGGCGTGGTTTTCAATCGGGCCAGTGAGGCGCACTTCATTGAACTCGATCAGCAATTGCTCGAAAGCAAGCTGATCAATGTGCGTCAGACGTTGCTGAGTGGCAGCGACGCCGCACATATCACCGAAGAGTTGAGCCAACAGGGCGATGTCTCGTTACGCATAAGCGGCCCCGAGGGTCAGCGCTGGTTCGGCCGATCCCTGCAAATGCCGGCGAACCTGCCACAATCACCCGGCCTGGCCACCATCAACGACAACGGCACCGACTATCGCCTGCTCAACGCCCCGCTCCAGCCGGAACAACCTGACTCCGCGCAATTGACCTTGCTGCTGGACATCACCCATCACCAGCACTTCCTGCAACGCATGCAGCATCTGATCTGGCTGACCGTCGGTCTTTCGGCGCTGGCGACCGCACTGTTGGGCGCCTGGGCGGCACGCAGTGGCTTGCGTCCGTTGCGCCGTATGAGCGCCGTGGCACGCGGGATTTCGGCCCAATCGCTGAATGCCCGACTCCCGGAAGCGCAGATGCCTGCAGAACTCACGGAACTGGCCCACAGCTTCAACGCCATGCTCGGACGTCTCGATGACTCCTTTCAGCGACTTTCGGCGTTCTCCGCCGACATCGCCCATGAACTGCGCACCCCGCTGTCGAACCTGCTGACCCACACACAAGTCACCCTCACCCGGCCACGCCCGCTCGAAGACTACCGCGAGGCCTTGCACAGCAACCTCGAAGAGTTGCAATGGATGGCGCAACTGGTCAACGACATGCTTTATCTGGCCAAGGCCGACCATGGATTGCTGATGCCCAAGCGCGAACCGCTGAAACTGGCGGAAGAAGCCGATGCGTTGCTGGAGTTTTTTGCACCGCTGGCCGAAGACGCTCAGGTCAGCCTGAGCCGTGACGGTCAGGGGCTGTTCGAGGGTGATCGCGCGATGTTGCGTCGGGCGCTGTCGAATCTGCTGGATAACGCTTTGCGCTTTACCCCGCCTGCGGGCGATGTACGCGTGCAGATAGCCGAGCAGGCGAAATCCTTGAGAGTGACCGTCGAGAACAGTGGCGAAGGGATTTCTTCGGAGCTGTTACCGCGTTTGTTCGACCGCTTTTACCGGGCTGATCCGGCACGCCAGGAAGGCAGCAGCGAACATGCGGGATTGGGGCTGGCGATCACTCAGTCGATCATCAGGGCCCATGGCGGGCAGATTCATTGCGAATCGGCCCAAGGCTGGACGCGGTTTGTGATTGAGTTGCCGCAAAACGATTGAGGCCGGCAATGCCGGCCTCAATGGGTGACCTTACGAGTAACGCAACGCGTGCGCCGGCTCGATCTTCGCCGCCCGCCAGGCCGGGTAAACCGTGGCCAGGAAGCTGAGGATGAAACCTGCCGAGCAGATCAGCAGCACGTCGCCGCCCTGCAATTCCGAGGGCAGGTTACTGACGAAATACACGTCGGAACTGAAGATGTGCTGCCCGGTCACTCGCTCGACCCAGCCCACCATTTCACTGACGTTCAGCGCAGCAATCACGCCCAGCACGCCACCAATGATGGTGCCGACAATGCCGATCACCGTGCCCTGGACCATGAAGATCGCCATGATCTGCCGTGGCGTGGCGCCGATGGTGCGCAGGATCGCGATGTCCGCGCCCTTGTCGTTCACCACCATGATCAAAGTCGCGATGATGTTGAACGCCGCCACCGCGACGATCATCAGCAGCAACAGGCCGATCATGGTCTTTTCCATTTTCATCGCGCTGAACAGGCTGCCCTGGGTGTGGGTCCAGTCGTCAGCCTTGAAATCAGTGCCCAGGCCGGTAGCGATGTCCGACGAAACCTTCGGCGCGGCATACAAGTCTTTCACCGCCAGACGCACGCTCTGCACCTGATTCGGCTCCCAATGCTGCATGGTCGCGGCGTCGGAGACGTGGATCAGGCCCATGGAACCGTCCAGCTCGGCGCCGACCTTGAAGATGCCGACCACATTCAGACGCTGCATGCGCGGAGTGATGCCACCGGGCGCAGTGCTGACTTCCGGCACGATCAGGGTGATCTTGTCGCCGACGTTCAGGCGGAAACGCCGGGCCGTGATTTCACCCAGCACCACGCCGAACTCGCCCGGCTTCAAGGCATCGAGACGGCCCTGCACGATGTGCTGGGCAACGATCGACACCTTGCCTTCCTGGGCCGGGTCGACGCCACTGATCTGGATCGGCTGCATCATGCCCTTGTAGGACAGCATGCCTTCCATCTCGGTGAACGGCACGGCGGCAGTCACTTCCGGATTCTTCAGGGCGGCAGCAGCCACCGGCTGCCAGTCGTCAATCGGCTTGACGCCGACGATGGTCGCGTGAGGCACCATGCCGAGGATGCGCGAGCTCATTTCACGCTGGAAGCCGTTCATCACCGACAGCACCACGATCATCGCCAGCACGCCGAGGGCGAGACCGATCATCGAGGTCATCGAAATGAACGAAACAAAGCGATTGCGGCGCTTGGCGCGGGTATAGCGCGTGCCGATAAAGATCGATAACGGTCTGAACATTCGCTGGGGCACCGTATAAAAATAAAAGACCCGACGCCTTTTCAGGCATCGGGTTTCAAGCCGTCAGATGGGGGTCAGGCAACCTTCCTGCAGTTGCAGGACGCGGTCCATCTGGCGAGCCAGGTTCATGTCGTGAGTCACCACCAGAAACGCCGTGCGCATCGAGGTGCTGAGTTCCAGCATCAGGTCCTGAATGCCTTCGGCGGTGTGGGAGTCGAGGTTGCCGGTCGGCTCGTCGAGCATCACCAGGCCCGGGTTGTTCACCAGTGCACGGGCAATGGCCACGCGCTGGCGTTCGCCACCGGACAGCTCGGCCGGTTTGTGTTCCAGACGATGGCCCAGACCCACTCGCTCCAGCAACGCCGTGGCCCGCTGACGCGCTTCCGGGATTGCGGTCTTGCCGATCAGCAGCGGCATGCAGACGTTTTCCAGTGCGGTGAATTCCGGCAGCAGGTGGTGGAACTGGTACACGAAGCCGAGCGCACGGTTGCGCAGCAGGCCGCGCTTCTTCTCGCTCAGCGCCGACAGCTCTTCACCGTCGAGCCAGACGCTGCCCTTGGTCGGCGTATCGAGACCGCCCAGCAGGTTGAGCAAGGTACTTTTGCCCGAACCGGATTTGCCGACGATCGCCACGCGTTCGCCCGGGTGCAACTCCAGTTGCAGGTTGGCCAGCACCTCCACCGACTCCGGGCCTTCCTCGTAGGACTTGCCCAGGTTGCGGCAGCTCAGGATTGCTTTTTCACTCATGCCCGACTCACTCATAACGTAGCGCCTCCGCCGGCTGGGTGCGCGCGGCACGCCAGGCTGGATACAGGGTGGCGAGGAAACTCAGGACCAACGCAGCGGCGCAGACCATGATCACATCCTGGCTCTGCACCTGCGATGGCAGGTAATCGATGAAATACACGTCGGCGCTGAGGAACTTGTGCCCGATCAAGCCTTCGAGTGCCGAAATCGCCGCGCTGACATTGAGCGCCGCCAGGATTCCGACCACGGCGCCGATGGCCGTACCGACCACGCCGATCACCGTGCCCTGCACCATGAACGTGCGCATGATCGTGCCCGGCGTGGCGCCCAGCGTGCGCAGGATGGCGATGTCGCCTTTCTTGTCGTTCACCACCATCACCAGCGTGGAAATGATGTTGAACGCAGCAACCGCGACGATCAGCAGCAACAGCAGGCCGATCATGGCTTTTTCCATGCGGATCGCCTGATACAGGTTGCCGTGGGTACGGGTCCAGTCGCGGGCGTAGTAATGGTCCTCGCCGAGCCGCTGGGCGATGTTCCACGCTTCACGCGGTGCCTGGAACAGATCGTCGAACTTCAGGCGCAGGCCTTGCACCTGATCAGGCTTCCAGCGGTGCATCTTCGCCAGATCCTGCAGGTTGGTGACGCCCAGGTAACCGTCCAGTTCACCGGCGCCGACATGAAAGATGCCGACCACGGTGAAGCGTTTCATGCGCGGGAACATCCCGGCCGGGGTCACGCTGACCTCCGGCGCGACGAAGGTGATCTTGTCACCGATGCCCACGCCGAGCTTGGTCGCGGCCTTGTCGCCGATCACGATGCCGAAGCTGCCCGGCGTCAAATCGTCGAGTTTGCCCTGCTTCATGAAGTTGTCGATGATCGAGACGTTGCGTTCCAGCGCCGGATCGATGGCATTGAGCAACACCTTGGACACCTGGCCGTTGTTGGTCAGCAGGCCCTGCATCTGGGTGAACGGCGCGACGGCCGCCACCTGCGGGTTCTGCTTGACCTTGGCGGCCAGGCTCGGCCAGTCGCTGATGGCTTCACCGGATTCGATGGTCGCGTGGGGCACCATGCCCAGCACGCGGGTGCGCATTTCATGATCGAAGCCGTTCATCACCGACAGCACCACGATCATCACGACCACGCCAAGGGCGAGCCCGATCATCGAAGTCAGGGAAATGAACGACACAAAATGATTGCGACGCTTTGCACGGGTGTAACGCGTGCCGATAAATACGAAGAGAGGTCTGAACATGTCGGGGCTTGTTCGGAGGGAAAAGGAACGTCCTTGTGGCGGGGGTCGATAACCAGCTTTACACTCAGACCACCGCCGCTACCATGGGTTCGCCATGTCGACATTAGATGAAGAAGATCGCCGCGAATACTACCGTATCGAGGATTCGATCGCACTGGAAATTCGGCCCCTGTCCGCTGCCGAAGCCGCAGGCCAGGAAGTGTTGCAGGATGCTTCCCCGTTATTCAACGTGCTCAGTGAACTGCACCTGAGCGAATTCGAATCTCAGCACCTGTTGCGACAGATCAACGAACGCGACCGTGCCATCGCGGCATTCCTGAAATCCCAGAACAAACGCATCGACCTGCTCAGTCAGGTCATCGCCCTGACCGCACTGGGGCAGATCGGCGAACCGCAACCGGTGATCATTTCCGAGGGCGGTGTCGACTTCCAGAACCCGACACCGATAGCCGCCGGCTCGCGCCTGTCGGTAAAAATGGTGTTGATGCCACAGGCCCACGGCCTCCTGCTGCGCGCCCGGGTCACCCATTGCGACCGCAAAGGCGACGGCTACGACATCGGCACCGAGTTCGAACACCTGACCGATGCCCAGCGCCAGTTGCTCGCCCGCTATATCTTGCAAAAGCAGGCCCAGGAACGACGCCTGGCCCGCGAACAGAACGAATCAGGCATTTAATTAAGGAAGAACCGTGACCCTTATCTACGGCCACCGCGGCGCCAAGGGCGAAGCACCGGAAAACACCCTGACCAGCTTTCAGGAATGTCTCAAGCACGGCGTACGCCGTTGCGAACTGGACCTGCACCTGTCCAAAGACGGCGAGCTGATGGTCATCCACGACCCGACCCTCAAGCGGACCACCGAGCGCCGTGGCAAGGTGGTCGAGCACACCGCCGCCGATCTGGTGACCTACGACGCCCGCAAGGGCGGCCCTGGCTGGATCAAGCCGTGCCCGATTCCGACCCTGGAAGAGCTGTTCGAGAAATGTGATTTCGATCACTGGCAGCTCGAAGTCAAAAGCGCGTCACGCACCCGCGCCGCGACGACCGTTCTGGCCATTCGTGAAATGGCGGTCAGGCACGGGCTGCTCGACAAGGTGACGATCACCTCGAGTTCGCGGGAAGTATTGAAGGCGGCGCTGGATCTGGTACCGGACGTGTCACGGGGCCTGGTGGCCGAGTATGCCTGGCTCGACCCGCTGAAGGTCGCGGCAAGCTACGGCTGTGAGATTCTGGCCTTGAACTGGACGCTGTGTACGCCGGAGCGCCTGCAGAAGGCGCAGCGTCAGGGGCTGCATGTGTCGGTATGGACCGTCAACGAGCCTGCGCTGATGCGCAGACTCGCCGACTTCGGCGTTGACAGCCTGATTACAGACTTTCCCGGTTTGGCCACTGCCACCCTCGGGAATTGCTGAAATCGGTCTCCCCGGCCGGCTCAGGCCACCGGCCGGAGCCGCTCAAAAAAGCCGGTTGAGGCCGTCGTATGCCGCTACCCGATAGGCTTCGGCCATGGTCGGGTAGTTGAACGTGGTGTTGACGAAGTACTTCAGGGTATTGAGTTCACCCGGCTGGTTCATGATCGCCTGACCGATGTGCACGATCTCCGACGCCTGATAACCGAAGCAGTGAACGCCCAGCACCTGCAGGGTTTCGCGGTGGAACAGGATCTTCAGCATGCCTTGCGGCTCGCCGGCGATCTGCGCCCGCGCCATGCTCTTGAAGAACGCCTTGCCCACTTCGTACGGCACCTTGGCCTGGGTCAGTTCCTGCTCGTTCTTGCCGATCGAGCTGATCTCCGGAATGGTGTAGATGCCGGTCGGCACGTCATTCACGAAACGCCAGCTGCCATTGTCGACGATACTGCCGGCCGCCGAGCGACCCTGGTCGTGGGCGGCACTGGCCAGGCTTGGCCAGCCGATCACGTCGCCGGCGCCATAGATATTCTGCACGCAGGTGCGGTAGTTTTCGTCGACTTCGATCTGGCCGCGGCTGTTGACCTTGATCCCGATGTTTTCCAGGCCCAACTGGTCAGTGTTGCCGGTACGGCCGTTGCACCAGAGCAAGGCGTCGGCCTTGATCTTCTTGCCGGACTTCAGGTGCAGGATCACGCCGTTGTCCACGCCTTCGACACGGTCGTAGTCTTCGTTGTGACGCACGGTGATGTTGTTGTTGCTGAAGTGGTAGCTCAACGCCTGGGAGATTTCCGAGTCGAGGAAGCTCAGCAACTGACCGCGGTTGTCCACCAGCTCGACGAGCACGCCCAGACCACTGAAGATCGATGCATATTCGCAACCGATCACACCGGCGCCGTAAACGATCAGTTTGCGCGGGGTGTGGCCGAGGCTGAGGATGGTGTCGCTATCGTAGATACGCGGGTGGTGGAAATCGATGTCCGCCGGGCGATACGGACGCGAACCGGTGGCGATGATGATGTGCTTGGCCACCAGTTTCTCGACCACGCCGTTGGCGCAGACCACTTCGATGGTCTGCTCGTCGGCGAAGCTGCCGGTGCCGAAGAACACGTCGACGCGGTTACGGGCGTAGTAGCCGGTACGCGAAGCGACTTGCTTGGAGATGACTTTCTCGGCGCTTTTCAACACGTCCGGGAAGGAGAACCAGCGCGGCTCACCGATCGCACGGAACATCGGGTTGGTGTTGAACTGCATGATCTGCCGCACCGAGTGACGCAGGGCCTTGGACGGGATGGTGCCCAGGTGGGTGCAGTTACCGCCGACCTGGCGACGGCTGTCGACCATCGCCACCTTGCGCCCTGCTTTGGCGGCGTTCATTGCCGCGCCTTCTCCCGCCGGGCCGGAACCCAGCACCACCACGTCGTAGTTGTAGACAGCCATGCGTACTCCTCAGAACAGGCCGCGGTGCCAACAGCACCGGCGGCTAAATCACGCCGAACGACGGCGCGAAGGAACAATTGGGGGCCAGTTGAAAACCCGGACACAGTCTATAGAAGCGTCAACGCCGCGCACATTAACCCTTGGTCGCGTCGTAGGCTACTTTTGCCTGCACTACAACGCCAGCTTTCGCATTGCTTCGGGTCAATTTTTTGCGCCACTGAGCCGTTCGAACGCCGGACTGGTGCGGGTGACGAAACCTGTATCGGCACGAATTACAAAGAATGCACCAATGTCATGTTTTTCGGCATAGTCCCAGGCCTTTTCCGGGCCGAGAATCAGCAACAGCGTCGATAGTCCATCAGCCATCAAGGCTGAAGGATGAATTACCGTGACTGACGCCAGGTCGTGTACGACGGGCGCTCCGGTACGGGCGTCAAAGGTGTGGGAATAACGCCTTCCGTCCTGCTGAAAATAGTTGCGGTAGTCGCCGGACGTGGAGAGTCCATAGCCATCGACATTAATGACGCGCTCTGCCACCTGCTGATCGTCTCGCGGCTCTTCCAGAGCAATACGCCACGGCGAACCATCGAGTTTCTTCCCGGACGCCTTGAGCTCGCCTGTGGCCTCGGCGAGATAATCATGAATGCCCATGGCATTAAGTCGCGCAGCGATAGTGTCGACCGCATAACCGGCAGCGATGCTGTTGAAATCAACCTCGACCGCCGCGTCCTTGCACAACCGGTCGCCATCGATACGCAAATGCCGGTAACCCACCCGCTTCTGCACCTCGGCCAGCGCATCGGCGTTCGGGACTTTTTCTTCGCGCCCTTGTGGACCGAAACCCCAGAGATTAAGCAGCGGCTCCACGGTCAGGTCGTAGGAACCTTCGCTTTGTTGTGACAGCTGCTCGCCAACCCGCACCAGTTCAAGGATCGGTGCGGGCATGGTCTGACAGCGATCGGCGGGCAATGCGTTGAAACGCGAAATATCGGAGTCGGCGCGGTAGGTGGACATTTGCTGATCCACGTCGGCGAGGATCTTCTCCACTTCGACGCGGACATCCTGCGGCGCCGGGAGATTGGCCCGGCGCACGTACTTGATCGAATAGGTGCTACCCATGGTCGGGCCGCCGAAGCTCTCCATGGAGTCGCCATTGCCGCAGCCGGACAAAACGCCAAGCAGACCCACGAAAAGCACAAACCGTCCAGTTAACAATTCTTCATCTCCGAGCAAAACCGCGCCGGCCATTATGGCCACAGAGCCCGCTCGCTCCCAAACGGCTGCACCGCTTTCATACAAAATCAAAAAAGTGAGTACCTGAACATGTCCTCCTCCACGGGCAAAGGCAAAGCGATTTTTCGCGTTGTCAGCGGCAACTTTCTCGAGATGTTCGACTTCATGGTCTACGGCTTCTACGCCACGGCCATCGCCAAGACCTTCTTCCCTACCGATAGCGCTTTCGCTTCCCTGATGCTTTCGCTCGCCACCTTCGGCGCAGGTTTCCTGATGCGCCCGCTGGGGGCGATCTTCCTTGGCGCCTACATTGACCGACACGGTCGTCGTCAGGGCCTGATCATTACCCTCGCACTGATGGCGGCCGGCACCGTGCTGATCGCCTGCGTGCCGGGCTACGCCACCCTTGGCGTCGCTGCGCCGCTGATCGTGCTGTTCGGCCGATTGCTGCAAGGCTTCTCGGCCGGTGTGGAACTGGGCGGCGTGTCGGTGTACCTGGCGGAAATCGCCACGCCGGGGCGCAAGGGCTTCTTCGTCAGCTGGCAGTCCGCCAGCCAGCAAGCGGCCGTGGTGTTCGCCGGCCTGCTGGGTGTCGGCCTCAACCACTGGCTGAGCCCGGACCAGATGGGCGACTGGGGCTGGCGCGTGCCGTTCCTGATCGGCTGCATGATCGTTCCGGTGATCTTCGTCATTCGTCGCTCGCTGGAGGAAACCCCGGAATTCCAGGCGCGCAAACATCGCCCTACCCTGCAGGAAATCGTCCGCTCGATTGGTCAGAACTTCGGCATCGTCCTCGCCGGCATGGCGCTGGTGGTGATGACCACCGTGTCGTTCTACCTGATCACCGCCTACACCCCGACCTTCGGCAAGGCGGAACTGCACCTGTCGGACTTCGATGCGCTGCTGGTCACCGTGTGCATCGGCCTGTCGAACTTCTTCTGGCTGCCGGTAATGGGTGCACTTTCCGACAAGATCGGACGCAAACCCCTGCTGCTCGGGGCGACGATCCTGGCAATCCTGACCGCCTACCCGGCGCTGTCGTGGCTGGTGGCGAACCCGAGCTTCAGCCATCTGCTGATCGTCGAGTTGTGGCTGTCGTTCCTGTACGGCTCGTACAACGGCGCGATGGTAGTGGCGCTGACCGAAATCATGCCAGTGGAAGTGCGCACGACCGGTTTCTCGCTGGCCTACAGCCTGGCCACGGCGACCTTCGGCGGATTCACTCCGGCAGCCTGCACTTACCTGATCCATGTGCTGGACAACAAGGCGGCACCGGGGATCTGGCTCAGTGGCGCAGCCGTATTGGGCCTGGTCGCGACCTTGGTGCTGTTCCGTGGCAACAAGCACGAACTGCGCACGGCACAAGCCGCCATGCCCCGCTGACCCGAATCGCGCACAAACAAAAACGCCCCGACAATGTCGGGGCGTTTTCATTTGCAGCTAAGGCTTAGCGCGGGAATGCTGGCGGGTTTACACCGGCCATGTCTTCCATCACGCGAACCACCTGGCAGCTGTAACCGAACTCGTTGTCGTACCAGACGTACAGAACAACGCGGTTATCCTGAGTGATGGTTGCCTCGGCATCCACGACACCGGCGTGACGCGAGCCCACGAAGTCAGTGGAAACCACTTCCTGCGAGCTGACGTAATCGATCTGCTTGTGCAGATCCGAGTGCATGGCCATCTGGCGCAGGTACTCGTTGATTTCTTCGCGAGTGGTGGCCTTTTCCAGGTTCAGGTTCAGAATGGCCATCGACACGTTCGGCGTAGGTACGCGAATCGCGTTGCCGGTCAGCTTGCCCTTGAGCACTGGCAGCGCCTTGGCAGCGGCAGTGGCAGCACCGGTCTCGGTGATAACCATGTTCAGCGGCGCGGCGCGGCCACGACGGCTGCCCTTGTGGAAGTTGTCGATCAGGTTCTGGTCGTTGGTGAACGAGTGAACGGTTTCGACATGGCCATTGACGATGCCGTACTGGTCGTTGACGGCCTTGAGCACCGGTACGATGGCGTTGGTGGTGCAGGACGCCGCCGAGATGATCTTGTCGTCAGCAGTGATGTCGCCGTGGTTGATACCGTGAACGATGTTCTTCAGCGCGCCCTTACCCGGTGCGGTGAGAATCACGCGAGCAGCGCCCGGGCAGGCCAGGTGCTGGCCCAGACCGTCGGCATCACGCCATACACCGGTATTGTCTACGATCAGCGCGTTTTCGATGCCGTACTGGGTGTAGTCGACTTCGCTCGGGCTCTTGGCGTAGATCACCTGGATCAGGTTGCCGTTGGCGGTGATGGTGTTGTTTTCTTCGTCGATGGTGATAGTGCCATCGAACGGGCCGTGTACCGAGTCACGACGCAGCAGGCTGGCACGCTTGACCAGATCGTTCTCGGCGCCTTTGCGCACGACGATGGCGCGCAGACGCAGGCCGTCGCCACCACCGGTTTTTTCGATCAGGATGCGCGCCAGCAGACGGCCGATACGACCGAAGCCGTAGAGCACGACATCAGTGCCTTTACGCGCGGAGGCATTTTGCTGACCCACGACATCGGCCAACTCTTCGCGAACGAATTGTTCGGCCGTGCGGCCATTGCCTTCAGCGCGGAATTTGAACGCCAACTTGCCCAGATCCACCGAAGCCGCGCCGAGCTTGAGCTCGCTCATGGCCTTCAGCAGAGGGAATGTTTCGTGGACGGAGAGTTCGCTATCGTCGGAAGAACGATGGCGAGCAAAGCGGTGAGCTTTGAGAATCGCGATGACAGACTGGTTGATCAGGCTGCGGCCATAGATCGAGCTCACCACGTTGTTATTGCGGTAGAGCTGACCGATAAGCGGAATCATCGCTTCTGCGAGTGCTTCACGGTCGATCCATTCACCAAGACACTGGTCGGGCTTCTGAGTCACGGGAACCTTCCACATGTAGGGGCAGAAAAAAGGGGCTACATTATGCCGCCGAGAACCTCTTGTAGCAATGCGCGCTTGTCGCGCAATCGGTAACAAAATTCGCTCCAAAAAAATAACGCTCTGCGCCAGCCCAGTAAAACCGGGGCTTCCAGCGCAGCCGGTTTTTCGACGACTGTTAGACGATGTCTGTAACCCTCCGTAACACCACCCACTTTCGGCACTACATAATCGTCAAAAAAGTGCTGGTTTTTATGGTTACCACTACATTTCGCCGAAACCGTGCAGATAGACGCAGTCTGCAACTGACAGGCGGCACCGGACGCCGCTACAATTACCGACTTTGTCGCAACGCCTGGAGCTCAACCTTCCGTGCCTGTTCTGCGTCTACCGCTTCTCCCTGCCGCGGCAGGTAAACAGCACTGGGGCAACCTCCCCGGTGCCGCCCTGAGCCTGGCGATTGCCGAGGCTGCCAGCGCTGCCAAGCGCTTCACGTTACTGCTGACCGCCGACAGCCAGAGTGCCGAACGGCTGGAGCAGGAGCTGAGCTTCTTCGCCCCGGATTTGCCGGTGCTGCATTTCCCCGACTGGGAAACCCTGCCCTACGACCTGTTCTCGCCGCACCAGGACATCATCTCCCAGCGCATCGCCAGCCTTTATAGACTGCCGGAGCTGGAGCATGGCGTGCTGGTGGTGCCGATCACCACCGCCCTGCATCGCCTGGCGCCGACCAAATTCCTGCTCGGCAGCAGCCTGGTGCTGGATGTCGGTCAGAAGCTCGACGTCGAGCAAATGCGCTCGCGGCTCGAAGCCAGCGGCTATCGCTACGTCGATACGGTTTACGAACACGGCGAGTTCACCGTACGCGGCGCACTGATCGACCTGTTCCCGATGGGCAGCAAGCTGCCGTATCGAATCGACCTGTTCGACGACGAAATCGAAACCCTGCGCACCTTCGACCCGGAAAACCAGCGCTCCATCGACAAGGTCGATTCGGTCAAGCTGCTGCCGGCCAAGGAATTCCCGCTGCAGAAAGAAGCGGTCACCCGGTTCAAGGCGCGTTTTCGCGAGCGTTTTGATGTCGACTTCCGCCGCTGCCCGATCTTTCAGGATCTGAGCAGCGGTATTACCCCGGCCGGCATCGAGTACTACCTGCCGCTGTTCTTCGAAGAAACCTCGACCCTGTTCGATTACCTGCCCCAGGACACTCAGGTGTTCTCGCTGCCGGGCATCGAGCAAGCGGCGGAAAACTTCTGGAACGACGTGCGCAATCGTTATGAAGAACGCCGCGTCGATCCATCGCGTCCTTTATTGCCGCCCGCCGAACTGTTCCTGCCGGTGGAAGACTGCTTCGCCCGCCTGAAGAACTGGCCGCGCGTGGTCGCCAGCCAGCAGGACGTGGAAACCGGCGTCGGCCGTGAGCGCTTCCCGGCACAGGCCTTGCCGAATCTGGCGATCGAAGCCAAGGCTACGCAACCGCTGGCGGCACTTTCCGCCTTCCTCGACGAATTCCCGGGACGCGTGCTGTTCACCGCCGAATCCGCAGGCCGACGCGAAGTGCTGTTGGAGCTGCTGGACCGTCTGAAGCTGCGACCGAAAACCGTCGACAGCTGGCCGGACTTCGTCGCGAGCAAGGATCGCCTGGCGATCACCATTGCCCCGCTCGACGAAGGCCTGATGCTGGATGACCCGGCGCTGGCACTGGTTGCGGAAAGCCCGCTGTTCGGCCAGCGCGTGATGCAGCGTCGCCGTCGCGAAAAACGCGCCGACGCCAACAACGACGCGGTGATCAAGAACCTCACCGAGCTGCGCGAAGGCGCGCCGGTGGTGCACATCGACCACGGTGTCGGCCGCTATCTCGGCCTGACGATTCTGGAAATCGACAACCAGGCTGCCGAATTCCTGACCCTCGAGTACGCCGAGAACGCCAAGCTCTACGTGCCGGTGGCCAACCTGCACCTGATCGCCCGCTACACCGGCAGCGACGATGCACTGGCGCCGCTGCACCGCCTCGGCTCCGAGACCTGGCAGAAAGCCAAGCGCAAGGCTGCCGAACAGGTGCGCGACGTGGCTGCCGAACTGCTCGACATCTATGCCCGCCGCGCCGCCCGCGAAGGTTATGCGTTTGCCGATCCGAAAGCCGATTACGCAACCTTCAGCGCCGGCTTCCCGTTCGAGGAAACCCCGGACCAGCAATCCACCATCGAAGCCGTTCGCGAAGACATGCTCGCACCGAAACCGATGGATCGACTGGTCTGCGGTGACGTGGGTTTCGGCAAGACCGAAGTGGCCATGCGCGCCGCGTTCATCGCGGTGCATGGCGGCAAGCAAGTGGCGATCCTGGTGCCGACCACCCTGCTCGCCCAGCAGCACTACAACAGCTTCCGTGACCGCTTCGCCGACTGGCCGGTGACCGTGGAAGTGATGAGCCGCTTCAAGTCCGCCAAGGAAGTGAACGCTGCCGTCGCCGAACTGGCCGAAGGCAACATCGACATCGTCATCGGCACCCACAAGCTGCTACAGGACGACGTCAAGATCAAAAACCTCGGGTTGGTGATCATCGACGAAGAACACCGTTTCGGTGTCCGCCAGAAGGAACAGCTCAAGGCCCTGCGCAGCGAAGTCGACATTCTGACGCTGACCGCCACGCCGATTCCGCGCACGCTGAACATGGCGGTGTCGGGCATGCGCGACCTGTCGATCATCGCCACACCGCCGGCGCGACGCCTGTCGGTGCGCACCTTCGTCATGGAGCAGAACAAGAGCACGGTCAAAGAGGCCTTGCTGCGTGAGCTGTTGCGTGGCGGTCAGGTCTACTACCTGCACAACGATGTGAAGACCATCGAAAAATGCGCCGCAGAACTGGCCGAACTGGTGCCGGAAGCGCGGATCGGCATCGGCCACGGGCAAATGCGCGAACGCGAACTCGAACAGGTGATGAGCGACTTCTACCACAAGCGCTTCAACGTGCTGATCGCCTCGACCATCATCGAGACCGGCATTGACGTGCCGAGCGCCAACACCATCATCATCGAGCGCGCCGACAAGTTCGGCCTGGCGCAGTTGCACCAGTTGCGCGGCCGCGTGGGTCGTAGCCACCACCAGGCTTACGCCTACCTGCTGACACCGCCACGCCAGCAGATCACCGGCGATGCGGAAAAACGTCTGGAAGCGATTGCCAATACTCAGGATCTGGGCGCGGGCTTCGTGCTGGCCACCAACGACCTGGAAATCCGTGGCGCCGGAGAACTGCTGGGCGATGGCCAGAGCGGTCAGATTCAGGCCGTCGGCTTCACGCTGTACATGGAAATGCTCGAGCGCGCGGTGAAGTCGATTCGCAAGGGCGAACAGCCGAACCTCGATCAACCGCTCGGCGGCGGCCCGGAAGTCAACCTGCGGGTGCCCGCACTGATTCCGGAAGATTATCTGCCGGACGTGCACGCACGCCTGATCCTGTACAAGCGCATCGCTTCGGCCACCGACGAGGAAGGCCTGAAAGATCTGCAGGTGGAGATGATCGACCGCTTCGGGCTGCTGCCGGAGCCGACCAAGAATCTGGTGCGCATCACGGCGCTGAAATTGCAGGCCGAGCAGCTGGGCATCAAGAAAGTCGATGGCGGCCCGCAAGGCGGACGCATCGAGTTCGCGGCGCAGACGCCGGTCGACCCGATGACCCTGATCAAACTGATCCAGAGTCAGCCAAAACGCTACAAATTCGAAGGTGCCACGATGTTCAAGTTCCAGGTGCCGATGGAGCGCCCGGAAGAGCGCTTTAATACTGTAGAGGCGCTGTTCGAGCGCCTCATTCCGAAAACTGTTTGAAGGACGCCGCATGCGCCTGTTTCGCTCACTGACCTTGTTGTTGACGCTGGTCGCCCCTTCGGCATTTGCCGATGACCTGTATCAGGTCGAAATGATTCTGGTACGCCAGAACGCCGTGCCGGCCATTGTCAGCCGCGCCGCGCCAGAAGACTGGGCGGCCGGCGCCCAGCGTTTGGGCGATGACAGCAAGCGCACCACAGCGCTGAACGACGTCGCCAACAAACTCACCGCCAGCGGTGAATACAGCGTGCTGATGCACAAGGCCTGGCAGCAGACACTCGGCGAGACGCCGGCGAAGGTCGCGGTCAGCGAAGGTCAGGAGCAGTTCGGTCAGTTCCCGGTCGAGGGCACGATTGAAATGAAACTCGGGCGCTTCACCGATGTGAACGCCGATTTCTGGGTCAACCAGATCGATGCCAACGGCATGGTCACCGCCAGCGAACGCCTGAAGCAGGAAAGCCACACCAAGAACGGCCAGCTCAACTACCTGGACAACGGCCACCTCGCCCTGCTGATCAAGATCACTTCACTGACGGCGCCTGCGCCTCGGGAAGCGCCTGAAGTCGTTCCGGACTGATTGAAGTCCTTATGTCCCCGCCTCTGAGTAAACCGCTGGCCTCCTCCTGGGTCAGCCGGTTCAAGGAACAAAGCCTGGAGCGTGGCCGCCGCTACGCCCTGGAAAACCGGGTGCGGATCGTGCAGGTCGGCGATGCGACCATTACCGCCAGTTGCGAAGGCTCTGGTGGCAACATTTATCGTCAGACGATTCATCTGCGCGAGTCAGCCAAAGGCACGTTATTGATGGTCGACGCCACATGCACCTGCCCGGTCCACAGCAACTGCAAACACTGTGCGGCGGTCTTGCTGCAAGTGCAGGAAACCCTCGAATACCCGGCCGCCGCCAAAGACGCCGAACTGCTGGAAAAGCTCCAGGCCGTACTGGAAAACCGCAGCCCCAAGGCTCCGCCGCAAGTGCTGGTGGACAACGTGCAACCGGTGCCGCGCCTGTGGCTGGCCAGTGTCGAGTTCAGCGCTTTCGAGCCGCGCAACGGCAAGATGCAGCGCTACATCCAGCATCGTGCGGCGCTGTCTTTCAGCTACCTCGACGAATACGTCAGCGGCCAGAAAAACAGCGACATCCTGATTCGCCAGGAAGCGCAGACGCTGCGGGTCAAACGCCAGCCGGACGTCGAGCAAAGCTACCGCGAGCAACTGCGAATTCTCGGCTTTCGCATCGCCACCCGACAAAGCAAGGCACTGCCGGAAAGCGCCGGCGAACTCTACGAGATGGTCAACGACAGCGCCTGGCTGACGTTCACCCTGAACGATCTGCCGAAGCTGCGCACCCAAGGCTGGGAATTGCTGGTCGACGATGAATTCGGCTTCGACCTGACAGCCGTGGACGACTGGTACGCCACCGTCGAGCAGACGCCAGAGCGGGACTGGTTCGATCTGGAACTGGGCATCATCGTCAATGGCGAACGCCTGAGCCTGCTGCCGATCTTGCTGAACCTGATGCGCTCGCACACAGAAATCCTCAACCCCGAACGCCTCGCCCGGCGACGGGACGATGAGCTGATTCTGGTGAACATTCCGCAACGCAACAGCGAGCACGGGCCGTTGCAAGTCGCCCTGCCCCTTGGCCGGTTGAAACCGGTGCTGGCGACGCTGGGCGAGTTCTATCTGCAAGAGCCGGGCGAAACCACCCTGCGCCTGAGCAAGGCCGACGCCACACGCCTGAACTCGCTGGAAGGCATTCCTCTGCTGTGGGAGGGTGGCGAGCAGATTCGCAGCTTCGCCCAACGCCTGCGTGATATCCGCGACTACAGTGCCGAAGCGCCACAAGGGCTGAACGCGACACTGCGCCCTTATCAGCTCGAAGGCTTGAGCTGGATGCAGTCGCTGCGGCAACTTGAGGTTGGCGGGATTCTCGCGGACGACATGGGCCTGGGCAAAACCCTACAGACCCTGGCGCATATTCTCAGCGAGAAAAACGCCGGGCGACTGGATCGACCCTGCATGGTGGTGATGCCCACCAGCCTGATCCCCAACTGGCTGGACGAAGCGGCGCACTTCACGCCACAGCTCAAAGTGGTGGCCCTGTACGGCGCCAGCCGCAAAAAGCATTTCGAACACCTGGCCGATTACGACCTGATCCTCACAACCTATGTGCTGCTGCCCAAGGATGTCGAGCGTCTCGTACAGCAACCGCTGCATGTATTGGT
This sequence comes from Pseudomonas kribbensis, assembly GCF_003352185.1. Lineage (GTDB taxonomy): Bacteria > Pseudomonadota > Gammaproteobacteria > Pseudomonadales > Pseudomonadaceae > Aquipseudomonas > Aquipseudomonas kribbensis. The sequence goes on from NZ_CP029608.1 coordinate 4,250,305, forward strand.
GTTGGACGAGGCGCAATACATCAAGAACCCGAACAGCAAGGCCGCTCAGGCTGCCCGCGAGCTGAACGCCCGTCAGCGCCTGTGCCTGAGCGGTACGCCACTGGAAAATCACCTCGGCGAACTGTGGTCGCTGTTTCATTTCCTGCTGCCCGGCTGGCTCGGCGACGTCAAAAGCTTCAACGCCGATTACCGCGTGCCGATCGAAAAGCGCGCCAGCGAAGTCAGACTTCAACACCTCAACGGTCGGATCAAACCCTTTCTGCTGCGTCGCACCAAGGAACAGGTCGCGACCGAGTTGCCGCCGAAAACCGAGATCATCCATTGGGTCGAGCTCAACGAGGCGCAGCGCGACGTGTACGAAACCATGCGCCTGGCCATGGACAAGAAGGTGCGCGACGAGATCACTCGCAAGGGCGTGGCGCGCAGCCAGATCATCATTCTCGAAGCGCTGCTCAAGTTGCGTCAGGTCTGCTGTGATTTGCGCCTGGTCAACGACGCCACCCTGCCCGCTCGCGGCAGCACCTCGGGCAAGCTCGACAGCCTGATGGAAATGCTCGAGGAGCTGTTTGAGGAAGGGCGACGGATCCTGCTGTTTTCACAGTTCACTTCGATGCTGTCATTGATCGAGGACGAGCTGAAAAAGCGCAATGTCCCCTATGCACTGCTGACAGGACAGACTCGGGATCGGCGCACGCCTGTGAAAGAATTCCAGAGCGGCAAGCGTCAGATCTTTCTTATCAGCCTGAAGGCTGGCGGTGTGGGTCTGAACCTGACGGAAGCGGACACCGTGATTCACTACGATCCGTGGTGGAACCCGGCGACCGAAAACCAGGCCACCGACCGTGCGTATCGCATTGGCCAGGAGAAGCCGGTATTCGTCTACAAGATGATTGCCCGGGGCACGGTCGAGGAGAAGATTCAGCATCTGCAGAAGGAAAAATCCGACCTGGCGGCCGGCGTGCTGGATGGGCGCAAGGCCGGGGACTGGAAGTTGCAGAGCGATGATATCGAGGCGCTGTTTGCGCCGTTGCCGGACAAGTTTGAAAAGCGCTGAGATCCTCAGCGCCTGTTCGTTCGAGTCATTCCGGAGCCGGACTCAGCCCTTGAGTACCCGCGCCAACGTCGACTTCACCTTACCCATCCCGTCATGCAGCGCCTGCTCGATCTCGGCCATGGTGATCACCGCCGTGGTCTTGCCCGCCGCCGGGTTCACCACCAGCGACAGACAGGCGTAATCCAGATCCAGCTCACGGGCCAGTGCGGCTTCCGGCATGCCGGTCATACCAACGATGTCGCAGCCGTCACGCTCCAGACGCACGATTTCCGCCACGGTTTCCAGTCGCGGGCCCTGGGTGCAGGCGTAAACGCCTTGATCACTGTATTCGCAACCTTCAGCGGCCAGCGCTGCAATCAGTTGCTGACGCAGCGGCTCGCTGTAGGGAAAGCTGAAGTCGATGTGTGTGACATGTTCCAGATCATCGGCGAAATAGGTGTGCTCGCGACCGCTGGTGTAGTCCACGATCTGATGCGGTACGCAGAAATGTCCGGTGCCCATTGCAGGATGAATCCCGCCCACGGCGTTGACTGCGATGATTGCTTCGGCCCCTGCCTGCTTCAACGCCCACAGATTGGCGCGATAGTTGACCTTGTGCGGTGGGAAGCGATGCGGATGACCGTGGCGAGCCAGGAACAGCACTTCCTTGCCGGCGTATTCACCGATCTGGACTTCAGCCGATGGCGCACCATAAGGCGTATCCACTGCCAGCGACTGACGAATGCTCAGGCCTTCCAGCTGGGTCAGGCCGGTGCCGCCGATAATTGCGTAAACCGTCATAGCGAAAAATCCTTAATCGATCAGTTGAGCGTCTTTGAGGGCGCCGACAGCGGTCAGCCAGCGCGGGTCCTGACGGTATTCGGTATTGGCGAACGCCTGACCACGCATGCGTGAGATGCGTGGCGACGGCTTGACCTTCATGCGTTGCGCGGCGCTCAGGGCCAGCTCGGCGGCAGCACGATCGTTGCACACCAGGCCCATGTCGCAACCGGCGCTGAGTGCCGCTTCGATACGACTCGCCGCATCGCCCACCACATGCGCGCCCGCCATCGACAAGTCATCACTGAAGATCACACCGTCGAACTGCAATTCGCCGCGCAGGATGTCCTGCAACCAGCGCCGGGAGAAACCAGCGGGCTGTGCGTCGACTTGCAGGTAAATGACGTGGGCCGGCATGACGGCGGCCAGTTGCTTGCTGAGTCTGGCGAACGGCACCAGGTCGTTGGCGCGGATCTCTTCGAGGCTGCGCTCGTCGTTGGGGATGGCGACGTGGGAGTCGGCTTCCGCCCAGCCGTGGCCGGGGAAGTGCTTGCCGGTAGCCGCCATGCCGGCACTGTTCATACCTTTGATGAAAGCACCGGCAAGCAGTGCCGCACGCTCCGGATCGCCTTCGAATGAACGAGTGCCAACCACGGCGCTGCGCTGGTAATCCAGATCCAGCACCGGCGCGAAGCTCAGGTCGAGCCCGACTGCCAGCACTTCTGTAGCCATGATCCAGCCGCATTGCTCAGCCAGGTACTCGGCATTCGGGTTATCAGCAATCGCCCGCATGGCGGGCAGGCGTACGAAGCCCTGACGCAGACGCTGGACGCGACCGCCTTCCTGGTCCACCGCCAGCAGCAGATCCGGGCGAATGGCACGGATCGCCGCGCTCAGCTCGCGCACCTGACGCGGGTGCTCGATATTACGGGCAAAAATGATCAGGCCGCCCACTTCGGGCTGGCGCAACAATTGGCGATCTTCGGCCGTCAGCCAGGTACCGGCGACGTCCACCATCAACGAGCCTTGCAGGCCAGCAGTCATAGAGATTCCTTGAAAACGAAAAACCCGTCGCCCACGAAACCACCACCAGAGGTATTGCCCGGCAGATCGGTGATTTCAATGAGAAACGGGTTCAGAACGAGAGTCGGCATGGGCGGCTAGCTTAGCGGATGTCCGCTGCCACGCCCACCCATGGACAGTTAAACCTTGGCAGGCGCCGGTGTCGATTTGCTGCGAGGACGCAACTGCGCGGTGGCCATTGCGGTGTCGGTGACACCGGTTTCGGCACGCATGCCGGCGGCCAGGAACGGCACCATCAGGCGCATCACCTGCTCGATGGAGGTGTTGACGCCGAAATCAGTCTCGGCAATCGCACGCAGGGCCTTGATACCCGACATGCTGAATGCCGCAGCGCCGAGCATGAAGTGCACACGCCAGAACAGTTCGATAGGAGGAATGCGTGGCGCCGCTTCATTTACCAGCAACATATAGCGGCGGAAGACCTTGCCGTACATGTCTTCCAGGTAACGGCGCAAGTGACCCTGGCTTTGGCTGAAGGCCAGCCCGAGCAGGCGCATGAAAATCGACAAGTCGTTGCCACTGCGAGGCTGAACCACAAGAGCTTGCTCGACGAGGATTTCCAGCAGCTCTTCAAGCGAAGGCTTGTTCTCTGGCTTGGCCTGACGGCGCTCCAGCTCTTTATCGAGGCTGATGCAGAACGGACCGAGAAAACGCGAGAAAACCGCCTGGATCAGCGCCTTCTTCGAACCGAAGTGATAGTTCACCGCTGCGAGGTTGACCCCGGCCTTGCTGGTGATCAGACGCAATGAGGTTTCGGCGAAACCTTTTTCCGCGAACAGCTGTTCTGCAGCATCAAGAATGCGTTCAACGGTTTCCGACTGGGCCATGGCTACTCCGCCTGACAAACACTTGTTTGAAACATACGTTTCAGCCTGTGCCTTGTCAAGCCTGCCGGTTCGTTTTGGGAATGGTCGGTCAGATATTTAACCACAACAAGGACGCCACATTAATCGACGCCGTCACTGACCGTCCGGCGGTCTGGCAAAAAACGATCATTGCCAAGACTGCTTCACTGTATATAATCCCAGTCACTGTATAAAAAGACAGAGCGATCAATATGCTTAAGCTGACGCCACGCCAAGCCGAGATTCTGGCCTTTATCAAACGCTGCCTCGAAGACAACGGCTACCCGCCGACCCGTGCGGAAATCGCTCAGGAACTGGGTTTCAAATCGCCCAACGCGGCCGAAGAGCATCTCAAGGCGCTCGCCCGCAAAGGCGCGATCGAAATGACTCCCGGCGCCTCTCGCGGCATTCGAATCCCCGGCTTTGAAGCCAAGGTCGACGAATCCACCCTGCCGATTATCGGTCGAGTCGCTGCCGGTGCGCCGATTCTCGCCCAACAGCACATCGAAGAGTCCTGCAACATCAACCCGGCCTTTTTCCATCCTCGCGCCGACTACTTGCTGCGCGTCCACGGGATGAGCATGAAGGACATCGGTATTTTCGACGGTGACCTGCTGGCGGTTCACACCACTCGCGAGGCGCGCAATGGTCAGATCGTCGTTGCGCGAATCGGCGATGAAGTGACGGTCAAACGCTTCAAGCGCGATGGCAGCAAAGTCTGGTTGATTGCCGAGAACCCCGAGTTCGCCCCTATCGAAGTCGACCTGAAAGATCAGGAACTGGTGATCGAAGGCTTGAGTGTCGGCGTAATCCGCCGCTAAAGGAGGCTTTATGCAGTTCCCACACGTACCTCAGCAAACACAACTGCCGTTGTTCGAGGCCTTTCTGGCGCAACCATTGGCCCCCATCCTCAAGGATGTAGCCGAACGCCCATGGAATGTCGAACCCGAAGCGTTCAGTGAACTGTCGCTGCGCGGGGCGGCCGGGAACTGCCTGAACCTGCTGGCACCCATACTTCGGGAATTGAGTGAGGATCAGGATGCACGATGGCTGACTCTGATTGCACCACCCGCGAGCTTGACCCAGACCTGGCTGCGGGATGCCGGACTGAATCGCGAACGCATCCTGCTGCTGCAACCGCGTGGCACGCAAAGCGCTCAGCAACTGGCCTGCGAAGCCCTGCGACTGGGCCGTAGCCATACGGTGGTGACATGGTTGAACCCGCTCAACTCCGGTTCACGCCAACAACTGATCAGCGCCGCCCGCACCGGGGACGCTCAAAGCCTGAATATTCGACTGGGCTGACTACGTGCGCGCTATCTGCAGCGCGGGGCTTCTCAAAGGACAGAGAAGCCGAACCGAAGCGATAATCGACGGGCGGTGCTCAATGAAGAACCCGCGGCCCCTCTTCCTTATCAAACTCGCCTTCAACCATTCGACCAGCCATCTGCACGCCAACGCTGAGCATCGCCTTGGCAATTTCAACGTGCTGGCCCTGCAGAAATGCCTTGGCATCCTCGGAGAAATCCAGAGTCACCAGAGAACCCTCGTCCTCGGCCCTGCGCAGTTCGATTCGGCCGTCTGGTAGCTCGACAATTTCTAGAAAGGACGTTGGCATATAGGTCTGTTCTCCACGAAAGGCAGGGATTATATAGAGATCGTTCAGGATTCGCTCAGGATCTTGACCAGCAGCATGCATCTCGTCGCCGCCGGTCACGAAGCCATCAGCACTCGTTCAGGCCTTCACGGAAACGGATAGCCAGACTTTTCAGGTTCTGCCGCCAGCTCTCCAACTCTTCACGACTCAGCTCTTCCGGGGCTTGCTCTTCATCCAGATTGACCGCCTGAATCAGCGGCTGGGTCACATCGCCTTTTGGCTTGTGTGGCACTCGCGGTGGCTGAAACAGCGCCGAATGTGCGGCCAGCAATTTAGCCAGCCAGGTTTCCGGATTACCCGCCAACTCGACCATCTCGGCCAACTCGGGGATCGCAATCGACTCAAGCACTTCGCGGGTCAACAGCGTTTCCGCCCGGGGCGCGTTAGCCTGCGGTAGGCGGTAGAACCCGGCAATTTCGTGACACAACCCCAGCAATGCTCCGTATAGATGAAACAGCGCCGATTCGCGCCCGGCCTGAATCAACGCAAGCGAATTCATCGCCCGCCCCTCTTCAGCCCTGGCCAGCGCTTCCAGCGACAGACCCGCGAAATAGATCTTCTGATTGGTACGGGTATAGAGCTCGTGGGCCATATCGGCACTCTCCGCAGCGAAATAATTTCTTCATACAGGTCGGACAGTGTCATGGATCAGCCGATCCGACCGCAAGCATTAAACAAAAAGGCCGCATGAAAACCAGAAGGTTGTCATGCGGCCTTTTGTGTTGAAGCCATCCGGTCAGGACAGCCTCGGATCAGCGCTTGCTCAAGCCTTGGCTTTTGCCGGACGCTTGTCTTCAACTGTCCACTTGCCACCGTCGAAGAACGCTTTCCAGCCTGTTGGCTTGCCGTCAACTTCGGTCTGGACGTATTGCTCCTTGGTCTTGCGGCTGTAACGGATCACTGCAGGCAGACCATCTGGGTCCTTCTGCGGCGCTTCGCACAGGAAGTGGTACTTCGGATCGATCTCGTCCTTGTGCGGCAGAATCTCGATCACCAGCGGAGCACGGGTCTCGCGGTTTTTCGGGAACTGGCTGGCCGCCAGGAATAGGCCTGAAGCACCATCGCGCAGGATATAAGTGTCGTTGACCTTTTCGCATTTCAGCTCAGGCATCTTCACCGGATCCATCTTCGGAGGCGCCGCATCACCGCTCTTCAGCAGCTTGCGGGTGTTCTTGCAAGTCGGATTGGTGCAACCGAAGAACTTGCCGAAACGGCCGGTCTTGAGCTGCATCTCGCTGCCGCACTTGTCGCACTCCAGGCTTGGACCTTCATAGCCCTTGATGCGGTAGCTGCCTTCTTCGATTTCGTAGCCGGCGCAATCCGGGTTGTTACCGCAGATGTGCAGCTTGCGCTTTTCATCGAGCAGGTAGGCGTCCATCGCGGTGCTGCAGATCGGGCAACGATGCTTGCCGCGCAGCACCAGGGATTCCGACTCGCCTTCATCGTCCGCTGCGATTTCGTCGCCCGGCACCAGGTTGACGGTGGCCTTGCAGCGCTCTTTCGGCGGCAGGCTGTAGCCCGAGCAACCGAGGAACACGCCGGTCGACGCAGTACGAATCTGCATTGGACGGCCGCAAGTGGTGCACGGAATATCGGTCATCACCGGCTGGTTGGCACGCATGCCGGCTTCCGGGTTTTCGGCTACTTCAAGTTTTTTCTTGAAGTCACCGTAGAACTCGTCAAGCACGTTCTTCCAGTCACGTTCACCCTGAGCCACGTCATCGAGGTTCTCTTCCATGCCGGCGGTGAAGCCGTAGTCCATGAGGTTCGAGAAGCTCTCCGACAGACGCTCGGTGACAATGTCGCCCATCTTTTCCGAATAGAAACGACGGTTGTGCAGGGTCACGTAGCCGCGATCCTGAATGGTCGAAATGATCGCCGCGTAGGTCGAAGGACGGCCAATGCCACGCTTTTCCATTTCCTTCACCAGGCTGGCTTCCGAGTAACGGGCCGGCGGCTTGGTGAAATGCTGGGTCGGATCAAGCTTGATCAACTTCATCACGTCGCCCTGCGCCATGTCCGGCAGAACATCGTCATCGCCAGGCTTGGTGATTTGCGGCAGAACGCGAGTGTAGCCGTCGAACTTCAGGATACGGCCCTTGGCACGCAGCTCGAAGTCGCCAGCGGCCACGCTGACGGTCGTCGACAGATATTGCGCCGGCAGCATCTGGCAAGCCAGGAACTGGCGCCAGATCAGCTCATAGAGGCGCTCAGCGTCACGCTCCATGCCAGCGAGCTTGCTTGGCGTAGTGTTGGCGTCGGAAGGACGAATCGCTTCGTGAGCCTCCTGTGCGCCTTCCTTGCTGCTGTAGACGTTCGGCGTTTCCGGCAGGTACTTCTTGCCGAACTCGTCTTCGATATAAGTACGCGCCATCGCCACGGCATCAGCCGAGAGGTTGGTCGAGTCAGTACGCATATAGGTGATGTAGCCGGCTTCGTACAGACGCTGGGCCATCATCATGGTTTTCTTCACGCCGAAGCCCAGGCGATTGCTCGCAGCCTGTTGCAGCGTGGAGGTGATGAACGGCGCCGACGGCTTGCTGCTGGTCGGCTTGTCTTCACGCTTGACGATGCTGTAGCTGGAAGACTTCAGCTTCTCCAGCGCCGCCATGGCCTGCGCTTCGTTGAGCGGCTTGAAAGCTTCGCCCTTTTCACGCGCCACTTCGAAACGAACGGTCGAGCCCTTGGTGGTGCCGAGGTCGGCATGCACTTCCCAGTACTCTTCCGGAATGAACGCACGAATTTCACGCTCACGCTCGACCACCAGCTTCACGGCCACCGATTGCACACGACCGGCGGACAGACCACGGGCGATCTTGGCCCACAGCAGCGGCGAGACCATGTAACCGACGACGCGGTCGAGGAAACGACGGGCCTGCTGCGCGTTCACTCGATCGATATCGAGCTCGCCCGGCTCCGAGAAGGCTTCCTGAATCGCTTTCTTGGTGATTTCGTTGAACACCACGCGCTTGTAGCGGCTGTCGTCACCACCGATGGCTTCGCGCAGGTGCCAGGCAATGGCTTCCCCCTCGCGATCCAAGTCGGTTGCGAGATAGATGGTGTCAGCATCCTTGGCGAGCCGGCGCAGCTCTTCGATGACCTTTTCCTTGCCCGGGAGGATCTCGTACTTGGCCTTCCAGCCATGATCCGGATCGACACCCATGCGCGAGACCAACTGCTTGCGCGCCTTCTCTTTCGGCGACAGCGCTGGCGCTTCGCCCGCAGCTGCCTTGCCACGCTTGGCGGCAGGCTCCTTGCTGGCGCTAGCCGAACCGCTGGTGGGCAGGTCTCGGATATGGCCGATACTCGACTTCACCACGTATTGGTTGCCCAGATACTTGTTGATGGTCTTGGCCTTAGCCGGGGATTCCACAATGACCAGCGATTTGCCCATGGATCAGAAAATTCCTGAATTCTAGAAGTGAAAGGCGGTTGGCGCCTGACGCGGCACCGCTATATATAGTGGCTACAAGGTGAGGTCAAGCGCAGGGTTTTGCGCGCACTCGCCTTACGGCTTCGAAAAAAGGCTCGGTTCGGCTTGCACCAAAGCAAAGCGTGGGACCTGCTCCCCGTCAACCTCGACGGACTCCAGGAACATGCTCAAGGGACGTACCCAGAAGCCGTAATCGCCATACAGGGCTTGGTAAAAGACCACTTCTTCTTCGGTCTCGGAATGCCGCGCGACACTGAATACGCGGTACTGCGGACCTTTGTAATGTTGGTAGAGCCCAGGTTGTATCGGCATGCTTCGGCCCTCACTCAAATTTTTTCAAAATAAAAACAAAAATAAATCCGCAAAAACAAAAACCGGGGCACTTGGCCCCGGCTTCCATCGACGAGACGCTTAAACGCGTTCGAAGACGGTGGAGATGCCTTGGCCGAGGCCAATGCACATGGTGGCTACCCCGAAGGTGCCGCCATTCTGCTTCATCACGTTCAGCAAGGTGCCGGAAATACGGGCACCGGAACAACCGAACGGGTGACCCAGGGCGATCGCGCCGCCGTGCAGGTTAACCTTCTCATTCATCTTGTCGAGCACTTTCAGGTCTTTCAGCACTGGCAGGGCCTGTGCGGCGAACGCTTCGTTGAGTTCGAAGAAGTCGATATCGTTGATACCCAGACCGGCACGCTTCAGTGCCTTCTGAGTCGCCGGTACCGGACCATAGCCCATGATCGCCGGATCCACACCTGCCACCGCCATCGAACGAATCACTGCCAGCGGCTGAATGCCCAGGTCCTGTGCACGCTGCGCCGACATCACGATCATGCACGAAGCACCATCGGTGATCTGCGACGAAGTACCGGCAGTCACGGTGCCGCCCTTTGGATTGAACGCCGGCTTCAGAGCCGCCAGGCTTTCCAGGGTGGTTTCCGGACGAATGGTTTCGTCGTAGTCGAAGGTTTTCAGGAAACCGTTCTCGTCATAGCCCTGCATCGGGATGATCTCGTCCTTGAACTTGCCTTCCACAGTTGCCTTGTGGGCCAACTGGTGGGAACGCACGCCAAAGGCGTCCTGCTGTTCGCGAGTGATGCCGTGCATTTTGCCCAGCATTTCAGCGGTCAGGCCCATCATGCCCGAGGCTTTTGCCGCGTACAGGGACATGTGCGGGTTCGGATCGACACCGTGCATCATGCTCACGTGGCCCATATGCTCGACGCCGCCAACCACGAATACGTCACCGTTGCCGGTCATGATCGCTTGTGCAGCGGTGTGCAGCGCACTCATCGACGAGCCGCACAGACGGCTGACGGTCTGGCCGGCCGAAGTGTGCGGGATCTGGGTCATCAGCGACGCCATGCGCGCGATGTTCCAGCCCTGCTCCAGGGTCTGGTTCACACAGCCCCAGATCACGTCCTCGACTTCTGCAGGATCGACCTTGGTGTTGCGTTCCAGCAGTTTGCTGATCAGGTGCGCCGACATGTCTTCGGCGCGGGTGTTGCGGTGCATGCCGCCCTTGGAGCGGCCCATCGGAGTACGACCGAAGTCGACAATCACGACGTCTCTAGGATTCAAGCTCATAAGTTCACTCTCACTCTAGTTGGGGGCGCTTAACCGAAGAAGCTCTGGCCGTTCTTGGCCATTTCGCGCAGCTTCGCGGTCGGGTGGTACAGCGCGCCCAAATCAGCGTACTGGTCGGCCAGGGCAACGAACTCGGCAACACCGATCGAGTCGATGTAGCGCAGCGCACCGCCACGGAATGGAGGGAAACCAATACCGTAGACCAGACCCATGTCGGCTTCGGCGGCGGTTTCGACGATGCCGTCTTCCAGGCAACGCACGGTTTCCAGGCACAGCGGGATCATCATCCAGTTGATGATGTCTTCGTCAGTGACTTCACGCTGCTCGTAGACGATCGGCTTGAGCACTTCCAGTACCGACGGATCGGCAACTTTCTTCTGCTTGCCTTTCTTGTCGGCCTCGTAGGCATAGAAGCCCTTGCCGTTCTTCTGACCCAGACGCTTGGCTTCGTAAAGCACGTCGATGGCCGAACGACGGTCGTCCTTCATGCGGTCCGGGAAGCCTTCAGCCATCACGTCACGACCGTGGTGGCCGGTGTCGATGCCGACCACGTCCATCAGGTATGCCGGGCCCATCGGCCAGCCGAATTTTTCCATGATCTTGTCGATACGGACGAAGTCCACACCAGCGCTGACCAGCTTGGCGAAACCGCCGAAGTACGGGAACAGTACGCGGTTGACCAGGAAGCCCGGGCAGTCGTTGACGACGATCGGGTTCTTGCCCATTTTCTTGGCGTAGGCAACGGTGGTGGCAATCGCCAGCTCGCTGGACTTCTCGCCACGGATCACTTCCACCAGTGGCATCATGTGCACCGGGTTGAAGAAGTGCATACCGACGAAGTTTTCCGGACGCTTGAGGGCCTTGGCCAGCAGGCTGATGGAAATGGTCGAGGTGTTGGACGCGAGGATGGTGTCCTCTTTGACCTTGTCTTCGACTTCCGCCAGAACGGCTTGCTTGACCTTAGGGTTCTCGACCACGGCTTCAACGACCAGGTCAACGTGACCGAAATCGCCGTAGGACAGGGTCGGACGAATGCCGTTGAGCACTTCAGCCATCTTCGCGGCAGTCATGCGGCCTTTATCAACGCGGCCGACCAGCAGCTTGGCGGCTTCCGCCAGACCTTGCTCGATGCCGTGCTCGTTGATGTCCTTCATCAGGATCGGCGTACCTTTGGAGGCCGACTGATAGGCGATACCGCCACCCATGATGCCGGCGCCCAATACGGCAGCCTGCTTCACGTCCTTGGCGATTTCGTCGTAGGCCTTGGCCTTTTTCTTCAGTTCCTGATCGTTCAGGAACAGACCGATCAAGCTCTGCGCGGCAGAGGTCTTGGCCAGCTTCACGAAACCTGCAGCTTCGACTTCCAGTGCCTTGTCACGACCGAAGTTCGCGGCTTTCTGGATGGTCTTGATCGCTTCGACCGGGGCCGGGTAGTTCGGGCCGGCCTGGCCAGCCACGAAACCCTTGGCGGTTTCGAAAGCCATCATTTGTTCAATAGCGTTCAGCTTGAGCTTTTCCAGCTTCGGCTGACGCTTGGCCTTGTAGTCGAACTCGCCGGAGATGGCGCGCTTGATCAGTTCAAGGGCAGCATCCTGCAGCTTTTCAGGGGCAACCACGGCATCGACGGCGCCGACTTTCAGCGCGTCTTCAGGACGGTTTTCCTTGCCGGCGGCAATCCACTCGATAGCGTTGTCGGCACCGATCAGGCGCGGCAGACGCACGGTACCGCCGAAGCCCGGGTAGATGCCCAGCTTGACTTCCGGCAGACCGATCTTGGCCTTGGTGGACATGACACGGTAGTCCGCCGCCAGGCACATTTCCAGACCGCCACCCAGGGCGATGCCATTGATCGCGGCCACGGTCGGAACATTGAGGTCTTCGAAATCGCTGAAGATCTTGTTGGCTTCGAGATTGCCAGCAACCAGCTCGGCATCCGGCAGCTTGAAGTTGTCGACAAATTCGGTGATGTCGGCGCCGACGATGAACACGTCCTTGCCACTGCTGACGATCACGCCCTTGATCGAAGCATCTGCCTTGATGGTGTCTACGGCCTGACGCAGTTCGTTCAGGGTAAGACGGTTGAACTTGTTGACGGACTCACCCTTGAGGTCGAATTTCAATTCGACGATGCCACTTTCAAGAGCTTTAACCGTGATGGCTTTACCTTCGTAAATCATCAACTGATCTCCACGATATGGAAGCTGAACAGTACACGTCGGACGCAGGCGAATGGCTCGGCAGGACGCTTTTTCGTCAATGCTGACACCAATCCACCCGGCACACCCGCCAACGCGATAGTCGGGATTCTGTAGGAGCAGTCTGCAATACAAACGCTCAATTCATACGCCCGTTTGATTTGGGTACGCCACCTTCACGGAATTTCCGACAATTGTCAATCGCCCTAAATACGGGTTGAAATGCGACTTTGCGGTCATTTCTGTAAGACGCAGCCCGTCCACGCATGCTTGCATGTGAGGGCATTCATAAGATTAATAGTTAGAAAAGTCGCCCTAATTCACCGCAAGCCTTGTTTAACAGGCTACGCTGGCTGGACTACGAAGGAAAACAGGCGCACTTTTGCTGACCGGCTCACTCCGGTTCAACGCCAAAAAGAATTTCCGGCCTGCCTGGCCAACCCCGCCCGATGAATCATGTCGGGCTTTTTATTGCTCGTCTGCCAGACGTTTCGCACCGTTGCAGCGCGAAAAGTCCGTGAGTCATGCCAGCGCTTTCAGCGTGGCATCAATGTCCAGCAGAACCGAAGCATCACCCTTCTCGCCCCAATAGAGCGCGATCATCTGCTTGTCGGCTTCAACCTTGAAAACGTTGCCCGGCAATTTTTCGAAATGATTCAGCAGCAGCGGATCTTCACAGATTTCCTGCCACTGGTTGACCCACACGCCCGGGGATTTCTGCCAATACGTCCAGCACGCCGGCTGCTTGCCGCGCCGCGGCCGATGGTATTGCGCGCACGGGTTTGGCGGCTCCTGGCTCAGCCAGTGCGGCCACTCCTGCGGCGCCAGCTGCATGGCCAGCCCGATGCGCCGGGCCTCGGTGCGCAAGGCTATCCGGCCACTCTGTGCACGGGACGGACGCAACCACGCCAGGGGGCTCAACACCACCAGCAGGATTGACACCACCAGCCAGACCGTCATATGTGTACTCCCGTTTTGTCATGAGCCCATTGCGTCACTTTGGAACCAATGCGCTTGAAACCAGCCATACTTAACAATATTGATCCCTCACGAGGAGCACCTCATGCCCTACCACCATATCCTGGTCGCCGTAGATCTGACCGAAGAGTGCGACCCTGTGATCCACCGCGCCCGAGAGCTGTCGGTGAGCAATGGCGCCAAGCTGTCGCTGGTGCATATCGTCGAACCGATGGCCATGGCCTTCGGGGGTGACGTGCCGATGGATCTGTCACAACTGCAACAACAGCAGTTCGATCAAGCCAAGGAACGCCTCGAGCGCCTGAAGCACAAATACACCGAACTGGAAGGCTCAAACTGCCACCTGACCTACGGCCAGCCGCGCCAGGAAATCCACCACTTCGCCAAGGATCAGGAATGCGACCTGATCGTGGTCGGCAGCCATGGCCGACATGGTCTGGCGCTGCTATTGGGCTCGACCGCCAACGACGTGCTGCACGGCGCACCTTGCGATGTGCTGGCGGTACACCTGGTCAAACGCTGACCTCAGGCACTTGTGAAAAGCTAAAAAGCCCGGCGTCCATCACTGGACGCCGGGCTTTTTCATGCCTGGAAACAATCAGGCATCCAGCTCGGCCCAACGCTCCACCAGCGCATCCAGCTCAGCCTGCAACTGCTCCAGGGAAGCAATCACCTTGGCCGTTTCGGCTGGCGGACGCTGGTAGAAACCGGCTTCAGCCATTTCAGCTTCGACAGCAGCAATCTGCTGCTCCTTGGCGTCGATGTCTCCCGGCAGGGCTTCCAGCTCACGCTGAAGCTTGTAGCTCAGTTTCTTCTTCGCAGCCGGGGCCGCAGCGACCGGCGCGGCAACCGGGGCCGGTTCGGCAGTGACCACCGCCGAGTTCAGGTCGGCCTTGCCGGATTTGCTTTCGGTCACGCCCAGCAGGCGCGGCGAACCACCCTGGCGGATCCAGTCCTGATAGCCGCCGACGTATTCGCGAACCTTGCCCTCACCTTCGAAGACCAGGGTGCTGGTCACCACGTTGTCGAGGAATGCCCGGTCGTGGCTGACCATCAGCACGGTGCCGTTGAAGGTCAGCAGCACCTCTTCGAGCAGTTCGAGGGTTTCCACATCAAGGTCGTTGGTCGGTTCGTCGAGCACCAGCAGGTTTGCTGGCTTGCTGAACAGTTTGGCCAGCAGCAGGCGCGCACGCTCGCCACCGGACAGCGCCTTCACCGGCGTGCGGGCACGCTGCGGGCTGAACAGGAAGTCGCCGAGATAGCTCAGCACGTGGCGGCTCTGGCCATTGATATCGATGAAATCGCGACCTTCGGCGACGTTGTCGACCACGGTCTTTTCCAGATCCAGCTGATGGCGCAACTGGTCGAAGTAAGCCACGTCGATCTTGGTGCCCTCTTCCACCTTGCCGCTGGTCGGTTGCAGACCGCTGAGCATCAATTTCAGCAGGGTGGTCTTGCCGGTACCGTTGGCGCCGAGCAGGCCGATACGATCACCGCGCTGCAGCACCATGGAAAAATCGCGGATCAGGAACGGACCGCCCGGGTGCGCGAAACTCACGTTATCCAGCACCATCACCTGCTTGCCGGACTTCTCCGCTGTTTCCAGCTGGATGTTGGCCTTGCCGGTGCGCTCACGACGCTCGCTGCGCTCGACACGCAGGGCCTTCAGCGCACGCACGCGGCCTTCGTTACGGGTGCGACGGGCCTTGATACCCTGACGAATCCACACTTCTTCCTGAGCCAGACGCTTGTCGAACAGCGCGTTGGCGGTTTCTTCAGCGGCCAGTTCGGCTTCTTTGTGGACCAGGAAACTGGCGTAATCGCCGTTCCAGTCGATCAGGCCGCCGCGATCCAGTTCGAGGATGCGGGTGGCAAGGTTTTGCAGGAAGGAACGGTCGTGCGTGATGAACAGCACGGCGCCCTGGAAATCCTTCAGAGCTTCTTCGAGCCAGGCAATCGCACCGATGTCCAGGTGGTTGGTCGGTTCGTCGAGCAGCAGCAGATCTGGCTCGGACACCAGCGCCTGGGCCAGCAGCACGCGACGACGCCAGCCGCCGGACAACTCGGCGAGGGTCTTGTCGGCCGGCAGTTGCAGGCGGCTCAGGGTGCTGTCGACCAGGGTCTGCAAGCGCCAGCCGTCACGGGCTTCGAGGTCGTGCTGGACGTGCATCAGCTTTTCCAGATCAGCGTCGGTGACGATGTTCTGGCTCAGGTGATGGTATTCGGCAAGCAGCGCACCCACGCCGTCGAGGCCTTCGGCCACCACGTCGAAAACGGTCCGCTCGTCGGCCACCGGCAATTCCTGCGGCAATTCGCCGATTTTCAGACCGGGGGCACGCCACACGGCGCCGTCGTCAGGCTTCTGGTCGCCCTTGACCAGTTTCATCATGCTGGACTTGCCAGTGCCGTTGCGACCGATGATGCACACCCGCTCACCACGGGCGATCTGCCAGGACACCTTGTCCAACAACGGCATCGCGCCGAATGCAAGGGACACATCGCTGAATTTGAGCAGGGTCATGAGCTTCTCCAAAAACCGGGCGCGCATTCTACCTGAATCGAGGGCCGAACAGGCCGGCAATTTCGCCGCTGACGTACTCTGCACAACATTTGTTGCGAACTTGTGCCGCAAGGCCCGCAAAGCTTTCGCCGTCTGCTGGCAAAAGGCTAAGCTACAGACAATTCAGTGCCGCCCACGCTGGCACTTGTCATGATTTCTCTGCCCGGATGTCTCATGCGCAGTCGCCTTCTCAGTGTTTTGTCCTGTTTGCTACTCACCGCCGCTGCTGCTCAATCCGCCCAGGCGGTGGACCTGTCCACCCAGCGCCAGTATTACGATGAGGCCAAGCGCGCCCTGGCCAAGGGCGATACCGGCCCATATTTTCGATACAGCCAGGCCCTCGCCGATTATCCGCTGGAGCCGTATCTGGCCTACGACGAGCTGACCGCCCGCCTGAAGACTGCCAGCAACGCGGAGATCGAGAAATTCCTCGCCGAACACGGTGACCTGCCCCAGGCCAACTGGATGAAGCTGCGCTGGTTGCGCTGGCTCGCCGACCGTGGAGACTGGGCGACCTTCGTCAAGTATTACGATCCGAAGCTCAACTTCACCGAACTGGACTGCCTGAACGCGCAGTACCAGATCAGCAGCGGCCACAAGGCCGAGGGTTACGCCAATGCCGACAAACTGTGGCTGACCGGCAAATCGCAACCCGCCGCGTGTGACGCGCTGTTCGGCATCTGGGCTGCCGATGGCCAGTTGACCGAGCAAAAACGCTGGGAGCGCACCAAACTCGCCGCCCAGGCGCGTAACTATCCGTTGGCCAACAGCCTGGTCAACGGCCTGACCACACTGTCCCCACGCGGGCGTCTGTTGGTGGATGTGGCGCAGAAACCGGAACTGCTCAACCAACCATCGCGCTTCACCCCGGCCGACGAACCGATGTCGGACATCGTCAGCCTCGGCCTGCGCCGTCTGGCCCGTCAGGATCCGGACAAGGCCATGGATCTGCTCGATGGCTACGCCAGCAGCATGCATTTCTCGCGAGATGAAAAAGTCGCCATCGCCCGGGAAATCGGCCTGACCCTGGCCCGTCGCTTCGACAGCCGCGCGCTGGACGTGATGACCAAATATGACCCGGAACTACGCGACAACACCGTGTCCGAATGGCGCCTGCGCCTGCTGCTGCGTCTGGCGCGCTGGGACGACGCCTATCAGTTGACCCGCCGCCTGCCGCAGGATCTGGCCACCACCAACCGCTGGCGCTACTGGCAGGCCCGCAGCCTGGAACTGGCGCAGCCGCAGAACCCTGAAGCACAGACGTTGTACAAGAACCTCGCACGGGAACGGGACTTCTACGGTTTCCTGGCTGCCGATCGCTCGCAGCTGCCCTATTCGCTGGTCAACAAACCGCTGGTACTCAGCCAGGCCACCATCAACAAGGTGCGCAACACTCCTGGCGTGCGCCGTGCGCTGGAATTCCACGCCCGTGGGCAGATCGTCGATGGCCGCCGCGAGTGGTATCACGTCAGCCGGCACTTCAACCGCGACGAGATGGTTGCCCAGGCCAAACTGGCCTATGACCTGAAATGGTATTTCCCGGCAATCCGCACCATCAGCCAGGCGCAATACTGGGACGACCTGGACATCCGCTTCCCGATGGCCCACCGCGACACCCTCGTGCGTGAAGCCAAGGTCCGTGGCCTGCACTCAAGCTGGGTGTTCGCTATCACCCGCCAGGAAAGCGCCTTCATGGACGACGCCCGCTCCGGCGTCGGCGCCAGCGGCCTGATGCAACTGATGCCCGGCACCGCCAAGGAAACCGCGCGCAAATTCAGCATTCCGCTGGCCTCGCCACAGCAGGTGCTCGATCCGGACAAGAATATCCAGCTCGGCGCCGCCTACCTGAGCCAGGTGCACAGCCAGTTCAACGGCAACCGTGTGCTCGCCTCCGCCGCCTACAACGCCGGCCCCGGCCGCGTGCGCCAGTGGCTGCGCGGTGCCGACCACCTGAGCTTTGACGTGTGGGTCGAAAGCATCCCGTTCGACGAAACCCGCCAGTACGTGCAGAACGTGCTGTCCTACTCAGTGATCTACGGCCAGAAACTCAACTCGCCGCAGCCGCTGGTGGACTGGCATGAGCGGTACTTTGACGATCAGTGATCGTGCAAAGATCGACGTAAACAAAAATGCCCGCATCGAAAGATGCGGGCATTTTTTATGACGCTCTACTGGGTCGGTTACTAGGTCGCTTACTTAGTCGGTTACTGGGTCGGTCGAAGCCAGATGCCCATCACTGAACTGCAACGCCGCCAACCGCGCATACAGCGGATTGCTCGCGATCAGCTCCTGATGCGTGCCGATCGCCACCAGCTTGCCCTGGTCCATCACCGCAATCCGGTCGGCGTTTTTCACCGTGGCCAAGCGGTGGGCGATTACCAGCGTGGTGCGGTTTTGCATCAGGCTGGGCAGGGCTTGCTGGATCAGGTGTTCGCTCTGGGCGTCGAGGGCGCTGGTGGCTTCGTCCAGCAGCAGGATCGGCGCGTCGACCAGCAACGCCCGGGCGATGGCCAGGCGCTGGCGTTGCCCGCCTGACAGGCCGAGACCACCGTCACCCAGATGGGTCTGGTAGCCGTCGGGCATTTGCTCGATGAAGTCGTGGGCGTGAGCGATTTTCGCGGCTTCCTGCACCTGCTCCAGCGTGGCAGTCGGGCAACCGTAGCGAATGTTTTCTTCGACGCTGCCGAAGAACAGCGCCGGAGTCTGCGAAACCAGCGCGAAACAGCGGCGCAGGTCCAGCGGATCAAGACTCGTCAGCGGCACGCCATCGATCAGGATTTGCCCTTCGCGCGGATCGTAGAAACGCAGCAGCAGGTCATACACCGTGGACTTGCCCGCACCTGACGGACCTACAAGCGCGAGGGTTTCGCCCGCGTTGACTGTCAGGCTCAAACCATTGACCGCAAGGCTTTCGGGCCGTGAGGGATAGGAAAAACTTACGTCCCGCAATTCCAGCTCGCCTTTGACACGCTCCGGCAAGGTCATCAAGCCGGCTTTCGGCGGCTGGATAATGTTCTCCGAACGCAGCAATTCGGCAATGCGCTCTGCAGCACCCGCCGCCCGCTGCAGTTCGCCGATCACTTCGCTCAACGTGCCAAAGGCACTGCCGACGATCAGGCTGTAGAACACGAACGCCGCCAGCTCACCGGCAGAAATACGCCCGGCAATCACATCCATGCCGCCAACCCACAACATTACCGCGACGGCGCCGAGCACCAGCACGATCACCAGTGTAATCAGCCAGGCCCGCTGGAAAATCCGTTTGCGTGCGGTTTCGAACGCCTGCTCGACGGTGCCGGCGAAGCGTTGTTCGTCCTGAACCTGATGGTTGTAGGCCTGAACGGTCTTGATCTGGCCAAGGGTTTCCGAGACATAGCTGCCAATGTCGGCGATCCGGTCCTGACTCAGCCGCGAGAGGTTACGTACGCGACGTCCGAAGATCAGGATCGGCGCAATCACCAGTGGCAGCGCAATCACCACGATACTGGTGAGTTTGGCATTGGTGATGAACAGCAGTACGACGCCGCCAATGACCATCAGCAAGTTGCGCAGGAACAACGACAGCGACGAACCGATCACCGATTGCAGCAACGTCGTGTCAGCGGTCAGGCGCGACTGGATTTCCGAACTGCGATTGTCTTCGTAGAATCCGGGATGCAGGTAAACCAGATGGTTGAACACCTGCCGACGGATGTCGGCCACCACCCGCTCGCCGATCCATGACACCAGATAGAACCGGGCAAAAGTGCCGACTGCGAGTCCCAGCACCAAGAGCATGAACAGGCCAATGGACTGGTTGAGCAAATGCGGCGACTGGGTCATGAAGCCCTGATCGACCAGCAGCTTGATGCCCTGCCCCATCGATAAGGTGATACCGGCCGTGACGATCAGCGCGAGCAGTGCGCCGAAGGCCTGCCAGCGATAAGGGGCGAGAAAATGACTGGTCAGGCGCAAGGCCCGGCGGTGTCGCGAGGAGAGCATCGGGATCATTCAGGTTCACGTCGTGTGCTGATTAATGGGGCCAGCCTGGACACTCAATGGGGTGGAACTCTGCAAATCACAATGAGTCAGGTTAATTATGACCGGCCAGACTACCCCCTAGATGCTATCGGTCTAATGTCCGGGTTGAGACGAACGGTCATTTCTGCTTGAGTGAAGATACCGTTCCGGAAAGATCGAAGGGAGTTGTCACAGCCTGGTCACCTGACGGTTTTATTGTGCTTACACAACCTGATGAGGAGACAGGCCATGTCCTTGCAACACAGCAGCGACGACAAGATTCAAGTGATCCGCACCAAGCCCGGCCAACCTCTGGGTTGCTCGATTATCGATAAGGATGGGCGTGAAGTGCCAATCACTGAAGACATGATCCAGAACGCTTGCCGCGAACTGGAGAAGCGATTGGTCAAGCCTGCCGAACAAAAGTGATGTAGCCACCGTCTTCCTGACCCGGCCCCTGCAGGCCGGGTTTTTTCTGCCCGCGGTTTATACGGCCACAGCGCCCAGCGCCGTCACGATCTGCCGCAGGGCGGGTGAATCCCCCTCGATTCTTACTTTCAGCCCTTCAATCTCGCGACGTACCGGATACTGCTTGCGCAACACATCGAACGCTGCACGCTGCTCGCCAACGCTACCCAACAGGGTGCGGCGAAAATCCGCATCGTCCCGGCGCGGGTCGTACACGCCACGGCACAACATCGCCAGGGCCCAGGCCGGATCGCTGTCGGCATGCAGGGAAACTTCCGACAACCATGGTGCCGGCAACAGGTCGCCGAGCTGAATGCTGGCCGGCTGACCGATGAAATCGCAATACGCCTGATAGATCTGCGCCGTGCCGCGCTGTTTGCCATCGAGGCTGTAACCAGCGATATGCGGAGTCGCCAGCACACAGAGTTCGGCCAAGGCGACATCGACTTCAGGCTCGGCTTCCCACACATCGAGGACCGCTTGCAGGTCTTCACGCTCCAGCAGCACTTCACGCAACGCGGCGTTATCCACCACCGGGCCACGGGCGGCATTGATCAGCCAGGCGCCGGGCTTGAGTTGCTGCAAACGTGGCTCGTCGAACAAGTGCCAGGTCGCGCCGTCGCCGTTGCGGGTCAGTGGTGTGTGCAGACTGATCACGTCGCACTGCTGGATGATCTGCTCCAGGCTGACATAATCGCCGCCCTCGGCCGCCTGACGCGGTGGATCGCAGACTTTCACGTTCCAGCCCAGCCCTTTCAGCACCTTGATCAAGCGACCGCCGACTTCACCGGCGCCGATCACGCCGTAGGTGCGTTGACTCAAATCGACACCTTCGATTTCAGCCAGGGTCATCAGGCTGCCCAGCACATAATCCACCACACCACGAGCATTGCAGCCCGGCGCGCTGGACCAGGTGATGCCGGCCTCGTTGAAGTATTCGAGATCCAGATGATCGGTGCCGATGGTGCAGGTGCCGACAAAACGCACCTGGCTGCCTTCGAGCAACGCGCGGTTGACGTTGGTCACCGAGCGCACCAGCAACACGTCGGCCTGTTCGACCGTGGCCCGGTCAATGGAACGGCCCGGCACCCGGCGGATCTCGCCGAAACCGGCAAAAAAGGCATCGAGCAGCGGGATATTTTCGTCGGCAACAATCAGCATGGCGGGGCTCCTTGGGCGGATCGGCAGTGTAGGCGCTGGGACTGCGATGAGCCAGCAGGCTGTTGATTACAAATCCGCAACAGAGGATTTTTCCTGACCATAACGTCAGCGGCGTAGAATGCCCGGCCTTGCGCATCAACCCCTGTGGACGCTTTGCCTGTGAACTCCGTAACCGAACGCCCTGACGCCGTTTCCCTCAACCGCCCTGCCCGGGTTCGCCTGGAGCTGAAGAATCTGCTCAGCCTGGCCCTGCCGATCATGATCGCGCAACTGGCAACCACCGCCATGGGCTTCGTCGATGCGGTGATGGCCGGGCGCGTCGGGCCAAAGGATCTGGCGGCCGTGGCGCTGGGCAACTCGATCTGGGTACCGGTGTTTCTGCTGATGACCGGCACGCTGCTGGCCACCACGCCGAAAGTCGCCCAGCGCTTCGGCGCCGGCACCCACAGCGAGATCGGTCCGATCGTGCGTCAGGCCTTGTGGCTGGCGCTGGTGGTCGGACTGATGGCGACCGGCTTGCTGTTCAGTGCAGAACCGATCCTGCACCTGATGAAAGTCGATCCGGAGCTGATCGGCCCGTGCATGCAGTACCTGCACGGCATCGCCAGCGGTCTGCCGGCGGTGGCGTTCTACCATGTGCTGCGCTGCACCAGTGACGGCCTCGGCCGCACCCGGCCGGCGATGGTGCTGGGCCTCTGTGGTCTGGCGCTGAACATTCCGCTCAACTACGTGTTCATTTACGGCCACTTCGGCGTGCCGGCCATGGGCGGCGTCGGTTGCGGCTGGGCCACGGCGATCGTGATGTGGGTAATGGCGCTGGGTCTGGCCGGTTACGAGCGCTGGGCGCCAGCCTACAAGTCGAGCGAACTGTTCAGCCGTTTCGACTGGCCGCAATGGGCGGTGATCAAGCGTCTGCTGGCCATTGGTCTGCCGATTGGCATCGCGGTGTTTGCCGAGTCGAGTATTTTCGCCGTGATCGCGCTGCTGATCGGCAGCCTCGGCGCCACTGTAGTGGCCGGGCACCAGATCGCGCTGAACGTCAGCTCCCTGGTGTTCATGATTCCGTATTCGCTGGGCATGGCCGTGACCGTGCGTGTCGGCCAGGCCCTGGGCCGTGAAGAACCCCGTGAAGCGCGTTTCGCGGCGGGTGTCGGCATGGGTACCGCGCTGGCCTACGCCTGCCTGTCGGCGAGCATGATGTTGCTGATGCGCGAACACATTGCAGCGATCTACACCTCGGATCCGATGGTGATTCACATCGCCGCGATGCTGATCGTGTACTCGGCGCTGTTCCAGTTCTCCGACGCGATCCAGGTCACCGCCGCTGGCGCCCTGCGCGGTTATCAGGACACGCGGGTAACAATGATCCTTACCCTGTTCGCCTACTGGGGCATCGGCCTGCCGGTGGGTTACGCCCTCGGCCTGACCGACTGGTTCGGCGAGCCACGCGGCCCGAGCGGCTTGTGGGAAGGCCTGATCGTCGGCCTGAGCTGTGCGGCGCTGATGCTGTCGATCCGCCTGACGCGCAGTGCGCGCAAACGCATTCGCATCAGCCGCTCGATGGGCTGACCGGCCATAAAAAAAGACCTGCATGTGCAGGTCTTTTTTTTGCCTTCCGATCAACCGGACTTCTTGCGAATCCAGTACAGATAGGTACCGGCTTCTTCGTGCTGCCCCACCAGTTCATGGTCGAGAAACACGCAGAACTTGGGGATGTCGCGGCGGGTCGACGGGTCGGTGGCGATCACCTTGAGCAGGCCGCCGGGCACCAGGTCACGGATGTGCTGGTGCAGCATCATCACCGGCTCCGGGCAGTTGAGGCCCGTGGCGTCGAGGGTGCCGTCGACCGGCGTATTGATCATTTCACTCATGATTCACTCCTGAAACTGGCCGGCATTGTCGCCCAATGCCGGGTGTTCGGTCACCTGTCGCGCGCTCAGCGGGCTTTGGCTTTCTTCACGTCATGACGGCGCAAATGGCAAGTCACTTCCTCGCGGTCGTGATACAGCTGCTTGCAGCCGATGTCGACCTTGATCCCGCGGGCCTTGAAACCATCGGCGATGCGCTCCAGCAGACGCTTCACTTCGGCGTATCGCTGCTTCATCGGCAACTTGAGGTTGACCACCGCTTCCCGGCAATGGCCCTCGCCGATCCACTCTTCGAGCATCGCGGCGTTGCGCGCCGGCTTCTCGACGATGTCGCAGACCATCCAGTCCACCGGCTGCTTGGGCTTGAAGGTAAAACCGTCGGCCATCAAGTGCTGTACCAGACCAGTGTCCATGAGGCTTTCGGCCATCGGGCCGTTGTCGATGGCCGTCACCAGCATGCCGCGATTGACCAGTTGCCAGGTCCAGCCGCCCGGCGCCGCGCCGAGGTCGACACCGGTCATGTCGCTGTGCAGGCGCTCGTCCCACTGATCCCGGGGGATAAAGTGGTGCCAGGCTTCTTCCAGCTTCAGGGTCGAACGGCTCGGCGCCTCACGCGGAAATTTCAGGCGCGGAATGCCCATTGGCCACATCGCCGAATTACCGGCATCGGCCAGGCCGAGGAACACTTCACGGCCGCTCTTGAAGGTCAGCAGCAGACGCGGCTTGTCGGCGTCGTCCACCAGTTTGCCGGCACCGGTCAGCGCCTTGCGCAGCGGGCCTTCGAACTTCTTGCAGAAATTCGACAGTTCCTTGCCGTCATTGGTGTCGACGACTTCCAGCCACAGGCTGCCGCACACCGGGAATTCGGCCATGTGCGCGAGGATCACGCTGATGCGGTCGGTTTCCGGCAGATCGATGAAAACCCCGCGAGCCCATTGGCGCGGGAAGATCAGCTCGGCGAAACGCTGGCCACGCATCAGGCGCTCGGCGCCGTCTTCTTCGGTGCAGACGAACTCGGCGCAAGCGGTCGCCGGTTTGGCCTTGGCGTAGCCGGCCACGTTCAGTTGGGCGGCGAGGTCGGAAATCTCCGAGCAGACTTCGCCTTCGAAGCCCGGCCGGCAATGCATGAATAGGGTGTTCATTCTTACTCCTGGGCAGAGGGCGGTCATTCATCCCCTGCGCGATGTCCAGGCTTGCGTCAAAGCAAAGCCTGTCACGAAAACCGGCGCATGATAGCCGATGTCGGAACCTTGGACTTGCCCATAGAGTCCAGTTATTAGCCAGCTACTGAAAACAGGGCTACGTTGATAGCTCTGCCCGTCCCCTCAGTCCGTAGCCGTGCGGACTCAAAGGAGTGATCGTAATGCCGTCCCTCGATAGTCTGAAATCCCTTAAAACCCTGAAAGTCGACGACAAGACTTACCACTATTTCAGCTTGCCGGATGCCGCCAAGACCTTGGGCGATCTCGACAAGCTGCCCATGTCGCTGAAAGTCCTGCTGGAAAACCTGCTGCGCTGGGAAGATGAAAAAACTGTCACCGGCGCCGACCTCAAGGCGATTGCCGCGTGGCTCAAGGAGCGTCGCTCCGACCGGGAAATCCAGTACCGCCCTGCCCGCGTGCTGATGCAGGACTTTACCGGCGTACCGGCCGTGGTCGATCTGGCCGCAATGCGCGCCGCCATGGCCAAGGCGGGCGGCGATCCGCAGCGAATCAACCCGCTGTCGCCGGTGGATCTGGTGATCGACCACTCGGTGATGGTCGACAAGTTCGCCAGCGCCAGCGCATTCGAACAGAACGTCGACATCGAAATGCAGCGCAACGGCGAACGCTATGCCTTCCTGCGCTGGGGCCAGAGCGCCTTCGACAACTTCAGCGTGGTACCGCCGGGCACCGGGATCTGCCACCAGGTCAACCTCGAATACCTCGGACGCACGGTGTGGACCAAGGACGAAGACGGCCGCACCTATGCCTTCCCCGATACGCTGGTCGGCACCGACTCCCACACCACCATGATCAACGGCCTCGGCGTACTCGGCTGGGGCGTCGGCGGTATCGAAGCCGAAGCGGCGATGCTCGGGCAACCGGTATCGATGCTGATTCCTGAGGTGATCGGTTTCAAACTCACCGGCAAGCTCAAGGAAGGCATCACCGCCACCGACCTGGTGCTGACCGTGACCCAGATGCTGCGCAAGAAAGGCGTGGTCGGCAAATTCGTCGAGTTCTACGGTGACGGCCTCGCCGACCTGCCGCTGGCCGACCGCGCGACCATCGCCAACATGGCCCCGGAATATGGCGCGACCTGCGGTTTCTTCCCGGTCGATGACGTGACGCTGGAATACCTGCGCCTGTCCGGTCGCCCCACTGAAGTGGTGAAACTGGTCGAGGCCTACACCAAGGCTCAGGGCCTGTGGCGCCTGCCCGGTCAGGAACCGGTGTTCACCGATAGCCTGGCGCTGGACATGGGCAGCGTCGAAGCCAGCCTCGCCGGGCCGAAGCGCCCGCAGGATCGCGTCTCGCTGCCGAATGTCGGCCAGGCGTTCAGCGACTTCCTCGACTTGCAGTTCAAACCCGTCAGCAAGGACGAAGGGCGTCTGGAAAGCGAGGGCGGCGGCGGTGTCGCGGTGGGCAATGCCGATCTGGTCGGCGAAACCGATTATGAGTACGACGGCCACACCTATCGCTTGAAAAACGGTGCCGTGGTGATTGCCGCGATCACATCCTGCACCAACACTTCCAACCCGAGCGTGATGATGGCCGCCGGACTGCTGGCGAAAAAAGCCGTGGAGAAAGGCCTGACCCGTAAACCGTGGGTGAAGAGCTCACTGGCACCGGGCTCCAAAGTCGTCACTGACTATTACAAGGCTGCCGGACTGACTCAGTACCTCGATCAACTCGGTTTTTCATTGGTGGGCTATGGCTGCACCACTTGCATCGGCAACTCCGGGCCGCTGCCGGAGCCGATCGAAAAAGCCATTCAGAAAGCCGACCTGACCGTGGCGTCAGTGCTGTCCGGTAACCGCAATTTTGAAGGCCGGGTGCATCCACTGGTGAAAACCAACTGGCTGGCCTCACCACCGCTGGTCGTCGCCTACGCTCTGGCCGGCACCGTGCGCACGGACATCAGCAGCGAACCGCTGGGTGAGGACAAGCAAGGCAAACCGGTCTACCTGCGCGATATCTGGCCGAGCAGCAAGGAAATCGCCGACGCGGTGAATCAGGTCAACACGGCAATGTTCCACAAGGAATACGCCGAGGTGTTTGCCGGCGACGAACAGTGGCAAGCCATCGAAGTGCCGCAAGCCGCCACCTATGTCTGGCAAGACGATTCGACCTACATTCAGCATCCGCCGTTCTTCGATGACATTGCCGGGCCTTTGCCGGTGATCACCGACGTGAAAGGTGCGCGGGTGCTGGCACTGCTGGGCGATTCGGTGACCACTGACCACATCTCCCCCGCCGGCAATATCAAGGCTGACAGTCCGGCCGGGCGTTATCTGCGGGAAAAAGGTGTGGAGCCACGGGACTTCAACTCCTACGGCTCCCGCCGGGGTAACCATGAAGTGATGATGCGCGGCACGTTCGCCAACATCCGTATCCGCAATGAAATGCTCGGTGGCGAAGAAGGCGGCAATACGATCTACATTCCGACCGGTGAAAAACTGGCGATCTACGACGCGGCCATGCGTTATCAGGCCTCGGGCACACCGCTGGTGGTGATTGCCGGGCAAGAATACGGCACCGGTTCCAGCCGTGACTGGGCCGCCAAGGGCACCAACCTGCTGGGCGTGAAAGCGGTGATCGCCGAAAGCTTCGAGCGCATCCACCGTTCCAACCTGGTGGGCATGGGCGTGCTGCCGCTGCAGTTCAAGCTGGATCAGAACCGCAAGAGCCTGAACCTCACCGGCAAGGAAACCCTGGATATTCAGGGTTTGACCGGTGTCGAGCTGACGCCACGCATGAACCTGACGCTGGTGATCACCCGGGAAGACGGGCGTCAGGAGAAAATCGAAGTGCTGTGCCGCATCGATACCCTCAACGAGGTGGAGTACTTCAAGTCCGGCGGGATCCTGCATTACGTGTTGCGGCAGTTGATCGCCTCGTAAAACCCGCAGATGCAGAAACACCGCCAATCGGCGGTGTTTCTGTTTGAGGACGACACTTTTCTGCAGGCGAAAAAAAACCCGCCGAAGCGGGTTTTTCCCAAGACCATTATCGACTCCCTGTCGGCAGCGATCCTTGCATATGGTCGATCATCCATGATCCTGAAACACTCCCTGTGCTTCAGTTGATGAGGCTAGATTACGCTGTGGATCCAATCGGCAATAGTCGAAAAAGCTACCAGCGCGTGTAAGACATTCGCCATAGCACCCCTTCCGAAAACCCTTAGACGTGTCGGGCATTGAGTGCAGCAGCCGCCAGATTCGCGACTTTCAGCTGTCCGGCGGCGGCTTTTTGCTCGTCATCCTCCATGAACCACGCGGCAGACAGCCCGGCAAACGCCAGTACCCATTGCAGAAGGCGTTTTCGCTCAAGTCCCGCCGTTTCACAGATCACATCGACTTGCCGTTGAAAGCGTTCAGGATAGGCAGCCGTCGGCAGTTCCGGATTGCAGATCAGGTTGGCGTAGTCATAACCACGCTCGCCCCTCACCCGTTTCGGGTCAATGGCCAGCCAGCCGCGTGGTCCGAAATCCAGGACGTTGTCGTGGTGCATGTCGCCGTGCAGAACCACGATGTCCCGGGGCTCGGCGAGCAAGGTTTCAGCCATTTGCAGGCAGATAGAATATTGGCCGCCGTATCGGGTGGCGGCCACTCGCAGCGAGGCAAACCACGGCGCCAGCTCCACCAGTGTTGGTGGCTTCGCAGGGCGCGGTGCATGCAACCGCGCCAATGCCCGACACATGATCCGGGTGGCCTCGTCATCCTCGCCATTGAGCGCCATGTGCATCAACGAACGCCGGCCCATGGCCCGCTCCAGCAACAGGCCTTCCTCGTGATGAGCGAGCACCCGGGCGGCGCCATCGCCATCCCACCAGGTCATCAGCAAGTTGCCGTACTTTTCCTCGTCGTCCACCGCGACTTTCAGCATCGCCGGTACGTCGCCCTGACGCACCGGCAACAGCTTGCTGCCCGGCGTGATGATCGGAACGCCGTCGGGCACCAGTGCCCAACGCTTCAACCACGGATCAAACCATTCGCTGTCAGCCACCTTCACGCTCGCGTGCCCTGTCGGTCTCGGCCAGAAAGTGTTCGAGTCGACTCAATTGCTCCTCCCAGCCACGGCTATCCATGTAATACGCCTCTTTCTGACGCACATCGGGAATGTGCGCGAAACCTGATTCGGAGACCTTCAACAGCGTGCCGTTCTCGTAGTCCTGCAGCTCGAATTTGACCAGTGTGGTCGGTTCCTGGGAGTAGTCGATTTTCGGGTTCACCGCATACGGGTGCCAGCGGAAGGAAAACAACTGCTGGGGCTCGACCCGCTCCACCAGCACGTTCCAGAGCACATGTTCATAACCGGGGTACGTGACCTGCCCCTGCGTCCACTCGCCGGCGATAAACCGCCGGCCTTCCAGAGCCACGCCAAACCACTGGCCAAACGCCTCCGCATCGACCAGCGCACGCCAGACATGGGAGCGCGGCGAGCGGAGCATGATTTTACGTTCAAAGCTGTTGGGTACTGGTTTCATACGTCACCTCCTGTTTTGAACAGTAGGCTTGTATGACCACATGTCCAATGCGAAGTTGTATCAAACGACTGATCGAAATCCTCCTTCACCTGTCTACACTGCATATTTCTTCACCGCAAACAGCGAGAACCCCCATGTCCCCACGCCTGCTCCTGGCCCTGACGCCTTTTCTTTTCACTTCCGTTGCCCACGCTGCCGTGGACTGCGCTAATGCCAGCGATCAGGCGACGATGAATCAGTGTGCCGGGCAGGAATACAAGGCGGCAGACAAGGAGTTGAATGCTGTGTATCAGCAAATCACCGCGCGTTTGAAGGACAACGCCGAAGGCAAGAAACTATTGGTCAATGCGCAACGAGCGTGGATCGGGTTTCGGGATGCCGAGTGCAACTTTTCGGCGTCCGGGGTGGCAGGCGGGAGTGTTTATCCGTTGATTTACAGCAACTGCCTGACATCGGTGACCAAGGTGCGTACCGAGGCCCTGAAGCAGTATCTGAAGTGTGAGGAAGGTGATCTGAGTTGCCCGGTGCCGGGGGCCTGATTTTTCAGGGTCTTTGAAGGCCTCATCGCTGGCAAGCCAGCTCCCACAGGGGTTGTGTGCAGTTCACAAATCCCCTGTGGGAGCGAGCCTGCTCGCGATGGCGTCATCCCTGACGCCACCCATCAACGAACAAATATCTGCGCCGTAGTAATCGCCATATCCCCACCCGGCAACTTGATGCTGCCGGTCTGTTTCATGGTCTCGGCATCGAAGATCGCGACATCGTTGAACGTCCCGGCCAGGTAGATCTTGCTGCCTTCCTTGTTGAACGAAATGCAGTAGTAGGAATGGTCCAGCGTAGCTGCCTGGATCAGCTTCTTCTGCTTGATGTCGTACTTGGCCAGACGGTTGAGCACGCCGAACATCAGGTTCGGGTCCTTCGGTGAGCGCATGCCGCTGAAGTAGATTTCGGTCAGCGGACCGAAGTCGGTGGTTTCGGTCTTGCCGGTTTTCAGGTCGACGCTGAACAAGCCGTACAGGTATTCAGCGGTGGCCGGGTCCTGTTTCTTGTCCTTGAACTTCGCGGCTGTGTACAGCAGTGAAAAATCGTGGCGATAGGTCTGCTGGTTCCACACGTAGAGCACGTCCGGCGCGCTGTAGTTCGGGCGCTTCCAGTGACGGCTGGGGATCAGCACGTCGAACTTGCCGCTCTTCACATCGACCTTGTACACATCGGCGCCAGCCACATACAACGTGCCGTCATCGCCGCTCTGCATGATCGTCAACTGTCGTGGCGCCGGGAAGCTGCGCACCGGTTTGGCGTTCATTCCGGCGTCGGTGGCGTAGACGTCCAGCCGCGGCTGTTTGACCTCGTAATGGTCGTTGAGCATCAACGTCGGGTTGGCGATGGTGTACAGCTCTTTGCCGTCGTGGCTGACGGTGAAGGCGAACATCGACCGTGCCTTCTCGCCCGGCTGCTGGGTGATGCTGGCGTGGAACACCTGCTTGCAGCTGTCCAGCTCGACACCGTAAACGTCGGCGTAATGGTTGTTCAGCACGTAGGCGGTCTTGCGATCCGGCGACAGCTGCACGGTGCCGGGGCCGAAGGCATCGGGCATCTTGCAGGTCTTGTACAAGCTGTCGGTCGACAGGTCGATGACGTGCAGGTTGTTCGGGTAATTGGTGGTCAACATGTACTCGTGACCCTCTTGCAGCGCGGTGTTTTCATCGGCCAGAACCGGGAGCGAACAGACGCTCAGAACCGCGAGTGCGGCAAGGCCGCAGGCTTTGAAGTTGTGCATGCTGGAATCCTTCTTCTTATGGATCACTTGTCTTTCGGGAAGACAGTGCCGAGGTTGCGCCAGTTATCGTTGGACGCCTGGGCATCCTTGTTCCAGTCCGGGTAGGTGCTCATCATGTCCGGCACCTGGGCCGGCCACCAGCACGGGTCGGAGCAGCCATACAGGTCGGCTTCCATCGGCTGGCACAGCGACGACACCCCGCCGAACGCATCGATTTCCCAACCCGGGTCGGTGGTCGAGGCGCAGCCCGCGACCGAGCTCATCGCCACCACTTCTTCGATGCGGTTCTCGTCCGCGGCCTGATCCAGCTTCAACGCTTTGTTATTGATTGCCTTGAGATGTTTCATATCAGTGAGCCTTGCGCGGAGTGATGTAGCTGCTGATGAACGCAGGGTTGGCGGCCATGATCCGGGTGTAGACCTCGATGCCGAAGTCGACCCAGTCACGCATCAGTTCGCAGTAGTGATAAGTCGGGTGGGCCGGATCACCGTAGCGGGCATAGCTCTCGTGGTAACAGCCGCCGGAGCACAGGTTGCGGATCTGGCAGTCGTGGCAACCGGTGTTGGTGCGATCCAGGCGCTGGGACAGGAAATCGTTCAACTCGACCTGTTTCACCCCGCTGTGGACGTTGCCGAAAGTCGGCAGCGACGAGCCGGTAAAGCGATGGCACAGGTTCAATTCGCCCTTGTGATCGACCGCCAGCATCTTCAGCCCGGCACCGCACGGCAGGGCCTTTTTGTGGCCTTCATGAATATCGGTGATCAACTGATGCAGGTTGGAAAACCCGATGTTGCGGTGCTCCAGCGCCGCGTCCAGATAACGCCGACCCAGGCGTTTCATGCTGGCGAAGACTTCGATCAACTCGTCGTTGGTCAGGTTGAAACTGCTGATGTCGCCTGAGGTCACCGGGGCAAATCCGACTTCGGCAAACCCCAGCTCGTTGAACAGATGATCCCAGATGGTTTCAACGTCGGTGACGCCAGTGGTCAGGGTCACCCGCGCGCCGACCGGGCGACTGTTGTAGCGCGACAGCAGCATCTCGGCCTTGCGCCGTACCACGTCATAAGTGCCCTGCCCGCCCACAGTGATGCGGTTGCGGTCGTGCACGGTTTTCGGCCCGTCGATGCTCACTGACAGCCCGAAGCGGTGGGCATTCAGGTAGTCCACGGTTTCTTCGGTGAGCAGCGTGGCGTTGGTGGTCATCACGAACTCGACGAACTTGCCGGCCTCGGCAAAACGCTTTTCGCAGTAGTCGACCATGTACTCGATCAGCTTGCGGTTGCTCAGCGGTTCGCCGCCGAAAAACACCACGGTGAAACGTTCTTCATCGGGAGACTCACGCAGCAACATTTCCACCGAGGCGATGGCGGTTTCGACGTCCATCTTCTTGCCGGCGGACGGCTTGTCGAGGTCTTCCTTGTAGCAGTAGGTGCAGCTCAGGTTGCAGCCGGTGTTGACGTTGAGTACCACCGTGTTGATCGCGGTGCGCTCGACGCGTTTGACCGCGATGTCCGGGGTCAGCGGCGAGCCGTCGCTGACCAGTTCCAGCGAGATCAGCTCGCGCAGGGTCTCGTTGATTTCCTCTCCATTGAACCGCGCACCGAGGCGCTGGATCAGGTCTTCCGAGGAGCAGCCAGGGCCGCGCAACGCATCGATGATGGTGCCGGTCAGTTCATCGCTGGCGAACAGCGAACTGCTGGGGATGTGAAACAGCATGCGGTCGGCATCGACATGCACTTCGTGCAGGTTGCGTTCGACCAGATTCAAGATAGCGCCCATTGCAAACCTCCTGTGCAAGCCCCGCCTGACGGGACTTGCGGTCATTCCGAAAAGTGTCTGAATCGCTGTCGTCCAGAAAAACTCAAGGAATGGGTGGATTGTTCCAGCGTTGCACGGTGACGATCAGGTGGCCTTCGCCGGTCAGGGATTTCCCTGCATCGTCGACGGCGGCGATCACCTTGAGGTTGCCGGCATTGTTGGTGGACATCTTGCGTGCCGGATTCGGCCCGGCATCGCCCGGGGTGAACACGCCCGCGTCGGCCTGCATGGTGCCGGCGAACTTGACGTCTTCGTCCTCTTTGGCGCGCTCGTCGAAGGCTTCGACTTTCCATTGCGCCGGGAACACGCCGATGCGATACGGCTTGCCATCGGCGCCCTTGCCCCAGGCTTCGGCGTCGAAACGGCCCTGGACTTTTGGCGTCGAACCACCGCCCTCGCCGATCCGCGCCACCGAGAATTCCGGCACCACTTTGACCGAGGCAATCGTGCTGTACACCGACAGGCTCGGGCCTTTCAGGCTGCCGACGCTGACGGCGCGCACGCCCGGCTGGGCATTGGCGGCGGCTTTGACCTTGACCTTGATCCGCTCGGCGTTCTGCTCGACCACTTCGACTACATCCACACCTTTGCCGAAATTCGGCTTGCCGCTCAGACCGCTACCAACCAACGTTACTTCGGTTTCGCTGCCAGCCTTTACATATCCCGGCTGCACTGCCAGCAAACGCTGGGAGCCCTGTTTGGCAGCGACGAAGTCCAGACCCCGCTCATCGTGCTCGGCCTCGAACATTCGGCCCTGCATCGCGTTGCCTTGTGCAGCAAACACCTGACGCATCGTCACGCCATCGACGGTGACGTTGCCGCGCCATTCGTAGCCACTGTAGAGAATCGCACTGCCGTCGCCGTTGAAAGGGCTGCCATCGGCGTACTGACCTTTGACGGCAACCTTGAAGGTGTCACTGCCATCGGCGGTGACGCTCATGATGCCGGCCAGTTCACCCTTGCCCGGCAGGTGGCCGCTGAAACTCCAGTCGCCGACCAAGGCTTCGGCTTTCGGCGCGGTTTTGAGCCAGGCCTGCCATGCCGGGTTGTCCAGCGGATAACGCTTGGCCAGCAGCGGGACCATTTCCTTGCGGGCGATATCGAACCAGTCGCGATCACGGGCCAGTGCCTGATACTCCAGCGACGGCCATTGGCCGAGGTGGAAGTTCACCAGGCGCTCCCATTCCTGAGCCGGACGCCGTTGCAGGGCGATCCGCGCACCGGAGTGGCAGCGGCCGCACATCTGCGCGGTTTTCTCGTCGAACTGCTCGACGGTGTTCAACCGGCGTTCCAGCGCATAACGCACGCCATCGGTTTCGCTCGGCGCCAGGCCCTGGGTGTCGGCCAGGTATTTGACCAGTGTGCGACGGTCTTCATCGCTGATCTGCAAACCGTGCATGGTCTGCATGCGGGCAATGCTCATCAGCCAGCCTTCCGGAGTCTTGCGCTGGTGGCTGATGCGGCTCAGCTGGTCGCCGGCTTCAGGGGTGTGACAGCCCTGGCAGGTTTCCTTGAGGATGGTCTGGGCGTCACGGGCTGCCACGCTGTGGGGTGAATGCAGGGCCACGCAAGCGGCCACGGCCAGCAGGCTGGCGCTCATGCCTGATCGGAGTTTTCTCTTCATCAACGTCGAACCTCGCACGGTGCTTTCTTATTTTTGTGGCTTATCGTTTTTATGGTTTCTGCCGTTCGCGGCGATGCACGGACGGAGGCAAGCGAAACGTCTGAGGTGAGCAATACACGGAGCGTGCCAGCTTGCCGATAAGCTTTTCAATCAAGCAGTTACGCGCTCATCACGGTGTCGCGCCAATCTTTGCGTGGCCTCCCGGCGTCCAATTTCGCGACAGCTGTTGCAGTCTGAGACAAGCACAGTGCAGCGCCAAAAGCCCGGTTGCCGACGACTGACCGTCCGATATCAAAGTGCCTGCTACGCTTGCTGTTCGCACACTCCGTGCGTCACGCCTCTAACCACCGAAAACCTGAGGAATGGAATCATGGGATCACATGGACAGGGTCAAGGCTGCACCCATTGCGGCTGTGAAAACCCGATATGGAATACGCTCAGACACAACGTCGACCTTAAAGCCTTCGCAGGCAAGGTCGCCGGGCTGCTACCGGAACCCGGCAGCGAATCGTTGATCTTCACCGGCGGCACCATCTACCCCCTGATAAACGGCAACATGGATGAGCAGGTCGAAGCCCTGGGCATCCATGGCGGCGACGTGGTTGCGTCGGGCACCCTCGACCATGTGCAGGAGCGCATGAAGGCCAAGGGCATCAAGTACAAGATTCAATCGCTGGAGAAAAGAACCCTGCTGCCGGGGCTGGTCGAACCGCACGCTCACATCGTGCAGTCGTGCGTCATGAGCAACTGGCGGGACCTGGGGCCGATCGACGACTTCACGCAACAACTGCGCCCCCTCTACAACTGGGACTACCTGGTGAGGCTCATCAAAGATGACCTGCCCAAAGACAACAAGACCTGGATTCTCGGGCACATGGTCGATCCGGCCCTGATGCCACTGATCGTCGACAAGAACGGTCAAAAACAACTGACCCGCTTCTATTGCGACGCCAGTTTCGACCCGGCTCAGGACAACATCGGCAATCTGGACAGCATCGTCAGCAAAAGTCCGTTGCTGATGATGAGCGCCTCCATGCACACCGTTTACCTGAACACCGCCGCGACCAACGCCGTGTATGACCACCAGTGCAAAAAGGCCCCGGACTTCAAGAAGCAATACCCGACTGCCCAGGCGTTTGTGAACGCCACTCAAGGCGTCCTGCAGGAAGAGACTGGCGTCATGCTTGCCATCAGCGCGATTCCGCTCATACAGGCGCTCGATGTGGTGAACATCTTCAAATACATGAAGACGTACTTCGACAATGCGTCCAGCCGGGGCATCACGCTGCTGTACGACGCCATGGTGGATCCGGTATCCAAGGTGATTCTGGAAGCCTATGGCCTGACACATCCGCGTAATCTGCGCGTCGGGTATGCAGCGGCCTGTAATGGTGTGGACTTCAGCAAGATCGAAAAATACAAACCGGTGACCAAAGAAGCCGCACGACTTTTTTATCAAGGGTCCGTCAAGCTGATCTCCGATGGCTCGAATCAGGGCCTGACCGGCTACCAATCCCGGAAATACTGCTGCGATGCCACCTCCCCATATGGCAACTTCAACTTCGTCGACGCCGATGACAAAGAGCCAAAAACGCTGCCCGACACCTACGGAAAAACATTGAAGGAAGCCGTGAAAACCGGCTGGCCACTGATGATCCATGCCAACGGAGACCGAGCCATCGCGTTCACCTTGCAGGCTTACAAGGAGGCGTTGAACGGCCAGAGCGGCCTGGAAAAACGCCATCGCATCGAACACTGCTCAATGCTGAGCAATGACACGCTCGACCAAATGAAGGATCTGGGCATCTCTCCCAGCTTCCTGATCGGTCACGTCGGTTATTGGGGGTATGCGTTCGAACAGGCGATTTTCGAGGAACGGGCCAGCGAAATGCTAGACCTGTGCCAGGACGCCCTGGACAGAGGCTTGCGCATCTCGTTGCACAGCGATTGCACCGTCACCCCGCTGGGGCCATTGCGCTCAATGGAACAGGCCGTGACCCGCAAGATGGAAGGCATACGCGACAAGAACGGTACGTTTGTCAAAGACGCAGCCCGACAACCCGTACTCAACGAAGGGCAATGCCTGACCCGCCAGCAAGCGCTGAAAGCCATCACCTATGACGCTGCGTGGCAGTGCCATGCCGATGCCTTTACCGGTTCATTGCAGGACGGGCATTTCGCCGACTTCGTGATTCTCAAGGATAATCCCCTCGACGAAAAATACCCGGCCAGCGAAATCCGTAAAATCGTCGTCTGCGAAACCTGGAAAGGTGGGCACAAGGTCTACGACAACCCTGACGCCTGACCGATGATCGCTCGACCCTGCGGTAAACAGGCCGCAAGGTCGAGTTCCATTACTTAGCAGCCGTCTCCGGGACAGGCTTGTCAACCCGCTGTCCCGTTTCGATATCGCGGACTTCGAAATCCCACCGACCGTATCCGATCTTTCCATCAAGCCCATAGGTACGGCCCGCTGCAAGTTCCACGGTTCTTTCCACCGTCCCGGTGTAGCTCTGCTGGGAAAGTTCTCTGCGTACCTCGATGCGATGGATGCCCGGGCCGATGAAGTACTGGGACTGCCGGCTCAACCAGAACCAGGTGCCTTCACCATCGACCCTGACGATCGTTAACGCCGGGTTGATCTGATTGATCGTGGCGATATCCGAAACAGGCTTGCCCTCTGCACTTTCATGGGTGAAGTGGATGCATCCCGACAGCGTCAACCCCACCAGTAAAAGCGCCGCAGAACGTAAAATGTTGCCAACTCGCATCAATGCCCCCACAGGCCAATCAATAAAGCGGCATTAAATACGCTATCCCTTGGCGAAATACCACTTTGCCATCATTGATTGAAGTCCTGATGCTGCTTTCAGCCAGCGCCTCAGCCGCTGCAAATCAGTATCTTGAGTCTCAGCCGCTGTCGCGAATTGCGACAACCTGCAACTCCACCACGCCCCTCTTCCCCCCTCCATCCCCTTGCACGGCGGGCCTGCACAGTAAGTTCGAATATCTGGCACAGCCATTGCCAAGACCTGTTCAACGACAACGAACAACAAGAGGTCTTCACCATGCCCCTGCCCTATCTGCTCCCTGCCACCTCGGCCTTCATCCAGCGCCCGCCGCGCATGCTGATCGGCGGCGACTGGGTCGAAGCCGCCGACGGCCAGACCATGCCACTGCACAATCCGGCCACCGGCGAAGTGCTGTGTGTGGTGCCTCGCGCCACGCCGGAAGATGTCGACCGTGCGGTGCTCGCCGCGCGTCAGGCTTTCGATGATTCCGCCTGGAGCCGCACCCGCCCGCGTGAACGGCAGAACCTGCTGTGGAAACTCGCCGACCTGATCCAGCGCGACGCCGAACTGCTAGCGCAACTGGAATGCCTGAACAACGGCAAGAGCGCGACAGTGGCGCAGGTGATGGACGTGCAACTGGCCATCGATTTCCTGCGTTACATGGCTGGCTGGGCCACCAAGATCGAAGCTTCCAGTGTCGACGTTTCGCTGCCGTTGATGCCCGGCGATCAGTTCCACAGTTTCATCCGCCGCGAAGCCGTGGGCGTGGTCGGCGCCATCGTTGCCTGGAATTTTCCGTTGCTGCTGGCCTGCTGGAAACTCGGCCCGGCGCTGGCAACCGGTTGCACCGTGGTGCTCAAACCGGCCGACGAAACCCCGCTGACCGCGCTGAAACTGGCGGAGCTGGTACTGGAAGCAGGCTATCCCGAAGGCGTGTTCAACGTGGTCACCGGTACCGGCATCACGGCTGGTTCAGCCCTGACCCATAATCCGCTGGTCGACAAGCTGACCTTCACCGGCTCCACCGCCGTCGGCAAGCAGATCGGCAAGATCGCCATGGACTCCATGACTCGCGTCACCCTGGAACTGGGCGGCAAGTCACCGACCATCGTCATGGCCGACGCCGACCTGAAAACCGCTGCGGCGGGTGCGGCCAGTGCGATTTTCTTCAACCAGGGCCAGGTCTGCTGCGCGGGCTCGCGCCTGTACGTACAGCGCAAGCATTTCGACAATGTGGTGGCCGATATCAGCGACATCGCCAATGCGATGAAACTCGGCAATGGCCTCGACCCGAGCGTGGAAATGGGCCCGCTGATTTCCGCGCGCCAGCAGGAGCGGGTCTACAACTACATCGAAATGGGTCGCGAGAGCGGCGCGACCATCGCCTGCGGCGGCGAGCAGTTCGGGCCGGGTTTTTTCGTCAAACCGACGGTGATTGTCGATGTCGACCAGCAGCATTCGCTGGTGCAGGAAGAGATCTTCGGGCCGGTGCTGGTGGCGATTCCATTCGATGACGAAGCCGATGCGCTGCGCATGGCCAATGACAGCCCCTACGGCCTGGGCGCCAGCATCTGGTCGAACGATCTGGCAGCGGTGCACCGGATGATTCCACGGATCAAGTCAGGGTCGGTGTGGGTCAACTGCCACAGTGCGCTGGACCCGGCGCTGCCGTTTGGCGGCTACAAGATGTCCGGCGTCGGGCGCGAGATGGGGTATGCGGCTATCGAGCATTACACCGAGTTGAAGTCGGTGTTGATCAAGTTGTAATGACTGGGCTTACGGCTCAGGGTTTGAAACCCTGAGCCAACAGCCACCCACGAACGGCTCGCCCTTGCTCGAGCATCAACCCCGCCAGCACCTGATCCGCTGGCTCATCGCGCAACCGCCGCACCAGCGGCGCCAGCTCCACGCCTTGCACATGCCAGATCCCCAGCGGCTGATCCGCTGTGATCACCACCTCGGCCTCGTCGACAAACCCGTCACTCAGCACCGGCATCCGCTCGATCCGAAGCGCGGCAAAATCCGCTGCCGCATGGGCCACTTCCGCGTCGGGCCAATGCCGCCGCGTCTGCCAGAATGTTCGATTCAGCCAGCGCAGTTCATCGGCATAAAAATCCCGACCGATCCGCGCAAAACGCAGGAACAACTGCTCCACACGCTGCTGGTGAAAACGCTGCGCCAGCGCCGCCCGCCCGGGCTTGCGCAACAGCGTGTTGATCACTACCGGCGCCTGCAAAGCCGAGGACAGCGACTGAAAAATCCCGTTGCCGGACAGCGGGTCCACCGCCATCGCCGCGTCGCCGACACGAATCCAGTTTTCACCGCAGACCTGTGACGCAAGAATCGCCGTGCTGCTGCGAGCGTGCAGTTGCAGCTCCGATTCCTGCCCGCCGACAAAGAACGCTTGAGCAAAATCCGAGGCCTGCCGCCGCGCACGGCAGTGGTCGAGCAACTGCGCCTTGCCCGGCAACCCGGCACTGGCTACGTCCACGGTCCATTGCCAATAACATTGGCCGTCGTCCCGCCGGGCCATCCACGCCCAGCCATCCTCAAGGCTTTCCACGGCGCTGGCGGTCA
This sequence comes from Pseudomonas kribbensis, assembly GCF_003352185.1. Taxonomy (GTDB): domain Bacteria; phylum Pseudomonadota; class Gammaproteobacteria; order Pseudomonadales; family Pseudomonadaceae; genus Aquipseudomonas; species Aquipseudomonas kribbensis. The sequence continues at coordinate 4,290,234 of NZ_CP029608.1, forward strand.
CACCCGGCGTACCTTGCCAGCGATTGAGCAGGCTGACCGTCTCCGGCCCGCGCAGACCTTTTCCGGATGCCGGCGCTTGTCGCCCCCGAGCTTCCACCAGGAAATCCGTCGTCAACTTCTGTCCGCCATCGAGTTCGACCCAATGACCATCCGCCGAGGACTGAACGTTGAGGACTCGACCTTCAATCACCTCGACGCCGGCCAGCCGCAAGTCTTCACGCAGACCGCGATCAAAGGCCGGGCGATCCAGCAGAAACTCGATGTTCTGCGCATGCTGCTGGCCATTCCACGAAACCTGTCGCCGGGACGGCAACGTGGCGCCCGCCAGCGCATGATCCAACCCGGCACCGCGCAACGCCTCCAGCACCCGTTGCGACACGCCTTCGAGCGCCGCGAACCGGCGCCATTCGCTGATCAGCGTCACGGTGTAACCAAGCCGCCGCAGCCCCAACGCCACCGCAGCGCCCGCCGGCCCGGCACCGAGAATCAGGATCGGCGTCATGGGCCGAAACGCCGTTCAGGATCGCGATAACGAGCGTGCTGTTTCAGCCAGTCGATGACCTCGGCATTGCTCGCCTGCGGATGCTCCAGCAGATAACCGGCAATATGCCCGCTCAACGCTGCACACCCCAGACTGGCGCCGGACTGCCCCGGATAGGTGCCACGAACACAGGCGGCAAAATCCGCCTGCGCGCTGTCGAGCCAGGACCACTGTTCATCGGTGCAACGGGCGTCGCCGGTCACCCGCAATACTTGCGGATAACTGGCCGGAAACACCGCCGCGCCCTGCGCCGGGCTCGATGCACACAGCAACACCTCGCGGGCCACTGCCGCCGCGCAGGCCTGGCGCAACAGGCTGCGATCCTGCCGCAGGCCCAGACTCAGATTGATCAGCCGCACGTCCTTCGCCACCAGCCAATCGATGGCCGAAGAAATCTGCAAGGCGCTGGTGATGCCGCGCTGATCGAACACCTGAGCCACACACATCTGCGCGGCCGGTGCCCGGCGGCTGATCGCCTCGATCACCGCGCTGCCATGGCCAAGCGGATCGTCGCGCAGCTCCGATTCCGCCAGACCGTCCTCCAGCAATGAGAACCGTCGCCCGGCAATCACCTGCACCCGTTGCGCCGCCGAGTGCCCGCTGTCGACCACGCCGATACGCAATTCAGGCTTCATGCAGCACCGTTTTCGAAATGAGTACACCGTCGAGCAACTCGAAACGCAGGTCGGCATCGGCCAGGGTCGACGGACGATGGCTGATCAGAATCCGCGTGCGCCCGGCAAACAACCGGTCGATGGCTTCGATCACCTCGCGCTCGGTGGCTTCGTCGACGGCCGACGTGGCTTCGTCGAGCACCAGAATCAACGGGTCCTGCAACAATGCCCGAGCAATCGCGATCCGCTGTTTCTGCCCGCCGGACAACTGCTGGCCGCGCTCGCCCAACGGGCTGTCGAGGCCTTCGGGCAGCGACGCGATCAGGCTGTCGAGTTGCGCCAGCCGTGCGACTTCAGCGATGGCTTCGCGGCTGGCGTCCGGCACTGCGTAAGCCAGGTTGTCGGCCAGGCTGCCGCGAAACAGCACGATGTCCTGACTGACCACGGCGATGCGCCGGCGCAATTCGAACAGTTCAAGCTCGCGCAGATCCACTTCGCCGAGCAGCACCCGCCCGGATTGCGGATCGTGATGCCGTTGCAGCAGATCGATCAACGTCGACTTGCCGACGCCGGAGCCGCCGCTCAAGGCGACTTTCAGACCGTAGGGAATCGTCGCTTCGATGCCGCTCAACGTGCTCGGCCGCCCCGGATGGCTGAAGTGCACCGCGTCGAAACGCAGCTCGCCCGAGGTCGGAAACGGTTTTGGCGTGACCGGCGAAAACACAGTGGGCTCTTCGCCGCGCAACTCCATGACTCGTCCCAGGCTGACGGTCATGCGCTGGATCGCCACGTACAGCCCCAACAGGCTCTGCACCGGCCCGACCGCCATTCCCAGATAGGTGGAAAACGCGATCAGCGCACCGAGTTGCCAGGTGCCCTGCACCACCCAATAACCGCCGATCAAAAACGCGCAGGCGCGGGACAGCGAGGTCAAGGTGCCGGGCACTGCCTGGGTGAAAAACTCGGTGACTTGCAGGCGTAGCAACTGGTTCATGTAGCCCTGTCCGAGGTTTTCCAGACGTCGTGCTTCACGCTGTTGCTGACCGGCGGACTGGATGAATTTCATCACCGGCAAGGTCTCGACCATGAACGACGACATGTCCGCCGATCGCTCGCGCAATTGCCGCACGTCGCGCTCGACCTTGCGCCGCATCCAGCGCAGCCACAGCACGTCGAGCGGGATCAGCACCAGCGCCAGCAATGACAGTTTCCACGACAGCGTGAACAGCATCGCGATCGCGACCACCAAGCCGATCACACTCGATACCGCCGAGAACAACGAGTCCACGGCAAAGCGCTGAATCTCTGCCACATCGCCGTCGAGCCGCGACATCAGATCGCCGATCCGCCGCTGGCCGTAGAAGCTTGGCGACAGCTTCTGCAAATGCCGGTAGAGGTCGTCACGCAGGGCAAACAGAATCCGCCCGGACAGCCGCGTGTGCAGATAACGGTTGATCCCGGACAATGCCGTGCCAAGCAACCCGGCGATGATCATCAGCACCGCGATCAGCACCAGCATCGGAAAGTTGCGCGCCAGCAGCCCGTCGTCGATCAGCAGTTTGACCAGCCACGGCTGCACCAGCACCAGCAGCGACGCGCACACCGACAGACCGAGCAAACCGGCAATCGCCAGCCGTTGCGGCCTTACGAACCCGTAGAGCCAGCGCAACGCCGCTTGCAGCGCGGCGGGGTTGTGGCTGTCGATCAGCCGCACGAACAGGCGCTGCATCACGAGCGCAACTGTTTGAGTTTGCGATACAGGGTCGCGCGGCTGATGCCCAGGACGTCGGCGGCGGCCGAGACGTTGCCCTGATGGGTGTCCAGGGACTGGCGGATCATCTCCAGTTCGTTTTCGCGAATACTGCCGGTCTGAGGCTTCTCACTGGCGGAGAGTTCGTCGAGCATGCTGTCCGGCAAGTGATCGAGGGTCAGTACGGTTTCACCGGGTTCGCGCATCGCCAAAGCGGTGCGCAAGACCATTTCCAGTTGGCGGATATTGCCCGGCCAGTGATACGCGTCGAGCAGGCGATTGAGGTCGTCGTGCAGCACGGCGTTCGGCGCGTCGAGTTTGCTCAGCAGGCGAGTGACCAGGGCAGCGAAGTCATCGCGCTCACGCAGGGCCGGGAGCATCACGCTGATGCCGTTGACCCGGTAGAACAGATCTTCGCGGAATTGCTTGTCCTCGACCTGACGCTTGAGGTCGCGGTGCGTGGCGCAGATCAGTGCGACGTCAATGTCCTGCTCTTCTCCGGCCCCCAGTGGCGCGACTTTGCGATCTTGAAGAACGCGCAGCAGACGCGCCTGCAGGGCCAGCGGCATGTCGCCGATTTCATCGAGGAACAACGTGCCGCCATGGGCTTGTTGCAGACGTCCGATCATCCCGCCGCGGCGCGATCCGGTGAACGCGCCTTCGCGGTAGCCGAACAGTTCAGACTCGATCAGGCCTTCGGGAATTGCCGCGCAGTTCACGGCTATAAATGGTTTGTCGCTGCGACTGCCGGCCAGGTGCAACGCGCGGGCGATCACTTCTTTACCGGTGCCGGTTTCGCCGAGCAACAGTACCGGCAACTCATTGGCCAGACCTTGGCGTGCCATGCGCAAGGCTCGGGCATAACGGGCGTTGTTGCCGGCCAGTGCTTCCAGATCCGGTTGCGCCTTGGCGGTTTTCGCCACGCCGCGTGGCGGGCCGCCGAGGTTGACCGAGCGCGCCGGGGCTCGCAGGGTCTTGTAGAAAAATTCGCCTTTGGCGGTCTGTACGCTGCCGACGCCGCCCTGTTGCAGACGGGTCAGCAATTGCACGCCATCGACCCCGAGGAATTCCTCACAGCGCTTGCCGACCAGTGCCGAACGCTCGGCCCGCAGCAACTGGCAGGCCTGAGCACTGACCGCCAGAATCTGCCCGCCGAGACTGACTGCCAACAAGCCTTGCCACGGCGACTCCAGATACTGCCGACGGCTGTGAAAGGCGAGGACGATCTGATCGGGAAAGCTGTTGTTGAACACCCGGCTCTCGATCTGGCTGACCGCCATGCTCAGCAGTGCAGTGCTGTCGTGAACGCGGCCGAGCGGGCCTTCGCGGGTCAGGTCGAGGACGCCGAGGATTTCACCCTGAGGGCAATGGATCGGCACCGAGGTGCAGGAAAAATCGGTGAGGCGGTCGAGGTAGTGTTCGCCGCAATCGATCAGGGTGGGCCGCGCTTCCACCAGCGCCGTACCGAGGGCGTTGGTGCCACGGGCGGCTTCGCTCCAGCAGGCGCCGAGGGTGATGTCCTGCAGGCCGCTGCCCTTGAGCCGGTCGGCACGTCCTTCGACCGCGAGAATGGTGGCGTCGGAATTGGCGAGGATGATCAGGCCTTCCTTGCCCTGACGTTCGGCCAGGTAATCGATGGCCGGAATCGCCGCATCGATCAGCAGGCGATTGCTCGCCAGCAACACATCGAGACTCGCGCTCGATTCCAGCGCAAGCTCATGCTTGCCATTGAAATGCACGCCGTGGCTCAGGCTGCGCCGCCACGAAGCATCGATCTCCGCACGCAACACGCCATCCGGGACCTGCCCTTCGAGATGGAGTTTTTCCCGGGCCAGCCGGGCTTCGTGGTGAGACTTGGGATCAGTTGTTTTTATTAGAGTCATCAAGCGCTCCGGAGCGGTCCGCTTTGCGCTTTTTCACATCAGCGCCCTGACGCCAATGTTTACGTTAACGTCAGGGCGATGGCAAGCACCGCAGGGCGCTTCGTCAGGTGGATCGTCTCAGCGCTGCCACACCTCGGCATTCACGAAAAACGCCCGGGCGTTGTCTTCGAGACTTTCCAGGTGATAGCCGCCTTCCTGCACGATCAGGCACGGCATGCCAAGGCTGCGAATGCGCTCACCCAGTGTTGCAAAGCCTTCGCGGGTCACAGCGACTTTGCTTTGCGGGTCAAGCTCATAGATATCGAAGCCCAGCGACAGCACCAGCACCTCGGCACCGAACTCGCGCACCGCGCTCAACGCAACTTCCAGTTGCCCGAAGAAATCCTCTTCGCTTGAACCATGGGCCATCGGCAGGTTGAGGTTGAAACCCTCCCCCGCGCCGCTGCCGCGTTCGTCGGCAAACCCGGCGACGCCCGGATAGAAGTTGGTCGGATCGCCATGCACCGAAACGTAGAGCACGTCGTCGCGGTCGTAGAAAATCTCCTGGATACCCTGGCCGTGGTGCATGTCAGTGTCGAGCACCGCAACCTTTTCAAACTTGTCGCGCAGCACCTGCGCCGCCACCGCCGCGTTATTCACGTAGCAGAAACCTCCGGCCGCTTCGGCCCGGGCATGGTGCCCCGGCGGACGGCACAAGGCGTAGGCCGCCGGCTCGCCATCGATCAGTGCCTGAGCCCCGGCCACTGCGCTTTGCGCTGACCAATAAGCCGAACGCCAGGTCTGCTCGCCGACCGGGCAACTGCCGTCCGCCAGGTAACGCGCAGCCTGGGCGAGGATGCCACGCAAGGCATTGGGTTCGCGAACGAAGATGTTCGACATCACCTCGTCGCCCCAGTCTTCCGGGATTTCTTTCCAGCGTGCGTGCGCTTCCTGAAGAAAGGTCAGATACGGCGAGCCATGCACCGCCAACAACGGTGCGAGGCCGGCGTCGGCGGGTTTCTCGACACGGAAGCCCAGACCGTGGGCCGCCTGCACCAGACGTTGCGCGCGCTCCGGGACTTCCTGCGGCGTGCGCATCTGCCCGCGCGAGTAATAGCTGCGTGGATGGTGGAGCAATTGTTCAGGGTGGAAAAAACTGCGCATGCTTCAGACTCCTTGTTCGATTCGACCGGCGCGGGCCAGCACGGCGTTGAGCAAAACATCGGTGCCCTGCTTCACGTCTTCGGGCAACACATCTTCAGCCTCGTTGTGGCTCAAGCCACCGACGCACGGGATGAACACCATCGCCGTCGGGCAGTAGCGCGCCAGATGAATCGCGTCATGGCCGGCGCCGCTGACAATCGATTGCTGAGCGTAGCCCAGCGCATCCACCGCCTCTTGCACGGCTGCCACGCATTCGGCGTCGAACGGTGTGGCCGGGCTGATCCAGTGCGGGGTGATCGTCAGGTTAAGGCCACGGCCATCGGCGATGGCCTGCAACCGGGCACGGACCTGTTGCTCCATGGCAGCAATGGCGTCGTCGCGGTGATGACGCAGATCTACGGTGAAATTCACCAGCCCCGGAATGGTGTTGCGCGAGGACTTGTTGATGCTCAGTTCGCCAACCGTGGTCAGGCCCTCCGGTGCAAAATCTGCCGCCAGACCTTCGATTGCCTGAATCATCCGCGCCACGCCGTACAGCGCGTCTTTGCGCAGCGGCATCGGCGTGGTGCCGGCATGGGCGGCCATGCCTTCCACGCGCACGTCGAGCCAGCGGATCGCCTGACCGCCCGTGACCACTCCGATGCTCTTGGCGTTGTCTTCAAGGATCGGGCCCTGCTCGATGTGTGCTTCAAAATACGCATCCACCGCGCCGCCCAACGGACGCTCTCCTGCGTAACCGGTACGCTGCAAGGCTTCAGCAACGCTGATGCCATTTGCATCACGAACAGCCAGCGCAGCACTTAGATCCATGATTCCGGTGAACACTGCCGAGCCGAACATGGCCGGCGTGAAACGCGCGCCTTCTTCGTTGGTCCACACCGCCACTTCCAGCGGTTTGCGGGTCTGGATGTTCAGGTCGTTGAGGCAACGCACCACTTCCAGCCCGGCGAGCACGCCGTAGACGCCATCGAAACGCCCGCCCTCGGGCTGGGTGTCGAGGTGGCTGCCCATCATCACCGGGGCGGCGTCCGGATCGGTGCCGGCGCGGCGGGCGAACAGGTTGCCGATGGCGTCAACGCTCAGGGTCATACCGGCTTCGCGGCACCAGTGGGCGAACAGTTCGCGACCGGCCTTGTCTTCGTCGCTCAACGCCAGACGGCAGCTGCCGCCCCGGGCAGTGGCACCGATTTCGGCCATGGCCATCAGACTCGCCCACAGGCGTTCGCCATTGATTTTCAACATGAGGTTCTCCTGAAATTCCGGGTTAGGCACGGGCCATTTCCGCGCGATGGGCGCTCGCGTGACGACGAGCAAGGGACAGCACGCAGACCAGCGAAATGCCGGCAATCAGGCTGTAGAACACCGCCATCGGCCACCACTGCCCGGTGAATTTGTGCGCCAGCATCGTGCCGATCAGCGGCGTCAGGCCGCCGGCCACCGCACCGCAAATCTGATAGGCCAGGGAGATCGCGGTGTAGCGCACGCGGGTCTCGAACATGCCGCTGACGTAACCGGCAATCACCGCGTAGAACGAGGCCATGCACACCACCGCCAGGGCGATGCCGAGGATGATCAGCGGCGCCTGGGCCGAGCTGACCAACACGAACATCGGATACGGCGAGGCCATCGCCAGCAGCGACACCAGGCACAGGAAACGCGTCGCGCCGATCTTCTCCGCCGTCCACGCCGCCAGCGGTTGAATGCAGAACTGAATGATCGCGACGAAAAACAGGCATTCGAGAATCAGCGAACGTGGCAGCGCCAGTTGCTGAGTTGTGTAGGCGATCATGAAGGTGTTGGTGAAATACACCCCGGCGATGCCCAGCGTGTTGGCGCCGATGCACAGCAGCAGCGGACGCCACGCCGTGCGCAGCACTTCCATCACCGGCGCCTGTTCTTTCTTGATTTGCTTGGTGGCCTGCTCGCGGCTGGCGAGGAATTCCGGCGACTCGTTCACGCCCAGACGAATTGCCAGGCCCACCAGCAGCAACAGCGCACTGGCGAGAAACGGCAGGCGCCAGCCCCAGCTCATCAGATCTTCTTCCGGCAAACGAGTCACCGCGCTGAAAGCCAGCAGCGACAGGATCAACCCCGCCGGGCTGCCCAATTGCGCGAACGACGCGAAGAAATTGCGCCGGCCCTTCGGCGCATGCTCGCCGGCCATCAGCACCGCCCCGCCCCACTCGCCACCGACGGCGATGCCCTGGACGATGCGCAGCAGAATCAACAGCACCGGTGCCGCCGCGCCGATCTGCGCGTAGGTCGGTAGCAGACCGATGCACACCGTCACTACGCCCATCATCAGCAGCGTGATGATCAGGGATTTCTTGCGGCCGATACGGTCACCGATATGGCCAAAAATGATCCCGCCCAACGGCCGGGCGAAGAAGCCCACGGCGAAGGTGCCGAACGCGGCCATGGTGCTGAACAGCGGATCGTCGGAAGGAAAGAACAGCGCGCCGAACACCAGTGCGGCGGCGGTGGCGTAGATGTAAAAGTCGTACCACTCGATCATGGTGCCGATGAAGGCTGCGGCCGCCGCACGGCGCGGCTGGTTCGAAGCGTGAGGCTTCATGGGGTCGGGCTCCTTTGATTGTTTTTCTGGCAGGAGGGAAACGGCAAATCCGAGGCACTCTGACGGCGCCTGTCTGGAGGTGATTTATCGTTCCGGGGCTATGATTAGTCAATTTTCTATTTATTATTCCGACTATTACCCAACCTTATAATCGAGAAATCCCATGGCCGAACGCGACGCCCAGCGCCTGCTCAACGACCGCCTCGACTGGAACCTGCTGCGCACCTTCCGGGTGATCGGCCAGGAGCTGAGCATCAGCCGCGCCGCCGCGCGTCTGCACCTGACGCAACCGGCGGTGAGCCAGGCGCTCAAGCGTCTGGAGGAGCAACTGGGTCGCCAGTTGATTGCCCGTCGCGGTCCGCGCTTTGCCCTCACCGAAGTCGGCGAGCAGATTTTCGAACTGGCCGGCGAGATCTACGGGCAGATGTCCCAGGTCAGCAGCCTGCTGGAGCAACCGGCCGACGAAGTGATCGGCAAGGTGCGGCTGCTGATCATCAGTCGGATCTTTTCCGAGCGTTTCGATGACTTTCTCGCTGACTTCCACCGGCAGTATCCAAGGGTGGATCTGGAGGTCGATGTGATGCGCAGTTCGGACATCGTCAGCGCGCTTCAGGAGAAAACTGCGACCCTTGGCCTGAGCCTCAATCGCCGCCCTCAACCGCGTCTGGAACAGCGTCTGTTCCTGCGTCAGCGCTACGCGTTTTTCTGCGGCAAACACCACGCGCTGTTCGGCCGACAGGACATCGGCGAAGGCGATCTGCAGCGGGAGAATTTCGTCAGTTTCACCAGTGACCAGATTGGTGGAATGCTCTCGCCACTGACGATTTTTCGCGACCAACAAGGCTTCAGCGGACGCATCGTCGCGTCATCGCCAAGCCTGGAAGAAGTGCGGCGCCTGGTGATCGCCGGGTTCGGCATCGGTTGCCTGCCAGAGCACGTGGTGGCGGCGGACGTCGAGGCCGGATTGCTCTGGCGCCTGCCGCCCCACGAAGGGATCGCCGATGTCGACATTCATCTGCTGTGGAACCGCGATCAGCGCATGAGCCGCGCCGAGACGCTGTTCATCGAGCGCTTGCAGGCCTGTCTGGCGGATCAGTAACCGAGCAGCCGATCCGCGCTGTTTAGCAACGGTTCGCCGGCATTCAGACGGCGGAAGTTCTCGGCGATCTGCTCGGCGATGCAGTCATGAGACGCCGCCGAAGCCATGTGCGGTGTGATGTTCACGCCCGGGGTTTTCCACAGCGGATGATTGGCGGGCAGCGGTTCCTGCTCGAAGACATCGAGCAGCGCACCGCGCAGTTTTCCACGGGCCAGGGCCTGTTGCAGATCTTCGATGTTCAGATGCCCACCGCGCCCGACGTTGACCAGTGCCGCGCCGTTGGCCAGTCGTTCGAAGGTCTGGCGATTGAGGATGCCGCGTGTTTCGTGAGTGAGTGGCAACAGATTGATCAGCAACTCCACGCCGTCGAGAAATGGATTGAAGGCATCAGTGCCGGCGAAGGTCTGCACGCCCGGCAGATCCTTGCTGCTGCGCGCCCAGCCTCGCACGTCGTAACCAGCGGTTGCCAGGTCCTGCGCAATCGCGCTGCCAAGTGAACCGAGCCCCATCACACCGATCCGGAACTCATGGGCCGGGCGTTGCAGGGGCCTCTCCCAATGCTGTTGGCGCTGTTGCTCAAGGACTTGATCGAAGCCGCGATGGTAGTGAATCACCGCCCAGCGCACGTATTCGGTCATGCCTTGGCGATGGCCGGGATCGACCACCCGGCACACCGGCAGATCCGGGCACGACGGATCGTGCTCCAGATGATCGATGCCGGCGGCGACCGAGTGAATCACTTGCAGATTGGGTAACGCGGCGAGGCTGTCCGGCAGCGGAAACCAGCACGCTGCAATCTGCGCATTCGCCGCCCGGGGATCATCGGCCAGCACCGCCGAAAGCTGCGGCGCGCGTCGGGCAAAGGCTTCCTGCAATTGTTTGAGCAACAGCCTGTCGCGGGACATCAGTGCAACGGTGTTCATGACAGATAGGACTCGCGCTGGGATTCGATCAGGGTCAGGGCGGCCTCCCAGGCCAGGTCGATGATGTTGTCCTGTTCATCGCGGTCGAACTGTTCGGCGGTGTGGTCGCAGACTTCCGGCGACGGGAAATGCAGCTCGCAACCGCCGGCCAGCGCCTGCACTTGAGCCTGACAGGCGCGTTCCAGGAAATGGATTTCCTGGAACGCCTGAGCCACGCCGGAACCGCCGACCAGCAAACCGTGATTGCGCAGGATCATCGCCCGGTGCGGGCCGAGGTCGGCGATCAAACGTTCGCGCTCATCCAGCGACAAGGCGATGCCTTCGTAGGTGTGATAAGCGAGTTTTCCGTAGAACTTCAGCGCGTGCTGACTGATCGGCAGAAGGCCCTGTTTCTGCGCGGCGACGGCCATGCCGGCGGCGGTATGGGTGTGGATCACGCAGTTCAGATCCGGTCGGGCCATGTGGATTGCCGAGTGGATCACGAAGCCGGCGGCATTGACCCGATGCCCTGCATATTCAGGGTCGACGATGCGCCCGTCCTGATCGATGCGCACCAGATCGGAGGCGCGCATGCGGTCGAAGATCACGCCGTAGCGGTTGATCAGGAAATGATGCTCCGGCCCCGGAATCCGCAGGGTGATGTGGGTGTCGATCAGGTCGGTCATGCGAAAGTGCGCGATCAGGCGGTACAACGCGGCGAGCTCGCAACGGGCTTGCCATTCGATCGGGTCGATGTGGGCGGGTTTACTCACGAATACACCTCTTTGCTTGTATGAAGGACGACCGGGTTGGCCCGCAGACGCGCGAGGCCACAGACACCGATCAGGGAAAGAGCGGACAGCAGCGTGAAGAACACCGCCAACGGCAGCCATTGCCCGGAAAACTTGCTGGCCAGCAGCGTGCCGATCAGTGGCGTGGTGCCCCCGGCGACCGCGCAACTCAACTGGTAAGCGATGGAAATGCCCGAGTAGCGCAGATGCACCGGGAACGCCTGGGTCATGTACCCGGCGATCACCGCGTACAGCGCTGAGAGAATCACCACCGCGATGGCGATGCCGAGGGTCATCAACAGAATGTTTTGAGTGCCGACGAGCAGGAACATCGGGTACGGCGTGACCATGCACAGCAACGCGACCAGCATCAGGAACCGCCCTTCGCCGATGCGCTCGGCGAGCACCGCCGACAGCGGTTGCGAGAGCAGTTGAATGATCGTCACCAGGAACAGACAGTCGAGAATGGTCGCCCGGGGAATACCCTGATATTGGGTGACATAGGTGATCATGAAGGTGTTGGTGAAGAAGAAACCGGCCGAGCCGATGGTCACGGCGGCGGCCGCGAACAGGATCTGTCGCCAGCACTGACGGATAACATCCTTCACCGGGTATTTCGCGGTTTCGTTGTTGTCTTTGGCCTTGGCGAATTCCGGCGATTCATGCACCCCGGAGCGGATCATCAACCCGACCATCATCAGCACACCGCTGGCGAGAAACGGCAGACGCCAGCCCCAGGCGAGGAAGTCTTCCGGCGACAGCGACGTGACCAGTCGGAACGCGATCAACGCCAGCAGCAAACCCGCCGGGCTGCCGAGCTGGGCGAACGAGGCGTAGAAGGTCTTGCGTTTGGCCGGGGCGTGCTCGCTGGCCATCAGCACCGCCCCGCCCCACTCGCCGCCAACGGAAATGCCCTGGATCAAACGGAGAACAATCAACCCGATCGGCGCCCAGATACCGACGCTGGCGTAACTCGGCAGCAGACCGATGCCGGCGGTGGCCAGGCCCATCAGTGCCATGGTCACCAGCAACATTTTCTTGCGGCCGAGACGGTCGCCCAGGTGTCCGAACACCATGCCGGCCATCGGGCGGGCGATGAAACCAACGGCGAAACTGCCGAACGCGGCGAGCGTGCTGGTCACCGGGTCGCTGCTGGGAAAGAACACTTGCCCGAGCACCAGTGCGGCGGCGGTGGCATAGATGTAGAAATCGTAGAATTCGATGGTCGTGCCAATGAAGGCAGCGGCCGCGGCGCGACGCGGCTGAGCGGTGGTGTGCATGCAAGAACCCTGTGTATTTATAGTTTTTGGGCAGGTGTCGAGGCGGCTGACGGTCGCGCTCTGTGGCGCTTGTGGGCTTTATCGCTTCCGTGAAAGGATTAGTCAATTTTCAAAAACTTATCTTTACTATTAGCGTGGCTACTGCATGAGCTCTTCCTCGAATCCCTGGACCGGCCGACGTTTTCTCAACGACCGGCTCGACTGGAACCTGCTGCGCACTTACTTGGTGATCGGTCAGGAAGGCAGCATGAGCCGCGCCGCTGCGCGATTGCACATTACTCAGTCGGCGGTCAGCCAGGCGTTGAAACGTCTCGAAGAACAACTGGATTGTGTGTTGATTGCGCGCAGCGGACGGCGCTTTGATCTGACGGAAACCGGGGAGGAAGTCCTGCGGATTGCGGCGGATATCTACGGCGATATTTCCCGTTTGGGCACCGTGGTCGAGAACCGCCATGACGACGTAGTCGGCAAGATCCGTATCCTCACTGTCAGCGGCGTACAGGCGCGGCATTACGATGAGTTTCTTGCGGACTTCCACGAAACTCACCCGAAAATCGAGCTGGAAGTCGAAGTGATGGGCAGTTCGAACATCATCAGCTCACTGCTGCAAAAGACCGCGACGGTCGGTGTCGGATTATGTCGCCTGCCTCAGCCAAGGCTGGAGCAACGGGTGCTGTTTCGTGAGCGCTATGCGTACTTTTGCGGGCAGCGGCATCGACTGTTCGGACAACAGAATCTGACGCTGGAGCAATTGGCGGCGGAGAACTTTGTCAGCTTCACCAGCGATCAGCTTGGCGGCAATCTTTCGCCGTTGACGCTGTTTCGTGACCAGCAGGGCTTTACCGGCAAGATTGTCGCCTCCTCTACCAGTTTCGAAGAGATTTACCGCTTGATCTGTGCAGGATTCGGCATTGGCTGTCTGCCGACTCACCTGGTCCGAAGGGATGTCGAACAGGGCTTGCTGTGGCGATTGCCCCCGGAGGATGGGGTGGTGGATTTCGATATCCAGCTGTTGTGGAATCGCGAACAGAAGATGACTCAGGCGGAAACGGTGTTCCTCGACAGCTTCCAGCACATGCTCAGCTTGCGTGAGCCTGTGCTGTGAAGCTGTGGCAGATTACACGTGTGGATCGCCCGGTGCCTTGGTCGGCGCCGCGTACTGCGGCTTGAGGTGACCGTCCTGGTCGAGTAGCCAGGCGTCCATGATCTGCCGCACCACAGGGCCTGCGACTCGCCCCCCCGCCTCACCGTTTTCGATCATTACCGAGATGGCGATCTTCGGATGTTCGGCCGGAGCGAAACCGACGAACAAGGCGTTGTCACGATGGCGCTCGAGGGTTTTCTCGCGGTTGTAGCGCTCACCCTGCTTGATCGCCACCACCTGCGCCGTACCACTCTTGCCGGCTATGCGGTACTGCGCACCGGCGGCAGCGGCGCGGGCGATACCTCGGGCGTCGTGCATTACCATCTGCATGCCGTGGTTGACCTGATCCCAGTCACGCGGATCCTTGAGCAGGATGTTCGGCATCGGGTGTTCATCTACCGGCGGCACACCGTCGACGGTTTTAGCGAGATGTGGACGATTCCATACACCTTTGTTGGCAATCAGTGCTGTGGCCTGAGCCAGCTGCAGCGGTGTGACCTGCATGTAGCCCTGGCCGATGCCGAGAATCACTGTCTCACCGGGGAACCACGCCTGACGCCGGGTGGCGCGCTTCCAGGCCTGGGACGGCATCAGGCCAGGAGACTCTTCGAACATGTCCAGGGAGACTTTCTCGCCGAGGCCGAACATCGCCATGTAGTCGTGCAAGCGATCGATGCCGAGCTTGTGCGCCAGGTCGTAGAAGTAGGTATCGTTGGAGCGCATGATCGCCGCATCCATGTCCACCCAGCCGTCGCCGCTATGGTTCCAGTTGCGGTACTTGTGGTCGAAGTCCGGCAGTTGGTAGTAGCCAGGGTCAAAGACGCGGGTCTGTGGCGTGACTACGCCAGCGTCGAGTCCGGCAATTGCCACCTCGGGCTTGATCGTCGAACCGGGCGCGTACAAGCCGCGCAGCACGCGGTTGAACAGCGGTCGGTCGATGGAGTCACGCAGCGCGGAATATTCCTTGGAGCTGATACCGGTCACGAACAGGTTGGGGTCGAAGCTGGGGTTGCTGACCATGGCCAGCACTTCACCGGTCGATGGATCCAGTGCAACGACCGAGCCGCGACGGTCGCCCAGCGCGGCTTCGGCGGCTTCCTGAAGCTTGACGTCGAGGCTCAGGACGATGTTTTTGCCGGGCACTGGGTCGGTGTGCTTGAGGACACGCAGTACGCGGCCCTGAGCGTTGGTTTCCACTTCCTCGTAACCGACATGGCCGTGCAGTTGTGCTTCGTAGAAACGCTCTACGCCCGTCTTGCCGATGGATTGGGTGCCGCGGTACTCGACGGAGTCGAGCGTCTTGGATTCTTTTTCGTTGATGCGACCGACATAGCCGATCGAGTGGGCGAAGTGCGCGCCGAGCGGGTAGTGACGAACGAACTGCGGTTCGACATCCAGCCCCGGCAAGCGGAACTCGTTGACCGCCAGCACGGCAATCTGTTCTTCGGTCAGTTCATAGAACAGGGTCACCGGTGTAAACGGGTGACGCGACTGTTTCATGGCCTTGTCGAAGACCGAACGATCTTCCGCGGGCAGGTGCAGGAGACTGATGACTTCGTCCAGCTCCTGATTGACATCAGTGGCACGTTCGCGGGTGATGATCAGGTTGTAACTGGGACGGTTGTCGGCCAGCAGCACGCCGTTGCGGTCGTAAATCAACCCGCGTGTTGGCGGGATTGGCAGGACATGGACACGGTTGTTTTCGGAGATGGTCGAGTGGTAGTCGAACTCAACCACTTGCAGGATGTACAGGCGCACCACCAGCGCACAGCTTATCGCGAAGACGAACAAGGCACAGGCAACCAGCCGTTTGTTGACCAGGCGCGTCTCTTTTTCGTGGTCCTTGATGGGGATTGGTTCAGGCATTTCTGCAGCAACTCTTTGACAAAAATGAGCGCCGATCCGTGGGCGAGACATCAGTCCGTTAAAAACGAGCTGCACCATACCAAAAACCGGGCGGTCATTTCAGAAGGATTTCCCCAGTGGTTGCGATCACGACGCCCGGCCTACTCTTCCAGGATTTTCTCGCGGGCAAAACAAAACCCCAATTGCTTTCGCAATTGGGGTTTCGGAATTTAATCTTGACGATGACCTACTCTCACATGGGGAAACCCCACACTACCATCGGCGATGCATCGTTTCACTTCTGAGTTCGGGATGGGATCAGGTGGTTCCAACGCTCTATGGTCGTCAAGAAATTCGGGTACTGACTCGTGACCGGATGGCCTCGCTTCAGCAAATTGGGTATGGATAGTTTTCGGTGCTTTGTGAGCGTCGAACTTTCGGTTCATTGCGTCTTCACACACCGCAATCTGGCTCTTAAGCACAAATTGCTTGGGTGTTATATGGTCAAGCCTCACGGGCAATTAGTATTGGTTAGCTCAACGCCTCACAGCGCTTACACACCCAACCTATCAACGTCGTAGTCTTCGACGGCCCTTCAGGGAACTCAAGGTTCCAGTGAGATCTCATCTTGAGGCAAGTTTCCCGCTTAGATGCTTTCAGCGGTTATCTTTTCCGAACATAGCTACCCGGCAATGCCACTGGCGTGACAACCGGAACACCAGAGGTTCGTCCACTCCGGTCCTCTCGTACTAGGAGCAGCCCCTCTCAAATCTCAAACGTCCACGGCAGATAGGGACCGAACTGTCTCACGACGTTCTAAACCCAGCTCGCGTACCACTTTAAATGGCGAACAGCCATACCCTTGGGACCGGCTTCAGCCCCAGGATGTGATGAGCCGACATCGAGGTGCCAAACACCGCCGTCGATATGAACTCTTGGGCGGTATCAGCCTGTTATCCCCGGAGTACCTTTTATCCGTTGAGCGATGGCCCTTCCATACAGAACCACCGGATCACTAAGACCTACTTTCGTACCTGCTCGACGTGTCTGTCTCGCAGTCAAGCGCGCTTTTGCCTTTATACTCTACGACCGATTTCCGACCGGTCTGAGCGCACCTTCGTACTCCTCCGTTACTCTTTAGGAGGAGACCGCCCCAGTCAAACTACCCACCATACACTGTCCTCGATCCGGATAACGGACCTGAGTTAGAACCTCAAAGTTGCCAGGGTGGTATTTCAAGGATGGCTCCACGCGAACTGGCGTCCACGCTTCAAAGCCTCCCACCTATCCTACACAAGCAAATTCAAAGTCCAGTGCAAAGCTATAGTAAAGGTTCACGGGGTCTTTCCGTCTAGCCGCGGATACACTGCATCTTCACAGCGATTTCAATTTCACTGAGTCTCGGGTGGAGACAGCGCCGCCATCGTTACGCCATTCGTGCAGGTCGGAACTTACCCGACAAGGAATTTCGCTACCTTAGGACCGTTATAGTTACGGCCGCCGTTTACCGGGGCTTCGATCAAGAGCTTCGCGTTAGCTAACCCCATCAATTAACCTTCCGGCACCGGGCAGGCGTCACACCCTATACGTCCACTTTCGTGTTTGCAGAGTGCTGTGTTTTTAATAAACAGTCGCAGCGGCCTGGTATCTTCGACCGGCATGGGCTTACGGAGCAAGTCCTTCACCCTCACCGGCGCACCTTCTCCCGAAGTTACGGTGCCATTTTGCCTAGTTCCTTCACCCGAGTTCTCTCAAGCGCCTTGGTATTCTCTACCCAACCACCTGTGTCGGTTTGGGGTACGGTTCCTGGTTATCTGAAGCTTAGAAGCTTTTCTTGGAAGCATGGCATCAACCACTTCGTCGCCTAAAGGCAACTCGTCATCAGCTCTCGGCCTTAGAATCCCGGATTTACCTAAGATTCCAGCCTACCACCTTAAACTTGGACAACCAACGCCAAGCTGGCCTAGCCTTCTCCGTCCCTCCATCGCAATAACCAGAAGTACAGGAATATTAACCTGTTTTCCATCGACTACGCTTTTCAGCCTCGCCTTAGGGACCGACTAACCCTGCGTCGATTAACGTTGCGCAGGAAACCTTGGTCTTTCGGCGTGGGTGTTTTTCACACCCATTGTCGTTACTCATGTCAGCATTCGCACTTCTGATACCTCCAGCAAGCTTCTCAACTCACCTTCACAGGCTTACAGAACGCTCCTCTACCGCATCACTTGCGTGATACCCGTAGCTTCGGTGTATGGTTTGAGCCCCGTTACATCTTCCGCGCAGGCCGACTCGACTAGTGAGCTATTACGCTTTCTTTAAAGGGTGGCTGCTTCTAAGCCAACCTCCTAGCTGTCTAAGCCTTCCCACATCGTTTCCCACTTAACCATAACTTTGGGACCTTAGCTGACGGTCTGGGTTGTTTCCCTTTTCACGACGGACGTTAGCACCCGCCGTGTGTCTCCCATGCTCGGCACTTGTAGGTATTCGGAGTTTGCATCGGTTTGGTAAGTCGGGATGACCCCCTAGCCGAAACAGTGCTCTACCCCCTACAGTGATACATGAGGCGCTACCTAAATAGCTTTCGAGGAGAACCAGCTATCTCCGAGCTTGATTAGCCTTTCACTCCGATCCACAGGTCATCCGCTAACTTTTCAACGGTAGTCGGTTCGGTCCTCCAGTCAGTGTTACCTAACCTTCAACCTGCCCATGGATAGATCGCCCGGTTTCGGGTCTATTCCCAGCGACTAGACGCCCTATTAAGACTCGCTTTCGCTACGCCTCCCCTATTCGGTTAAGCTCGCCACTGAAAATAAGTCGCTGACCCATTATACAAAAGGTACGCAGTCACAGAACAAAGTCTGCTCCCACTGCTTGTACGCATACGGTTTCAGGATCTATTTCACTCCCCTCTCCGGGGTTCTTTTCGCCTTTCCCTCACGGTACTAGTTCACTATCGGTCAGTCAGTAGTATTTAGCCTTGGAGGATGGTCCCCCCATATTCAGACAAAGTTTCTCGTGCTCCGTCCTACTCGATTTCATGACTAAGAGATTTTCGCGTACAGGGCTATCACCCACTATGGCCGCACTTTCCAGAGCGTTCCGCTAATCTCAAAGCCACTTAAGGGCTAGTCCCCGTTCGCTCGCCACTACTAAGGGAATCTCGGTTGATTTCTTTTCCTCAGGGTACTTAGATGTTTCAGTTCCCCTGGTTCGCCTCTTGCACCTATGTATTCAGTGCAAGATAACCATCTTGTGATGGCTGGGTTCCCCCATTCAGACATCTCCGGATCAAAGTCTGTTTGCCGACTCCCCGAAGCTTTTCGCAGGCTACCACGTCTTTCATCGCCTCTGACTGCCAAGGCATCCACCGTATGCGCTTCTTCACTTGACCATATAACCCCAAGCAATCTGGTTATACTGTGAAGACGACATTCGCCGAAAATTCGAATTTCTCAACTAAGAGAACTCACAAATTTTACCTTAGCCTGATCACCACCAGTGAAAGTGGCGTTCAGTCTATCTTTCTATCACATACCCAAATTTTTAAAGAACGAACTAGTCAAAGACTAGAAATCAACATTCACCATCACACGATGGAATGCTCATTTCTAAGCTCTTACTTCAGAAGCAGTAGTGGTGGAGCCAAGCGGGATCGAACCGCTGACCTCCTGCGTGCAAGGCAGGCGCTCTCCCAGCTGAGCTATGGCCCCGTATTTCTACAGGCGTTTCCCACACAAAATTGGTGGGTCTGGGCAGATTCGAACTGCCGACCTCACCCTTATCAGGGGTGCGCTCTAACCAACTGAGCTACAGACCCAATTTCGGGCTGCTTCTTTCGTCTTCTTCAATGAATCAAGCAATTCGTGTGGGAACTTATGGAGCAGCTGATGTCGTCGATTAAGGAGGTGATCCAGCCGCAGGTTCCCCTACGGCTACCTTGTTACGACTTCACCCCAGTCATGAATCACACCGTGGTAACCGTCCTCCCGAAGGTTAGACTAGCTACTTCTGGTGCAACCCACTCCCATGGTGTGACGGGCGGTGTGTACAAGGCCCGGGAACGTATTCACCGCGACATTCTGATTCGCGATTACTAGCGATTCCGACTTCACGCAGTCGAGTTGCAGACTGCGATCCGGACTACGATCGGTTTTATGGGATTAGCTCCACCTCGCGGCTTGGCAACCCTTTGTACCGACCATTGTAGCACGTGTGTAGCCCAGGCCGTAAGGGCCATGATGACTTGACGTCATCCCCACCTTCCTCCGGTTTGTCACCGGCAGTCTCCTTAGAGTGCCCACCATAACGTGCTGGTAACTAAGGACAAGGGTTGCGCTCGTTACGGGACTTAACCCAACATCTCACGACACGAGCTGACGACAGCCATGCAGCACCTGTCTCAATGTTCCCGAAGGCACCAATCCATCTCTGGAAAGTTCATTGGATGTCAAGGCCTGGTAAGGTTCTTCGCGTTGCTTCGAATTAAACCACATGCTCCACCGCTTGTGCGGGCCCCCGTCAATTCATTTGAGTTTTAACCTTGCGGCCGTACTCCCCAGGCGGTCAACTTAATGCGTTAGCTGCGCCACTAAGAGCTCAAGGCTCCCAACGGCTAGTTGACATCGTTTACGGCGTGGACTACCAGGGTATCTAATCCTGTTTGCTCCCCACGCTTTCGCACCTCAGTGTCAGTATCAGTCCAGGTGGTCGCCTTCGCCACTGGTGTTCCTTCCTATATCTACGCATTTCACCGCTACACAGGAAATTCCACCACCCTCTACCATACTCTAGCTCGCCAGTTTTGGATGCAGTTCCCAGGTTGAGCCCGGGGATTTCACATCCAACTTAACGAACCACCTACGCGCGCTTTACGCCCAGTAATTCCGATTAACGCTTGCACCCTCTGTATTACCGCGGCTGCTGGCACAGAGTTAGCCGGTGCTTATTCTGTCGGTAACGTCAAAATTGCAGAGTATTAATCTACAACCCTTCCTCCCAACTTAAAGTGCTTTACAATCCGAAGACCTTCTTCACACACGCGGCATGGCTGGATCAGGCTTTCGCCCATTGTCCAATATTCCCCACTGCTGCCTCCCGTAGGAGTCTGGACCGTGTCTCAGTTCCAGTGTGACTGATCATCCTCTCAGACCAGTTACGGATCGTCGCCTTGGTGAGCCATTACCTCACCAACTAGCTAATCCGACCTAGGCTCATCTGATAGCGCAAGGCCCGAAGGTCCCCTGCTTTCTCCCGTAGGACGTATGCGGTATTAGCGTTCCTTTCGAAACGTTGTCCCCCACTACCAGGCAGATTCCTAGGCATTACTCACCCGTCCGCCGCTGAATCCAGGAGCAAGCTCCCTTCATCCGCTCGACTTGCATGTGTTAGGCCTGCCGCCAGCGTTCAATCTGAGCCATGATCAAACTCTTCAGTTCAAACATCTTTGGGTTTTTAAGAAACCCTAAACTTGGCTCAGCAATCGTTGGTTACATCTTTGATTTCTCGCGGAGCAACTTGTGATGCTGATAATCTTGTTGACTATCAGTCTGACTCCACAAGCACCCACACGAATTGCTTGATTCAGTTGTTAAAGAGCGGTTGGTTAAGATCTTTCGTCTCAACCGAGGCGCGCATTCTACAGCAGCCTCATTTGCTGTCAAGTGATTATTTCCAGAAGTTTTCGAAGATTTCTTCAACAACTTCAACCACTTGCGCTTCCGATCTCTCGTTAGCGGGAGGCGAATTCTACAGCGTTACACGCTGCTGTCAACACCTCTTTTTCTCCGCTTTCGATCGAGAAGACCGAACCGTTGAAAGCACCAGACAAACCGGCATTTCCAACTCCTTCCAGGCTTCGATGATCTGAAGCAACTCACTATCGAAATCTGCATAACTCATTGAATCTCAAGGAGTTTTCCGTTTCGACTGCGCCGGAAGTGGGGCGAATTATAGAGACTCAGAATCTGCCGTCAACCCTTAATTTGGTTTTTCTATCAACCGACTCAAAAAGCCCGCTTATATATAGACGCAACATCAGCGAATGCGCAGTATATTGCCCATCACTCAGTGAGTGCCTTCTACTGCCTTTACTATCGGACGATGCCGCGCAATGAACGACCAACCCCGCAGTCTTGTATCCATCCTGTTTCCGGTTGGCCTGATATTGATCGCCATGGCATCGATCCAGTCAGGCGCGTCTCTGGCCAAAAGCATGTTCCCCATCGTGGGCGCCCAAGGCACAACGACGCTACGCCTGATGTTCGCCAGCGTGATCATGCTGCTATTGCTGAGACCCTGGAGGGCAAAGCTGACGGCCAAATCGCTACGTACCGTGATCGTGTACGGGATGGCGCTGGGCGGCATGAACTTCCTCTTCTATATGTCTTTGCGCACCGTGCCGCTCGGCATTGCGGTTGCGCTCGAGTTCACCGGGCCGCTGGCCGTCGCCATCTACGCGTCCCGTCGTGCAATCGACTTCCTCTGGATTGCCCTTGCCGCCGTCGGATTGCTGCTATTGATACCAACAGGTGCAGCGACAGCGGGTCTCGACCTTACCGGTGTGGCCTATGCGCTGGGCGCTGGTGTTTGCTGGGCACTTTACATTCTCTTCGGTCAGAAGGCCGGCGCTGACAACGGCGTGACGACGGCGGCACTGGGCGTGATGATCGCAGCACTGTTCGTCGCCCCCATCGGCATCGTCCACGCCGGCGCCGCATTGCTGACGCCGTCATTGATCCCGATAGCCATTGGTGTCGCAATACTTTCCACCGCCCTGCCCTACACCCTGGAAATGGTCGCCCTCACCCGTATGCCCGCTCGTACTTTCGGTACGCTGATGAGTATCGAACCTGCATTTGGTGCGCTATCGGGGCTGCTGTTCCTGCAGGAATATCTCTCCTTGTCACAATGGATGGCCATCCTCTGCATTATTCTGGCTTCGGTCGGTGCAACGATGACCATGGGCAGCCACGCCAAGCCCGTGATTGCGGCGGATTGAAAGCGGTTGTAACGAAGGTCTGGCATTTGCCGCTCATTTAGGCCATGTTTAGCCTCGCAACTCAGCGCCAGATATGGATTTTTTCGGATAGGGACATCGGAACGCGTCAAGCGAGAGCGAATGCAGGCAGACCCGAGCGCCAGACTCGAGGCCGCCATAAGGACGGTAATGAAACGAATTTTGATACTGATCGCCATACTCGCCATTTCGGGATGCGCGGCGACCTCCAAGGCTCAGGTAAAGCACGGCAAAAAAGGGCTGCACATCAACTGTTCAGGGCTTTCCTCTTCCTGGGACAAGTGCTACACCAGTGCCGCCAACTCCTGCGCGCCAAAGGGTTACAAAGTCATCGCCAAATCCGGGGATGCGGTGGAGGAGCCGGGTGATTATCCCTTCGGCCTCAACCCCGCCGGCTATACCAGCCGAAGCATGATCGTTATCTGCAAATAAGCCACCGCCGCTATTGTGCTCGTTGAACGGCGAGCTGGCGGCCAATCTCTTCGTGACTGGATTCGAGCACCCGCTGCTGAATCTGCGGGGATGCCAACATCCGCGCCACCACCAATGCCCCGACACATTGCGACAGAATCGCCCAGGCCAAGCTGTCGCTCTCCAGAATCTGCGCCCAACTTTCCTGAAGCCGACAAATCCACAGCTCCGCCTGTTCCCGTACAACAACATCCGAGCGCGCAATCTCGGCGCCCAGTGCCGGTAAGGCGCAACCCAGCTCAGGTTGCTCGACATGAACCATGCTCAAATACAGCTTGAGGCACCGCTCCAACCTTTCGCGATCCTGCTCACCCCGCCCCCCCAGCCGCTCAAGGCTCTGGCACAACTCGCGCTCGACGATAGCCGCGAACAAAGCGTCCTTGGATGAGAAATGGCTGTAGAAAGCCGCGCCACTGAGGCCGATCGCCTTCATCAGTCCGTCGACGCCCATGGTTGAAAACCCGGTTTTTTTCGCAGACAGCGAACTGCTTTGCAGCAGTTTTTCCTTGGTTTCAAGCTTGTGACCGGCGGAGTACCGCATGTATTTGCCCTCGTAATGGACTGCCTTGACGCTGGGCAAATCCTAGCATAACGTTCGTTCACTTAACGATCGTTTACTAAAGGGATCCACCCATGAATAACAAGAAGGTCGTATTGGTTGTCGGTGCTGGTGATGCCACGGGCGGCGCCATCGCCAAGCGGTTCGCCAAAGAAGGTTTCATCGCTTGCGTCACACGTCGCAGTGCCGACAAATTGCAGCCATTGGTGGAAGCCATCCAGGCAGAAGGCGGCGAAGCCCACGGTTTTGCCTGCGACGCGCGCAAGGAAGAAGACGTGATTGCGCTGATCGAAGATATCGAAACCCGTCTCGGGCCGATTGAAGCATTCGTTTTCAACATCGGCGCCAATGTGCCTTGCAGCATTCTCGAAGAAACGGCACGCAAATATTTCAAGATCTGGGAAATGGCCTGTTTCTCCGGATTCCTCAATGCCCGCGAAGTCGCCAAGCGCATGGTCACGCGCAAGCGCGGCACCATTCTGTTCACCGGTGCTACCGCCGGGCTGCGTGGCGCTTCCGGTTTTGCCGCATTCGCCGGCGCCAAACATGGTATCCGCGCACTGGCGCAAAGCATGGCCCGGGAACTCGGCCCTATGAACATTCACGTCGCCCACATCGTGGTCGACGGCGCCATCGACACCGACTTCATCCGCAGCAATTTCCCCGACAAATACGCCACCAAGGATCAGGACGGTATTCTCAATCCCGAGCACATCGCCGAGAACTATTGGTACCTGCACAGCCAGCCAAGGGATGCCTGGACCTTCGAGCTGGATCTGCGCCCCTGGAACGAACGCTGGTAACCCCTCCCAATAACAACAATGAGTGCAGCGATCATGAGCAAAACCGTGGAGTTCTACTTCGACCTCGGCAGCCCCGCCACGTATCTGGCGTACACCCAGCTGCCAGGAATCTGCGCCAAGACCGGCAGCCAGTTGATCTATATCCCGATGTTGCTGGGCGGCGTGTTCAAAGCCACCGGCAATGCGTCACCGGCGATGATCCCGGCCAAGGGCCGCTATATGTTTCAGGATCTGGATCGCTACGCCAAGCGCTACGGCGTCCCCCTGAAATTCAACCCGCACTTTCCGATCAATACCCTGATGCTGATGCGGGCGGTGACCGGCATTCAATTGCGCCACCCGGAGCGCTTCCACGCGTTCATCGACTGCCTGTTCAAAGCGTTGTGGGTTGAGGGTCGCAGCCTCGATGAACCGGCAACGGTTGCAGCGGTGCTGACCGAACATGGCTTCAATCCTGAGCAGGTACTGGCACTGACCAACGATGAAGCGGTCAAGGCGGCCCTCAAGGACAACACCGAGACGGCCGTGAAGCGTGGCGTCTTCGGCGCGCCGAGCATGTTCATCGGCAACCAGTTGTTCTTCGGTCAGGATCGGCTCGACTTCGTTGAAGAAGCCCTGCGCTAGATCTCTACCACCAGACGTCCCCGGGCTGCTTTTGACGAAAGCAGCTCATGGGCCTCGCCGGCTGATTCAAGCGTAAAACGACGCGCATCAAGCAGCGGCTTCACCTCTCCGGCTTCAATCAACAAGGCAGCCTGGCGCAGGATCTCGCCATGATGCTCGCCACCCTTTCCAGTCAGCAGCGGCAACAAGGTAAACACGCCAGAGTAGGTCGCCCCCCGGAATGACAGCGGCGCCAGACTATGCTGCCCCCAGCCCAGGCAACTCAGGACATGCCCGTGGTAGCTTCGCGCAGCCTTGAAAGACGCATCCAGCGTATCGCCGCCCACCGTGTCGTAAACGATGTCAAACCCCTCCCCGGCCGTGTACTCGCGGACATAGTCGTCAACCGACATCTCACGGTAATCAATGAACGTCGCACCATAACCTTCAATGATCTCGCGTTGCCCTGCGGACCCTGTCGCAAAAACCTCGGCACCAAACGAGCGGGCAATTTGCACCGCCACATGCCCGACGCCACCCGCCCCACCGTGAATCAATACTTTTTTCCCGGCACTCACCCGTGCCCGATCCACCAAGCCTTCCCACGCCGTAATCAGCACCAGCGGTAACCCTGCGGCCTCACGCATGCTCAGATTGACCGGCTTACGCGCAAGAAGCCGCGCATCAACCACCGCAAATTCCGCCAGCGAACCCTGCACGCCGCCAATGCCGGTCGCCAAGGCATAAACCTCATCGCCCGGCGCCCAGCCCTGCACGCCCTCACCCACCACTTCAATCACACCCGCCAGATCCAGCCCCAACACCGCCGGCAACGGCTGTCGAGCATGGGCGGCCTGCCCGGCACGAATTTTCAGATCCAGCGGATTCACACCACTGGCCTTGATCCGCACCAATACCTGTCCGGCACCCGCCACGGGGCGTTCAAGGGAAACCAAGCGTAGCGGCCCATTGGCGGTGTCCACTATCAGGGCATTCATGTGCAGTGAGTCAGTCATTTCGGTCATTCCTGTGGGAGAAAGTGAAGCCATGTTCTCCCAACCAACTCATGCCGATAAGACGCCGAATGACTATAGTGATCATGCCAAACCGGCATGAATGAGGCGCTCCGTGGACAAGCTCAACGCAATGGCAATCTTCGTCCGGGTGGTCGAACGCGGCAGTTTTTCCGCCGTGGCCCGAGAGCTGCAAACCACCCAACCCACCATCAGCAAGGTTCTGCGCGCCCTGGAAACCCAACTGGGCGGCAAGCTGATTGCCCGCAGTACGCGCAAGCTGTCGCTGACCGATGAAGGTCAGCGGTACTACAACGAATGCCGGAATATTCTTGCAGCAGTGGATGCTGCCGAACACAGTTTCCAGTCTGGCCGGGAAACAGTCGCCGGGGCGTTACGCATCGGCTCGTCAGTCAGCTTCGGCCGCCTGCAGATCGCTCCAAGACTCCCCGATTTTCTCAAGCTATACCCACAGGTTCAGATAGACCTGCACCTGAACGACCAGAACCTGGATCTGGTCAGCGAAGGCCTGGATGTCAGCCTGCGCATCGGAGAATTGAACGACAGTGGCATGATCGCCCGACGAATCGGCACCACCCACCGCGCCACCGTTGCGGCTCCGGCTTATCTGCAACGCCACGAACATCCGCAATCGCCGCAGGATCTGGCGCAGCACAACTGCCTGCAATTCAACCTGCTCGAATCGCAAAACCTGTGGACTTACGAAAAGGACGGCCAGCGCCACGAGGTGCGCATCAAAGGCAACGCCCAGAGCAACAACTCCGAGGCGATCCGCGAGATGGTATTGGGAGGATTAGGGATTTCGCTGTCACCGGTCTGGCTGTTCAGCGAGGACTTGAAGGCCGGTCGAGTGATCGCCCTGTTTCAGGACTACCAGACTCGATCATTGCCGATACACGCCGTGTCCCCGGCGAACCGTCGTCAGTCCGCCAGGGTCAACGCGTTTGTCGAGTACATGACCCGGGCGCTGGCAGCAGCGCCCGAGCTTCAACCCATCAAATAGCGGCAGTGCGAGTATTCAACCACACCAGTGCCTCACCGCTGAGCAACGGGCTCAAACGCTCGCGCACTTCGGCGTGATAGGCGTTGAACCACTGCTTCTCTTCCTGCGTGAGCAAGGACGGTTCAAGGCAACGGGTGTCGATCGGGCACAGGGTCAGGGTTTCGAACTTGAGGAACTCGCCGAACTCGCTGCTTCCGGCAACGACGTTCATTGCCAGGTTCTCGATCCGCACACCCCAGCGGCCCGGACGGTAAGTACCCGGTTCGATGGAGGTGATCATCCCCGGTTGCATGGCGGTTTGCGGTGCCGGCGCAGCCTGATAGGCAATCACCTGCGGACCTTCGTGCACATTGAGGAAATAACCTACGCCGTGACCGGTACCATGGCCGTAATCCACGTTCTCGGCCCAGATCGGTGCACGGGCAATCGCATCCAGCAGCGGCGACAGAATGCCTTTCGGGAAGTGCGCGCGGGACAATGCGATCACACCCTTCAACACGCGGGTGCAGTCACGTTTCTGTTCTGCGCTCGGCGTGCCGACCGCCACCATGCGTGTGATATCGGTGGTACCGCCCAGGTATTGGCCGCCGGAATCGATCAGCAGCAAGCCGTCACCCTCGATCACCGCGTGCTCTTCCGGGGTGGCGTGGTAATGCGGCATCGCGCCGTTGGCGTTGTAGGCGGCAATGGTGTTGAAACTCAGCGATACATAATCCGGACGACGCTCACGGGCCGCCGTGAGTTTCTCGTCAATGGTCAGCTCGGTAATGCGCTCGCGGCCCCAGGCCGATTCCAGCCAGGTGAAGAACTCGCACAGCGCCGCGCCGTCCTGCTCCATCGCCTGACGAATGTGCTCGGCATCCGCCGGGCTTTTTTGTGATTTGGCCAATGTGGTCGGATTCAGGCCTTCGACCAGTTTCACACCGCTGTCGAGGTTGCCCAGCAGGCCGCTGGTCACCCGCGCCGGATCCACCAGCAGGCTCGCGCCGTTCGGGATCGCAGCCAAGGCATCAGCAACTTCGCTGTAATCGCGCAAGGTCACGCCGTCCTTTTCCAGCACGGCGCGCAGATCAGCGTCGACCTTGCTCAACGCCACAAACAGCGTGGCCTGTTGCTGACCGATCAGGGCGAAGGAAACGAATACCGGATTGAACGACACATCGCCGCCGCGCAGGTTGAACAACCAGGCGATGTCGTCGAGGGTGGCGATGAAGTGCCAATCGGCGCCGCGTTCCTGCAGGGTTTCACGCAACTGGGCGAGTTTCTCGCCACGGCTGACGGTCGCCTGCGGCGGCAAGTGTTGATAGATCGGTGCGTTCGGCAGACCCGGACGGTCGCTCCAGACTTCGTTCAACAGGTCGAGGTCGGTACGCAGGCTGGCGCCCCGCGCTTCAAGCTTGCTGCCCAGGGTCCGCGCCGACGCCACGGCCATCACCGCGCCATCGACCGCAACCACGCCACCTTCCGGTGTCTGCTCGGCGAGCCAGTCCAGCGGGCTCGGCTGACCCGGTTGCAGCTTGACCAGTTCGATGCCGCTGCCCTTGAGTTCCTTGGTCGCCTGTTCCCAGTAACGACTGTCGGCCCAGACCCCGGCGAAATCGGTGGTGACAATCAACGTGCCCACCGAGCCATGAAAACCCGACAACCATTGCCGCCCCTGCCAGTACCCCGGCAGGTACTCCGACAGGTGCGGGTCGGCGGACGGCACCAGCAGTGCGTGAATGCCTTCGCGACGCATCAGTTCGCGGGTGTGCGCCAGGCGCTGGGGAACCGTTCCTTCGGTCAAAGTCTGGGTACTCATCGTGTCTCCTGCCAATCACTTCATCGTTATTGTTCGGTGCCGTTCGAAGCCGGCTCGTTAAAGCCCTGTCGCCCAGAATGCCGGAGCACTGGCGCAGGCGGTCTTGATCAGATCTACAGCCTTGTCGATGTCCTCGGCGGTGGTGAAACGACCGAGGCTCAGGCGAATGGTGCGCCCGGCCAGATGTGCATCGTGCCCCAATGCCAGCAAAACGTGGGACGGTGTGTTGCTGGCGGAGTTGCAGGCCGAGGTCGCAGAGAACGCGATCGAATGGCTCAGCGCCGCCGGGTTGAACTCGCCTTCGCTGAAGGTCAGGCTCAAGGTGTGCGGAATTCGTTGAGTAATGCTGCCGTTGAGGCGCACGCCGGGCAGGCTCAACAGTTGTTCGAGCAGTCGCTCGCGCAGCGCGACGATAATTTTCTTCTCGTCATCGAAAGCTTCGGCAGCCAAGGCAAATGCCGAGCCCATCGCGGCGATCTGATGCGTCGCCAGCGTGCCGGAACGCAATCCGCCCTCGTGGCCGCCACCGTGAATCTGCGCCTGCAAACGCTGTTGCGCACGCGGGCCGACATACAGCGCGCCGATGCCTTTGGGGCCATAGAGTTTGTGGGCCGAGAACGACATCAGGTCCACCGGCCATTGCGCCAGATCGATCGCGACCTTGCCGGCGCCCTGGGCCGCATCGACATGGAACAACGCCCCGCGCCCGCGCACCACTTCGCCGATGGCCGGGATGTCGTTGACGGTGCCGAGTTCGTTGTTGACCAGCATCAGCGACACCAGAAAGGTGTCATCGCGCATCGCTTCGCTGACCGCTTGCGGAGTGATCAGGCCCTCGGCATCCGGCACCAGATAGGTCACGGCGACACCGGCGTCCTGCAATTGCCGGGCGGTGTCGAGGATGGCCTTGTGTTCGATCTGACTGGTGATGATATGGCCACCGGACACGCCACGTGCCTGGGCGACACCTTTGAGGGCGAGGTTGTTGGATTCGGTGGCGCCGGAGGTCCAGACGATCTGCTGCGCCTGGGCGCCGACCAGTTCGGCGACTTGCCGGCGAGCGTTCTCGACCGTTTGCCGTGCCTGCTGGCCGAAGGCGTGGGAACTGGAAGCCGGGTTGCCGAAGTTACCGTTGAAACCCAGACACTCGATCATCACCTGGATGACCCGCTCGTCCACCGGAGTGGTGGCGGCGTAATCGAAATACAGCGGACGTGTGTTCATAAAAAGACTCGCAGAGCGTGTTCCGGGATCAGGAAGCTCGTGTCTACAAACGGCACGACGCAGCCTTGTGAGCTGCGTCCGGGTTCGAGAGCGTCATCAATACCTGATCGGATGCCGTTAAAGAAGAACAACTTCATTTAAAAGTGCGTAGGAACGCTCCTGAACGCGACTTTAACAGGCATCGGGCCGGCGGTTGTAGCACTGCGTCAGCTAAAGCTTTCAAGGAGTAACGGATACAGCGAAATCACCAGCAGCGCCGCCATGCCCCAGTTGAACACCCGCAACCAGCGACGATCCTTGAGCACGTTGCGCAACAAGGTCCCGCACGCCGCCCAGACACCGACGCTCGGCAGGTTGATGATGGCGAACACCGCCGCAATCACGATCACGTTGGTGAAATAACCCTGCATCGGCGTGTACGTGCTGATGGCGCCAATGGCCATGATCCACGCCTTGGGATTGACCCACTGAAAAGCCGCCGCGCCGAGATAACTGATCGGTTTTGCCTCGCCCGACTCACTTTCGCCGACCGGGCCGGAATGGGCGATTTTCCACGCCAGGTACAGCAAGTACGCCGCGCCCACATAACGCAGGACCGTGTAAAGAAGTGGATAAGTCTGGAACACCGCGCCCAGACCAAAACCCACCGCCACCACCAGCACGAAGAAGCCGCAGGTAATGCCGAGCATATGGGGGATGGTGCGGTTAAAGCCGAAATTCACCCCCGATGCCAGCAACATGGTGTTGTTCGGCCCCGGTGTGATCGAGGTGACAAGGGCAAACAGGGCAAAGCCCAGCAGCAGGTCGAGCGAGAGGGTCATGGCAGGCAGTCCGTCAGGGTCATTCAGGTGTTGACCCTATCCCACGGCGCCGCGCAAACCCACGGACAGTTGGGTAAAACTTCGAGCAGTACAGTTTCGGATCAGCTAGGACGACCGTGCAGCTGTACGGTCCGATCCGCGCTCATTTCACCTTTGTTATCAAACCCGAAAGGCTTCTGTGGCTGGCCGAGCAATTCGGCTTTTTTCACCTGGTATTCCTCGAAGGACAAGCCGCGACGGTTCAGGCTTTCGAGGGCCAGTTCGCGAGTTTCTTCCGCGGTGTAAGGGCGCAATTCCGGGGAAACGTGGCTCGCGCAACCGGCGAGAACGGAGACAGCGAACATCAGGGAAACAGTCAGTAAACGATTCATGGGAGCGTCCTGGCGAGCAGTGTGGGTCGATGGAGAAAGGCTACGCCCGGGCTCGTCGTGGCAGAAATCAACGCTCTCAATAGTGGCTATCAGGATTCGGGCAAGGTTTGCCCTTTATATTCTCAAAAGACCTATCAATATCAATTAACAGTCTTTTACGGAATAACAGTCAGCCTTTATAAATCCTCCATCGCGTTCGGCACTGTTGCTCCAGCAACTGTTTCCCAGGCAACAGCGGTTCAACAAACCGGCCTGAAAGTCACACGAGCACAGCCGCCGAAAACGCTCAAAGCCCCGGAATACGGGCCTTACAGGAATTGGTACAGCGCTTGCTCTGCTCCAGTGACTACTCACTGCTCGCCGAGCAACTGTTGAAAAAGGAACTGACCATGTCGCGTCCACTGAAAGTCGTCGCCCTGTCCGGCGGAACCTGGCGTCCATCGCGAACCCTGGTGCTGACCCAGGCCCTGCTGACCGAATTGTCCGGGCACCTGCCCGTCGAGAGTCATCTGATCGAACTCGGCGACATCGCCCGCCCGCTAGGCGCCGCGTTGTCCCGTCAGGAGTTGCCAGCGGAGATCGAGGCCGAGCTGCAAGCCATCGAACAGGCGGACCTGTTGATCGTCGCGGCGCCGGTGTATCGCGGCTCGTACCCTGGACTGCTCAAGCACCTGTTCGACCTGATCGACCTGAATGCGCTGATCGACACCACTGTGCTGCTCGCCGCCACCGGTGGCAGCGAACGCCATGCGCTGGTCCTCGATCACCAGCTGCGCCCGCTGTTCAGTTTCTTCCAGGCCGTAACCCTGCCGATCGGCGTGTACGCCACCGAAGCCGATTTCGCCGACTACCAGATCACCAGCGAGCCGCTGAAAGCGCGCATCCGTCTGGCCGCCGAACGCGCCGCGCCGCTGTTCGGTGCTCACCTCAAACCGTTGCTGAAAATCGCTTAAGGAGCTGTTCATGGATGTTTTCTGGTTCCTGCCGACCCACGGCGACGGGCACTATCTGGGCACCACCCAAGGCGCGCGCCCGGTCACCCTCAATTACCTGAAACAAGTGGCGCAAGCCGCCGACAGCCTCGGTTACCACGGCGTGCTGATTCCCACCGGGCGCTCCTGCGAAGACTCGTGGGTGATCGCCTCGGCGCTGGTGCCGCTGACCGAACACCTGCGTTATCTGGTGGCGATCCGTCCGGGGATCATTTCACCGACGGTCTCGGCGCGTATGGCCGCCACTCTGGATCGACTGTCCAACGGCCGCTTGCTGATCAACGTCGTGACCGGCGGTGATCCAGACGAAAACCGTGGCGACGGCAGTTTCCTCAGCCACAGCGAACGCTACGAAGTCACCGACGAATTCCTCAAGATCTGGCGCCGGGTGTTGCAAGGCGAGGCGGTGGATTTCGAAGGCAAACACCTGAAGGTACAAAACGCCAAAGCCCTGTATCCACCGGTGCAGAAACCCTATCCGCCACTGTATTTCGGCGGCTCCTCCGACGCGGCCCACGACCTGGCAGCCGAGCAGGTCGACGTGTACCTGACCTGGGGCGAGCCACCGGCCGCCGTCGCCGAGAAACTCGCCGACGTACGTGAACGCGCCGCACGTCACGGGCGCAAGGTGAAGTTCGGCATTCGCCTGCACGTGATCGTGCGCGAGACCGCCGAAGAAGCCTGGAAAGCGGCGGACAAACTGATCGAACACATCAGCGACGAAACCATCGAGGCTGCGCAGAAATCCTTCTCGCGCTTCGACTCCGAAGGCCAGCGACGCATGGCCGCCCTGCACGACGGGCGCCGCGACAACCTGGAAATCGCTCCAAACCTGTGGGCCGGCGTCGGCCTGGTACGCGGCGGGGCCGGCACTGCATTGGTCGGCGATCCGCAGCAAGTGGCGGCGCGGATCAAGGAATACGCGGACCTGGGCATCGAGAGCTTCATCTTCTCCGGCTACCCGCATCTGGAAGAGGCCTACCGTTTTGCCGAACTGGTCTTCCCGCTGCTGCCCGAGCCATATGCAAGCCTGGCCGGACGCGGCGTCACCAACCTCACCGGGCCGTTCGGCGAAATGATCGCCAACGATGTTCTGCCCGCCAAAGCCAACGCCTGAGGAAGACCGAGTGACTGCCAAACCGCAAAGCACCCTGCTCTCCCCCTTGCAGACCGCCCGCCAACTGGCCTCCGAGTTCGCCCTGACCGCCGTCGAGCGCGACGAACGCGGCGGCACGCCGAAAGCCGAACGCGATGCCCTGCGCGACAGCGGACTGCTGGCCCTGAGCATTCCCACCCGTTACGGCGGCCTCGGTGCACGCTGGAGCGAAACACTGGAAGTCGTGCGCGAGTTCGCCAAAGTCGACAGCTCGATCGCCCACGTCTTCGGTTTTCATCATTTGATGCTGGCTACCGTGCGGCTGTTTTCCCGCCCGGAACAATGGCAACCGTGGTTCGAACAGACCGCGCGACAGAACTGGTTCTGGGGCAACGCGCTCAATCCGCTGGACACCCGCACCGTGGTCAAGGACCTGGGCGGCTGGCGCGAGTTTTCCGGCAAGAAAAGCTTCTGCTCCGGCGCCAGCGATTCGCAGATGCTGATCGCCTCGGCGGTGGACGAAAGCAACGGCGGCAAACTGCTGATCGCGGCGATCCCCAGCGGGCGCAGCGGCATCACTTTGCACAACGACTGGAACAACATCGGCCAGCGCCAGACCGACAGCGGAAGCGCCACGTTCGAACGGGTGCGGGTCGAGGAATCGGAACTGCTGCTGGATCCGGGTCCGTTGAGTACCCCGTTCGCCTGTCTGCGCCCATTGATCGCGCAACTGACGTTCACCCACATGTTCCTCGGCATCGCCGAAGGGGCCTTCGAAGAGGCGCGGCAATACACCCTCAGCGAAACCCGGGTCTGGCACAAATCCTCGGTGCGCGAGGTGCGCGAAGACCCGTATGTGCTGGCCCATTACGGCGAGTTCTGGGTCGCTCTCGAAGGCATCCGTCTGCTGGTGGAGCGCGCCGCTGCGATGCTCGACGAAGCGTGGTCCAAAGGTCCGAACCTGAGTGCCGAAGAGCGTGGTCACCTGGCCACGGCGATTGCCACGGCCAAGGTCGCCGCCAGCCGCCAAGGCCTGGAGATTTGCAGCCGATTGTTCGAAGTCACCGGCGCCCGTTCGACCCACGCATCACTGCGCCTCGACCGACACTGGCGCAACCTGCGCACGCAAACCCTGCACGACCCGCTGGATTACAAACTCCATGAGCTGGGCGACTGGGCGCTGAACCAGTCCCTGCCGGTGCCGACGTTCTATTCCTGATTTCCTTTCGTGGAGCGAGACCCATGCAACTGCTGACCCTGCCGCCCTCACCCGCCCTGGCCACTTCGATTCGCGCCACTGCCCAGGTGTTCGAAGACCCGAAATCCCAGGCCTTGCTCGCGCATCTGCAACAAGTCGCGCCGAGCGAAGCCAGCGTGCTGATCATCGGCGAAACCGGCACCGGCAAGGAGCTGGTGGCGCGGCACATCCACAACCTCAGCAACCGGCGCAACCGGCCATTCATTGCGGTGAACTGCGGGGCGTTTTCCGAATCGCTGGTGGAAGCCGAATTGTTCGGCCACGAAAAAGGCGCCTTCACCGGCGCCCTCAGTGCCAAGGCCGGGTGGTTCGAAGAGGCGGATGGCGGCACTTTGTTCCTCGATGAGATCGGCGATTTGCCGATGGCGATCCAGGTCAAATTGCTGCGCGTGTTGCAGGAGCGCGAAGTGGTGCGCCTGGGTTCGCGCAAGAGCATTCCCATCGATGTGCGGGTGCTGGCGGCGACCAACGTGCAACTGGAGAAAGCCATCAACGCCGGGCATTTCCGCGAGGATCTGTATTACCGGCTGAACGTGGTCAATCTGGAACTGAGCCCGTTGCGCGAACGGCCCGGCGACATCCTGCCGCTGACCCGGCATTTCATCGAGGCCTACAGTCAGCGCCTGGGTTACGGACGCATCACCATCAGCCCCGGCGCCGAGCACAAGCTGCGCGGCTACAGCTGGCCGGGCAACATCCGCGAACTGGAAAACGTCATCCATCACACGCTGCTGATCTGCCGAAACGGCGTGATCGAGCGCGACGACCTGCGCCTGTCGAACCTGCGCATCGACCGTCCGGACGATCAGCACGGCAGCGTCGACGATTCACCGGAAGCACTGCTCGAACGCGCCTTCCAGAAACTCTTCGAACAACAGGCCGGCGCGCTGCATGAAAAGGTCGAGGACGCGTTGCTGCGTTCGGCCTATCGCTTCTGCCACTACAACCAGGTGCACACTGCCGCGCTGCTCGGCCTCAGCCGCAATGTGACCCGCACGCGGCTGATCAAGATCGGCGAACTGGCGGTGAACAAGCGACGGCCCACGGAAAACCTGCAAGGCGAGCGCCTGATCCAGTTGTCGATCTAGCCCACCAGTTGGCAGTGCAAACCATCGTCGTGACTGCGGGCGATGCTGCTCAGCACCTGGAATGAACCGAAGGTCACGGTTCGCGCCTGATGGGTGCGGATCAACTGCCAGAAATCCTGCTCACCGGTTTCGAAACTCTGGAACGCCGCCTCCCCCGCCTCGCGGGATTGCCATTGCAGGAAACCCAACACCCGCCGGCCATCATCGCTGGCCTGAACGCTGGCGCTGACGAAACCGGCGTAACGCTGGGCCAGACGCTCGGTCTGCACAGTCAGCGCCGAGACCAGCGCCGGTTGCTGGCCGGGTTCGATTTCAAATTCGATCAATTGGGTGAAACTGCGGTTTTTCGCTGTGACTTGCATAACGCCCCCACTCGGTCAGGCGAATCTTGCGATTCGAAGGCCTGCAGGGTAAAACCTCGAGTTAACTAGAGGTCAAGGGGCAATTTTCAAATGGTCACAGCGGAAAATTTGCACAGGCAACTCACCGTCGGCGAAGTCGCGGCCCGCAGTGGTGTCGCCGTCACCGCCCTGCATTTCTATGAATCCAAAGGTTTGATCAAAAGCCAGCGCAATGCCGGCAACCAGCGGCGTTATCCACGGGAAGTGTTGCGGCGAGTGGCGTTGATCAAGGTGGCGCAACGGCTGGGCATACCCTTGGCAGAAATCGGCGAGGCGTTGAAACAGCTGCCGGACAACCGCGCGCCGACAGCAGCTGACTGGAAAGTGTTGTCGGAACAGTGGCGGCGGGAGCTGGATGAACGCATCAATCAGTTGATGCTGCTGCGGGATCGGCTGACTGGTTGCATCGGCTGCGGCTGTCTGTCGATGGAAGCCTGTCCGCTGCGCAATCAGGGCGATGTGCTGGGCGAACAAGGGCCGGGAGCACACTTTCTCGATGTCCCGGATTGACGGCCCCCACGGCATGGGAACCGTCAAATCGAACAATCAGAAGCCCGGTGCAATCTGCCCTTTGTAGCGGGTCAGGATGAACTGGCGCACTTCATCGGAGTTCAACGCCTTGGCCAGTTTCTGCAGTCCCGGATCGTTGATGTTGTCGGGACGTGCGACCAGAAACTCGATGTACAGGCTCTTGCCCTTCTCGACGATCAGCGCGCTGTTGGTGTCGATCCCGGCTTCCAGCGCGTAGTTGGCGAATACGAATGCCAGATCCACCTGGCTGACGGAACGGGCCAGCAACGCGCCTTCCAGTTCACGAATTTTCAGATGCTTGGGGTTTTCGACGATGTCGCGCTGGGTGGCCAGGGTGTTGCTCGGATCCTTGAGTTTGATCAGCCCCGCCTCATGCAACAGCACCAACGCGCGACCGGTGTTCACCGGGTCGTTGGGGATCGACACACTGGCGCCGTCCTTCAGCTCGGAGATGTTTTTGATCTTGGTCGAGTAAGCACCAAACGGCTCGATGTGCACGCCGACCACCGGCACCAGATCGGTGTGGCGGGTCTTGTTGAAGTCATCGAGAAACGGCCGGTACTGGTAGTAGTTGGCGTCGAGGTTTTTCAGCGCCAGTTGCTGGTTGGGCTGGATGAAGTCGGTGAAGACCTTGATGTCCAGGTCCACGCCTTCCTTGGCCAGGGTCGGCTTGACGAATTCGAGGATTTCCGCGTGCGGCACCGGGGTGGCACCGACGATCAGTTTTTCGTTGGCGTGAGCGCCGAACGACAGCACGGCAGCCAGAACGGCCAGGGTCTTTTTCATGGTTTGCTCCAAGGCAGATTTGAGTGGCCGTCGTGGGGTGGACGTGGGGCCTTTATGGGATGAACTGTTTTTTCTTCAGCGGCGGCTGTAGTGCGCCACCAGTCGGTCGCCGGTCATTTGCAGGGCCTGCACCAGAATCAGCAGCAACACCACGGTGACCACCATCACGTCGGTCTGAAACCGTTGATAGCCGAAGCGGATCGCCAGATCGCCGAGCCCGCCGCCACCGATCACGCCAGCCATGGCTGTGTAATCCACCAGCACGATGGCAGTCACTGTCACCGCCGCCAGCAACCCGCCGCGGGCTTCCGGTAACAGGGTGTGGCGAATGATCTGCCAGGTGTTGGCGCCCATCGCCTGGGTCGCCTCGACCACGCCGCGATCCACTTCGCGCAGCGCGGTTTCCACCAGCCGCGCAAAGAACGGTGTGCAACCGACCACCAGCGGCGGAATGGTCCCTGGCACGCCCAGCGAGGTGCCCACCAGCAACGTGGTCAGCGGAATCAGCACGATCAGCAAAATGATGAACGGCAGCGAACGCAGCATGTTCACGATCACCGACAGCACCCGGTACACGCCGACCGTTTCATGCAACTGGCGCTTGCCGGTGAGAAACAGCAGCAGCCCCAGCGGCAAGCCGAGCAACACCGTGAACAGCAGCGCCGCGCCGAGCATGCTCAGGGTGTCGAGACAGGCCTGGGCAATGTCGGCCCAGTAAATGTGTTTGAACCACTCGGCCATGATCAGGACCAGTCGTGACGCGGTGGTTTGACGCCGTTGAGCAGCCAGTTGCCGACCACGTGGTATTTCCAGCGCACCGGGTCATGCAGGGTGTGGACCCGGGCGTTGCGCCAGTGGCGGTCGAAGTTGTGCTTCTTCAGGGTCGAACGGGTGCCACCGAGTTCGAACAACTTGTTGCTGGCTTCGATGGCGATTTCGGTGGTCAGCACTTTGGCCTTGGCCACGGCAAGGGACGCCAGCGCGACGTTGTCTTCATCCGGTGCCGGACGCGCTGCGTCGAGCGCCCAACCGGCGCGTTCGAGCAAGGCTTCGGCGGCTTCCAGACGGATTTCCAGCGCGCCGATCTGAATGATCGTCAGCGGATCTTCGCTGGCCTTGTCCACACCCGCATCGATCCATGGCCGGGCAAACTGACGGACGAACTCAACCGTGTCCCGCAGCGCCGCCCGGGCAATGCCGGCGTCGATGGCGGCAGTGGTCAACTGGGCGAACGGCCCGGCCAGGGTCGGGCTTTCGTACGAGCGATACGTCGGGAACAGATTGAACGGCGCCACCTGCAAGTCTTCCGCCAGCACGGTGCCGCTGGACGTGGTGCGCTGGCCGATGCTGTCCCAGTCGTCGACGATCACCAGCCCTCTTGTGCCGCGCTCGACGAAGGCCAACTGGCCCTTCTGTTCCTCATCCAGCGCCAGCACCGCCAGCCAATGGGCGTACAGCGAACCGGTGCAGTAACCCTTGCGGCCGTTGATCACGTAACCGTCGCCATAACGTCGGATCGTGGTCTGGATGTCCTGCACATTCTTGCCGCCGGTTTCCGACAGCGCATTGGCGAAGCGATGACCTTGCAGCACCAGCTCAAAGAAGTGCGCCTGCTGCGCCGGCGTGCCTTGCAGGCGAATATCCTCGAGCAGGCAGTAGTGGTTCTGCGGGATCTGCCCGAGGGACGGATCGGCAGCGGAAATGATCGCGATCACCTGCGCCAGCACCGCACAGGACACCTGCGCGCCGCCGTACTCCTTCGGCACGGTGATGCCCCACAGGCCACTGTTGGAATACAGATCGACGATTTCGGCGGGCACTTCACGGTGGCGGTCACGCTCGGCGGCGTGCTCCTGCAAAACGGCGGCGACCTGCGCGGCCACGCGCAAGGCTTCGGCGTCGTCGGCGATCCGATGGGCGGCCGGCGGGTTGATCGGATAAACGGCAGATTCAGACATGGATGACTCTCGGTATCGGTGTTGTACCGGGTCATTGCAGCTTCTGTGCCTGACTGGCAGCCCTTGTCTGACGCGGCTTTCAACGGCTATCAACAGATCCTGGCGATAAAAACCCGCGCATTCTGTTGCTTCACTGTCGATGGCTGAACACTGCTCGTCGGCTACTCGTTCATGGCTGCGCGACGGATCTATAGTTGAGCGACCGGCAACCCCGGCGAAGGCAAACCTTCAGTCACTCATAAAAAAAGGGAGTACCGCCATGAGCGTCCAACCCATCCCGGAGGGGTACCACAGTGTGACCCCGTATCTCGGCATCCATAAGGCCGCCGAGGCCATCGATTTCTATAAAAAGGCGTTCGGTGCCACCGAAGTCATGCGCCTGAGCATGCCTGACGGTCGCGTCGGCCACTGCGAACTGCGCATCGGCGACAGCGCGATCATGCTGGGCACACCGTGCGACCAGGGGCCATTGAGCAATCCGGACAGCGCCGTGTCCGTCGGTTTGCATCTGTATGTGACCGATGTCGACAAATCGTTCCAGCGTGCACTGGATGCCGGGGCGAAGGCAGTGTCCGAGGTCAAGGATCAGTTCTACGGCGATCGCAGCGGTACGTTGAAGGATCCCTACGGGCATCTGTGGTTCCTGGCCACGCGCAAGGAAGACCTGACCCAGG
Source organism: Pseudomonas kribbensis (assembly GCF_003352185.1). GTDB lineage: Bacteria > Pseudomonadota > Gammaproteobacteria > Pseudomonadales > Pseudomonadaceae > Aquipseudomonas > Aquipseudomonas kribbensis. Next base: position 4,330,290 of record NZ_CP029608.1, read on the forward strand.
AGCAGATCGAACAGCGGGCGAAGGAAATGTTTCAGCAGGCTCAGTAACCACGATTCGCCATTCCCGCGCCGCGCGCGGGGATGGGTGAACACGATTCATGAACCGTCTAACCACGTTTCACGCCTTGTCATGAACGCCCGGCGATTTCAGGATGCAGGTCAACCGCCTGAATAAAGGATCTCCCCGATGTTTGCCGGATTCGTCAAAGACCAGCGCCACGTCAATGGCGTGGACATCACTTATCGCCTCGGCGGCAGCGGCCCGGGCCTGCTGCTGTTGCACGGGCACCCGCAGACCCACGTCATCTGGCACAAGGTCGCCGAGCAACTGGCAGCGCATTTCACCGTGGTTGCCGCCGACCTGCGCGGTTACGGCGACAGCAGCCGACCACCCGCCGATGAGCGGCACGCCCACTATTCCAAGCGGGAAATGGCCCGCGACGGCGTGGAACTGATGAAGGCGCTGGGTTTTACGCAATTTTCGATCCTCGCCCACGACCGTGGCGCCCGGGTCGCCCATCGCTTGGCTCTCGATCATCCTGACGCCGTGCAACGCATGGTGCTGCTGGACATCGCGCCGACCCTGGCGATGTACAGCCAGACCAACGAAGCCTTCGCCCGGGCCTACTGGCACTGGTTTTTCCTGATCCGCCCGGCGCCGTTGCCGGAAACCCTGATCGAGGCCGATCCCGAAGCCTACCTGCGCAGCGTCATGGGCAGCCGCAGCGCCGGGCTCAAGCCGTTCACTGATGAAGCGTTCGCCGAATACCTGCGATGCCTGAGCCTGCCCGGCAGCGCCCGTGGGATCTGCGAGGACTACCGGGCCAGTGCCGATATCGATCTGGAACACGACCGTGTCGATCTCGCGGCTGACCATCATCTGAGCCTGCCGCTGCTGGTGCTGTGGGGCGCCGAGGGCACGGTCGGTCGTTGCTTCGATCCACTCAGGGAATGGCAGCAGGTGGCCACCGATGTGCGCGGCAAGTCCTTGCCCGCCGGGCATTACCTCGCTGAAGAAGTGCCTGAGCTGTTGCTCGCCGAGGCACTGCCGTTCCTGCGCTGAACCATCCCGCCCATCCGCTCACCACGATTCCAAAAGGCGTCGTGGTGAGATTGCAGTCGCGAAACATTTACTTTCATATCCTTCATCGGGATTTGCTTCAGTCATCCGTCTTATAGAGATGCGGGCCAGTCGCGTAGGCAAAAGCCACGACCGGCCCTTCAGGGACTCCCGCGCTGCGAAGCCCGTAGCACCGAGCCCCCTCACTGAATCAAGACCCGTCATCATGTCGAAGAAATCCCGCTCGAAACTGTGGTTCCTCGTACACAGCTGGTTGGCGTTGCCGATCTGGTTTTTTGTTCTGATTGTCTGCGTCACCGGCACCCTGGCGGTGGTCAGCCAGGAAATCGTCTGGCTGGCCAACCCGCAGATGCGCGCCAGCGCTCCTTCGGACGACGCACCGCGCCTGAGTTACGACCAGATCCTCGCCGAAATCAAAAAAGCCGAACCGCAGACGCTGGTGCAAAGCATCAGCCGGCCTGACGAGTCGCACTTTGCCCTCGACGTCGAGGTCAGCTACCCCGACGGCCGCTCGCTGACGGTCTACGTCAATCCGTACACCGGGGTCATCCAGGGCACCGCGCCGACCTTTGACTTCAAGGCCTTCACCCGCGCATTGCACGGCTGGTGGCTGGTGCCGTTCACCAACGGTTTCAGCTGGGGCTGGTATCTGGTGTCGTTCCTCGGGCTGCCGATGCTGGCGTCGCTGGTGACCGGGCTGGTGGTGTACAAGCGCTTCTGGAAGGGCTTTTTCCGTCCGACCCTGCGCTTCAACCACGGCGCACGAATCTTCTGGGGCGACTTCCATCGCCTGAGCGGTATCTGGTCGATCTGGTTCATCGCGGTGATTTCCATCACCGGGGTCTGGTTTCTGATCCGCGCCCTGCTGTTCGATTTTCAGATTTCGATTTCCAGCGAGCCGATCATTCCGGCCATGTCCCGTGAAAGTGTGCCGATCTCCGCCGACGGCACGCCCCCGCCAAAGATCAGCCTGGATTCGGCCATCGAGATCGCCCAGACAAAAATCCCGGGGCTGGAAGCCAGTTTCGTCAGCCTGCCCGGCAACGCCTACAGCCACATGAGTGTCGGTGGTCGCGGCTGGTATCCGCTGATGTTCCAGACCGCCACGCTCAATCCTTACAACGGTGAGATTGCCGCCTCACGCCTGCTGTCCGACCGGTCGGCCGTAGAGTTCGTCACCGAATCCATGCGTCCGTTGCACACCGGCGATTTCGGCGGGATATGGATCAAACTGGTCTGGTTCTTCTTTGGTCTGCTGCTGAGCATGATGGTCCTCAGCGGTCTGCTGATCTGGACCAAACGCACCGCACTGGCCACGCTCAACGCGCTCAAGCGCGAAGACAAGAGAAACCGCAAGGCGATACAACGCTCGACTTCCCGACAGGAACCTTCGGAGGTGAGCCCGTGAGCCAGAGCAAAGCAATATCAACTTCGCGCCTGAGCCGGTTCTGGCACAAATGGCGATTCCACCTCAATGTCCTGCTGTTGCTGATCCCGCTCGGATTCATGCCCAAGTACTTTGCCGATGCTTCGCTGTTTCGTGGCGACAGTGGACTGGGCGAACGGGAGATCGGCGAAATCCAGGTCGGTCCCTGGAGCCTGCGCCTGGCGGAGCTGCGCAATCAGGCGCCGATCCTGACCGGCCCTGCCGGTTACATGAAGGACTTCAGCGCCGCCCTTTGCGACGCCTGCATCGGTCACGTCAAGGCGACCTACCTGCGCATCGGCAAACCCCGCAGCCTGCGGGCTGCCGGCGTGATTTTCTTCGGCACGCCGTATCGCATGGGCACCCAGTTGCCAGTGCCGGAAAAGACCGCCGCCGACGCCGAGCTGTGGATCACCATGGAAGGCTGGGACGGCAGCATGCACCAAGCCTCGATTCCGCTGAGTCAGGCCTCACCCGCCACCCTTGCCTGGCTGAACAAACAAGGAGCCAAACCATGAGTCGCCCTTTTCACCCGATCATGAACGCTGCCTTGCTGGCACTGTGCGCCGGTGTCAGCGCCAGCGCCCTGGCCCACAACCCGATGTGCGAGTGCAAGGCCATCGATGCCGAGCAGATCAAATGCACCGGTGGTTTCTCCGACGGCAGCGGCGCGCCGGGGGTGACCCTCGATGTGATCGGCTACGACGAAACCATCCTGGTGCCAGGCAAGCTCGGCGCCGATTCGACCCTGACCTTCAAGAAACCCGGCGCCGAGTTCTACGTGCTGTTCGACGCCGGCCCCGGCCATGTGGTCGAAATCGACCAAGCGGATATCGAAGCCCCATGACCACGCCGACCACTCAAATCGTGCGCCCTGCCGGCGCCGGCCATGAAACCCTCAATGTGCTGCTGATGTGTCTGCTGATCCTCGCGGTCGCCGGCTCCGTGGTGGCATGGCGCGGTGTTTCCTACGAACCGGAGCCAGTTTCCGGCCATCAACTCGACGCCCGCCGCGACCTCGGCGCCAGCGAGCAAGGCATCTACGCCGACCTGCGGGTGACTCTCGACGAAATCCACCTGTTGCGCGAGGAACAGCAAGCGCTGCCAACCCCGCAGAACCTTGCGGATGAAGGTTTCGCGCCGTTCGCCCAGGACGCCAGCTCGATCAGCCGCGGCGGCCATGCCTGGCAATTGCTGGCCAATTCCGCCTACTTCGGCCATAGCCAGGCACCGGCCGTGGCCGGTTCGTTTCTGATGCGCCTGAACGACGCCGCGCCGGACATCTGGCTCAACCGCGCCACCGATGTGCAAGCGCCGACAGACCTGTCCGACGCGGCACTGACCGCTGCCGGATGGAAACAGATCGTCGCGCAATTCGATGCCGGGGTGACCCGCGAACATCGTCATTGAACCCTCGCCTTCATTCGAGAGAAGACCGCTTGCCCATGCCTAGTTCATCTCAACGCCGCCCCTTCCTGCGCCTGCTGCTGATCGGCCTGTGCGCCTGCCTGCTGAGCCCGCTGGCCAGCGCCGATCCGGCCAAACGCCTGCGCATCGGCATCACCCTGCACCCTTATTACAGCTATGTGGCGAACATCGTCGGCGACAAGGCCGACGTCGTGCCGCTGATTCCTGCCGGCTTCAATCCGCACGCCTACGAGCCGCGCGCCGAAGACATCAAACGCATCAGCGGGCTGGACGTGATCGTGCTCAACGGCGTCGGCCATGACGACTTCGCCGACCGCATGATCGCCGCCAGCGAAACGCCGGACATCAAGACCATCGAAGCCAACGAGAACGTGCCGCTGCTGGCCGCCACCGGAGTCGCCGCGCGCGGTGCCGGCAAAGTGGTGAACCCGCACACCTTCCTGTCGATCAGTGCCTCGATTGCCCAGGTCAACAACATCGCCCGGGAGCTGGGCAAGCTCGATCCGGACAACGCCAGGACCTACACCCAGAACGCCCGCGCCTACGGCAAACGCCTGCGGCAGATGCGCGCCGACGCCCTGGCCAAGCTGACCCAGGCACCGAACGCCGAACTGCGGGTTGCCACCGTTCACGCGGCTTACGACTACCTGCTGCGCGAATTTGGCCTGGAAGTGACGGCGGTGGTCGAGCCGGCCCACGGCATCGAGCCGAGCCCGAGCCAATTGAAGAAAACCATCGATCAACTGCGGGAACTGGACGTGAAAGTGATCTTCTCCGAGATGGATTTCCCCTCCACCTACGTCGAGACCATCCAGCGCGAATCCGGTGTGAAGCTGTACCCGCTGTCGCACATTTCCTATGGCGAATACACCGCCGACAAGTACGAAAAGGAAATGACCGGCAACCTCAACACCGTGGTTCGGGCGATTCAGGAGTCCGGCGCATGACTTCTAAAGAAAACCATATCGCCCGGGATATCGAGCACCCTGTGGGAGCGGGCTTGCCCGCGAAGGCGTCCGGACAGCCAGCATCATTGCCGGATGACACACCGCATTCGCGAGCAACCTCGCTCTCACACGTATCAGGCCCGACTTTGGATTTTTCTGAGGTCAGCCTGACACTCGGGCGCACCACGATTCTGGACAAGGTCAGCTTCCAGGTGCAGCCCGGCCACGTGCATGCGCTGGTCGGCCCCAACGGCGGCGGCAAGAGTTCGTTGATCAAGACCCTGCTCGGGCAGATGCCCCATCAGGGCCGGCTCAGCCTGCAATGGCCCGGCGAGCCCGGCACCATCGGCTATGTGCCGCAGGCGCTGGAATTCGACCGAGGCCTGCCGATGACCGTCGACGACTTCATGGCCGCCATGTGCCAGCGCCGCCCGGCGTTTCTCGGCCTGAGCAAACGCTATGCGGGCGCCATCGGTGATGCGCTGGAGCGAGTCGGCATGCAGGACAAGCGCAAGCGCCGGATGGGCGCGCTGTCCGGTGGTGAACGTCAGCGAGTGCTGCTCGCCCAAGGCCTGATCCCCGCCCCGCAACTGTTGGTGCTGGATGAGCCGATGTCGGCCCTCGACGAAGCCGGAATCCAGGTGTTCGAACGCCTGCTCGGCGACTGGCGCGCGGCGGGCATCACCGTGCTGTGGATCGAACACGATCTGGAAGCCGTCGGGCGTCTGGCCAACCGCGTCACAGGCCTCAACCGCCGGGTGCTGTTCGACGCCACGCCGCAACAGGCCCTGACCCCGGAACGTCTGCTGACCCTGTTCTCGACCCATCCACGGAGCGCTGCCTGATGAGTTACGAAGCCTTTCGTTTGATGGTTCAGGGCTGGGCGTCGTCCGGTTACCTGCCGGAAGCGCTGGCCTATGGTTTCGTGGTCAATGCGCTGCTTGCCGGTTTGCTGATCGGCCCGGTGCTGGGTGGCCTCGGCACGCTGGTGGTGGTCAAGCGTTTCGCGTTCTTCTCCGAGGCGGTGGGTCATGCGGCACTGACCGGCGTGGCCATCGGCATTCTGCTCGGCGAGCCCTACACCGGGCCGTACGGCAGCCTGTTCGGCTACTGCCTGCTGTTCGGCATTCTGCTCAATTACCTGCGCAACCGTACAGGACTGGCACCCGACACGTTGATCGGCGTGTTCCTCTCGGTGTCTCTGGCGCTGGGCGCCAGCCTGCTGCTGATCCTCGCGGGCAAGATCAACGTGCACATTCTGGAAAACGTACTGTTCGGTTCGGTGCTGACGGTCAACGGCAATGATCTGGCGGTGCTGGCCATCGTCGGTTCGCTGGTGATGGCGCTGGCGTTGCCGCTGTACAACCGCATCATGCTTGCGAGTTTCAACCCGCAATTGGCGGCTGTGCGCGGCGTCGCCGTGAAGACCCTGGATTATCTCTTCGTGATTCTGGTGACGCTGATCACCGTCGCGGCGGTAAAAGTCATCGGCGCAATTCTGGTCGGCGCCCTGCTGGTGATTCCGGCGGCCGCCGCGCGCTTGCTCAGCCAGTCGCTCAAGGGCTTTTTCTGGTGTTCGGTGCTGATCGCCACGGTCAGCACGCTGTGCGGGATTCTCGCGCCCATCGTCTTCGATCTGCCGATTCCGTCCGGCGCCGCGATCATCCTCGTTGCCGGTATCGGCTTCGCCCTCGCTGCCATTGCCCGGGGCGTCGTCCCCAGTCTGAAAGGGAACCTTGGATAAATGTCTTTTTCATTGCGACATCTTGCCCTGGCCATCGCCCTCAGCGGCGCTGTCTCCAGCCCATTGCTGGCCGCCGAAAAACCCGTGCGCGTGCTGGCCTCGCTGCCGATCACCTATGGTTTGGGCGAAGTGCTGCTCAAGGGTACCGACATCAGCCTCGAACGCGCGGCGCCGGCGAATCTGCCGGGCAGCCGTCAGTCCGCGTACTTCACCGGGCGCGGCGCTCCGGCACTGGACAAACTGGCCAGCGGCGCCGATGCAGTGATCGGCGTGCGCTCGCTGTGGGCCGATGACCCGCTGTACCCGATGGCCCGACGCAGCAACATCCGCATCGTCGAAGTCGATGCCGCCCGCCCGGTGGACGGCGCCCTGCCCGGCATTGCCGTGCAGCCGGGGCTCAAGGTCGATGGCCTGAACAGTCAACCGTGGCTGGCCAGCAATAACATGGGACGCATGGCCGACGTGATGGCGGCGGACCTGGTGCGTCTGGCACCGAAGGACAAACCGAAGATCGAGGCCAACCTGGCGGCGCTGAAACAGCGCCTGCTGAAACTCAGTGCCGACAGCGAAGCGCGTCTGGCCAGTGCCGACAATTTGAGTGTGCTCAGCCTGAGCGATCACTTCGGCTATCTGATCGGCAGCCTGAATCTGGAGTTGATCGGACAGGATCCGAGGCCGGATGCCGAATGGACGCCGGAAGACCTGAAAAAACTGACTGCAACGCTCAAGGACAACGACGTGGCGGTGGTGCTGCACCATCGGCAGCCGTCGGACGCGCTGAAAGCGGCGATTGCCGAGTCGGGTAGTCCGCTGCTGGTGCTGAGCACCGATGCGGCGGATCCGGTGGCTGAGCTGGAAGGGAATGTGGATGCGCTGCTCAAGGGTTTGAGCGGCGCGTAACACCGAACCTCCGGACATGAAAAAACCCGCTGACTGTTTCCAGTCCAGCGGGTTTCTTTTTGGCAGAAGACTTACTGTGCAGCCGCTTGCGCTTCCATCTTCTGGCGCAGGCTCAGCGGGCGCATGTCGGTCCAGACTTCTTCGATGTAGGCCAGGCATTCTTTCTTCAGGCCGCTCTTGCCCACGGTGCGCCAGCCTTCCGGGATGGCCTTGTAATCCGGCCAGATCGAGTACTGCTCTTCGTGGTTGACCACGACTTGAAAGAGGATGTCCTCGCGGTCGAATACTGACGTCATGCTGTGTCTCCATCGTTGTAGGGGTGGGCTGCACGGTGGGTGCAGCCGGGTATGTAGAAGGAACGTTCGGCGCGGCGAAAAATTTACAGGGCGGCAGTCGCGGCGCTCAGCGCCCGGCCGAAGATCTCGGCGACGCGGTCGATTTCAGCGGCGGTGATCACCAGCGGCGGCAGGAAGCGCACCACCGCACCATGACGCCCGCCCAGCTCCAGAATCAGCCCGCGCTTGAGGCATTCACGCTGCACCAGCGGCGCCAGACGTGCGAAGGCCGGTGGATGACCCAGTGCATCCGGTGCACCGTCCGGATCCACCAGCTCGACACCGAGCATCAGGCCACGACCGCGAATGTCGCCCAGTTGCGGGAAGTCACGCTGCAGAATATGCAGATGCTCGCTCAGGCGTTCGCCCATGGCGGCGGCGTGTTCGCAGACCTTGTTTTCGACCAGGTAACGCATCACGGCAGAACCGGCGGCCATCGCCATCTGATTGCCACGGAAGGTGCCGGCGTGGGCGCCCGGCTGCCAGGTGTCGAGCCAGTCGCGATAGACCACCACCGCCAGCGGCAGGCTGCCGCCGATGGCCTTGGACAGCACCACCACGTCCGGGATGATGCCGGCGTGCTCGAAGGCGAACATCTTGCCGGTGCGGGCGAAGCCGCTCTGGATCTCATCGACGATCAGCGCGACGCCGGCCTTTTCGGTGATACGACGCAGACCGCGCAGCCACTCGATGTCCGCCGGGATCACCCCGGCCTCGCCCTGCACCGCCTCGACGATCACCGCCGCCGGCAATTGCACACCGGCCTCCGGGTCATTGAGCAGGTTTTCCAGGTAACTGAGGTTGGCCTTCACGCCCGCCGCGCCACCGAGACCGAACGGGCAACGGTAGTCATAAGGGAACGGCATGAACTGCACGCCGTTGCTGAGCAGCGCGCCCAACGGCTTCTTCGGCCCCAGGCTGCCCATCAGGCTCAACGCGCCCTGGCTCATGCCGTGGTAACCGCCGGAGAACGACAGCACGGTGCTGCGGCCAGTGGCGGTACGCACCAGTTTCAACGCGGCTTCCACCGCGTCGGTGCCGGTCGGGCCGCAGAACTGGATTTTCGCTTCCTTGGCCAATGCTGGTGGCAGCAACCCGAACAGATCCTGAACGAATTGATCCTTCACCGGCGTGGTCAGGTCGAGGGTGTGCAGCGGCAATTCATCGGCCAGCACTTGCTGGATGGCCTCGATCACCACCGGGTGGTTGTGCCCCAGCGCCAGGGTGCCGGCACCGGCCAGGCAATCGATGAAGGTGCGGCCTTCAACGTCTTCGACATACAGACCCTTGGCACGCTTCAGCGCCAGGGGAATGCGTCGCGGATAGCTGCGGGCATTGGATTCCTGCTGGCTCTGGCGGGCCAGCAACGGCGATTCATTGAACTGATACAGCGTTTCCGCCGGCGCGGAGGCGATCCGGGCCGACGACTCTTCGATAAGGCTGGTGGCGACTGACATCTCTCGACCCCTCAATTCGCTATGGATAGTGACCAAAACTGCACACCGCACAGGTGCGCGTTCCGGTCCCGGGGCGCACATGCAGGTTTTCCTGTTCTGGAAACGCACCAGCACGTCGAGGATTTACACCCTTGAGCGAGTTGTCATGCCGACAGCGGCAGCGACTTGTGCATCGGCAGGCTGTGCATGCCGTGGCGAATGAGCGGCGGCGCCGATTCGCGATAACCCAAACGCCGATAAAAGGCTTCACCGGTGCGGGTGCTAGTGAGCACGGAACGGGCGCTGCCGCGAGTCAGCAGCCAGCCTTCAAGGTCAGTCATCAGCGCCCGGCCGACGCCCCGGCGAAACCATTCCGGCTGCACATGACACAGCGTGATATCGCCATTGGCCAGCGCCATGCCGACACCGACCGGACGGTCCTGCAATAACGCAATGTTCAGATAGCGCTGCGGGTCGGCCAGCCAGGCGCTGATGTGTTCCGTCGATTGCTGACGAATCCAGGCGTCTACGAGGTGTGGATCGTTACGATGATCGAGTGCGCAACCGACGCGAATCGAACGCTCGACGATGCGGCTGATGATGCCGGTATCGGCCGCAGTGGCCGGACAAATGTAGATGGATGCATCCATGGCGCTGTTTCCCTCAATCCATTGAGTCAAAGGCTGGGGCGACAATAGCGGCGCGCCCGGCGAATGACCAATGAAGAGAAGTTACATTTGATGTGCCCGACTCAGACCGGTTGCAGCGGCATGGTCAGCTCGACCCGCAAGCCATCCGGGCGACTGTCGAAATGCAGGGTGCAGGCACAGCGCTGGACAATCGCCTGGACAATCGCCAGCCCAAGCCCGCAGCCGGTGCTCTGGCCGTTGCGCCAGAAGCGTTGGGTCAGATGTTGCAGATCGTCCGGCGCAATCCCCGGTCCATGATCGCGAACGACGAAGCGCACGCGGTTGCCGATGGTTTCCAGGCTCAGTTCCACGGCGCCTTCCGTCGGGGTATGGCGCAGGGCGTTATCGAGCAGATTGCGCAAGGCCGCGATCGACAACACCGCTGGCATTTGCAGCGGTGCGCTGGACAGTTTTTCAGGCAGATGCAGTTTGATCCGCTGCCGCTCGTCGCTGGCAGAGTCCTGAATCGCCAGTCTCGCCACTTGTTCGGCGCTGCACTGCACGCCGTCGTCGAACGACAGACTGCCCTCGACCCGGGCCAGCAACAGCAATTGCTCGAGGGTTCGGTGCAGGCGGTCGGCGCCCTCCTCGGCCCGGGCCAGGGACTGATCGCGGGCGCTGCCGTCGGTCATGCGCGCCACTTGCAGGTGGGTCTTGATCGCCGTCAGCGGACTGCGCAGTTCATGGGCGGCGTCACCGGTCAGGCGACGTTCGCGCTCGATGGTCTTGCCGATTCGCTGGAACAGCTGGTTCTGGGTTTCAAGCAGCGGTTTCAGTTCGCTGGGGAATGACTGCAACTGCAACGGCTCGAGGGAGTCGGCGTTGCGGCGCATCAAGGCTTCACGCAAGCGATTGAGCGGCGCCAGCCCCTGGCCGATCCCCAGCCATAACAGGCACAGGCAGCCAAGCAGCGCCACACCCACCGGCACCGAAGCCGCCAGCAGGATCGACATGTTCAAGGCTTCGCGTTCGATCACCCGGTCGGCGGTGGTAATGCGCACATCGCCCCGGGCCAGGGTGAACGTGCGCCAAGGTGCACCGTCGATCATCTGATCGTGGAAGCCCATTTTCTGAGCTTCCAGTGCCTGTTCCGGGTTGTTGTGGCTGCGGGCGAGGATCTCGCCACGCAACGAGCTGACCTGGCAGGCCATGCCGCCGGGAATGTTCAGTTGCTCGGCGCTGAAGTGAGTGCCCTCGCCTTTGCTCGGTATCGCCGGCAATTGCTCCAGCAACCCGGCGACCATCCGCGCCGAGGCCACCAGTCGCTGGTCGAGGGAAAACATCATCTGGTTACGCAGGTCGCTGAGCATCCAGGCAGCCGCCAGGGCCCAGATCAGCGCGAATGCGGCGCCTAGGGTCAGGCTCAGGCGCAGGCGCAGACTCATCACTTGTCAGGTTCTCCACCATCGGCCGGGCCCAGGCGATAACCGAGACCACGCACGGTTTCGACGATGCCTTTGCCCAGTTTGCTGCGCAGGTGATGGATGTGCACGTTGAGGGCATTGCTCTCCAGTTCATCGCTGAAACCGTAGACGCTGTCCTTCAATTGCTCGGTGGACAGCACCCGGCCACGGTTGTGCAGCAGGGCTTGCAGCAGGGATTGTTCGCGACGGGACAGATCCACCGAACGGCCGGCCAACGTGGTTTCACGGCTGCTCGGGTCGTAGGTCAGCGCGCCGTGCTCGATCAGGTTGACGCTGCGCCCGGCCACCCGGCGCAACAGGGTTTGCAGTCGGGCAAACAATTCACGCAGGTCGAACGGCTTGAGCAGGTAATCGTCGGCGCCGGACTGCAGGCCGTCGACCCGGTCGGTCACCGAGTCCCGCGCGGTGAGGATCAGTACGGGAATTTCCAGACCTTGCTGGCGCAGTTGCTGCAACAGTTTGAGGCCATCTTCGTCCGGCAGGCCGAGGTCGAGCACCATCACGTCGAATTCGGCAACCTTGAGGATCGCCCGGGCCTTGGAGGCGGTGTTGACGTGTTCGACCGTCAAGCCCTGGGCCGTCAGCCCGGCGACGATGCCGCTGGCGATCAACTCATCGTCTTCGCAAACCAGTACGTGCATGGTGAGTCCCGTAGAAAAATGCCGATTAGGCGGTTGGCCGATTAAGCTGACATTATGCCCCGAACGCCACAGCGACAAGGGTGCCGCGGTTAATCATCGGTTAATCGCCGCCGCCCATTGTGCTCATCACTTGCACAGGGACAAGGCTCCTCCATGCGTCATATTTTTTTGTTGTTTGCACTGTTGATTTCGGGTCTGGCCCAGGCAGGGAACGACCCTTTTGCGACAAAACCGGAATTTCTCCCGGTCGACAAGGCCTTCGTGCTGACGTCCGAACGTCTGGATTCCGGCGAAACCCAACTGTTCTGGCAGATCACCGACGGTTACTACCTGTATCAGAAACGCCTGAAATTCGACGGATTGGCGGCGGAGAACGCCCCGACTCTGCCCGAAGGCGAATCCCACAGCGACGAGTATTTCGGTGAGCAACAGGTCTATCGTCAGGGCCTCGAACTGAAGATACCGGCGACGGCCAAAGGCCAGATCAAGGTCAGTTATCAGGGATGCGCCGACGCCGGCCTGTGTTATCCGCCGCAGACCCGCGTGATCGATCTCGGTGGCAAAGCGGCCGCTGCAGCAACGGATGAGGCGCAGGATCAAGCGTTGGCCAGCGGTCTGCAACAACACTCGTTGGGCTGGAGTCTGCTGGTGTTCTTCGGTCTTGGCCTGCTGCTGGCCTTTGCACCGTGCTCGTTGCCGATGTTGCCGATTCTTGCCGGTATGGTGGTCGGCAGCGGTGCCACACCGCGTCGTGGTTTCGCGCTGGCCAGCAGCTATGTGGTTTGCATGGCGCTGGTGTATGCGGCAATGGGCGTGATCGCCGCGCTGCTGGGAGCGAACCTTCAGGCCTGGTTGCAAAACCCGTGGCTGCTCGGAACGTTTGCGGCGGTGTTCGTGATTCTGGCACTACCGATGTTCGGCTTCTTTGAACTGCAATTGCCGGTGGCCGTACGTGATCGACTGGAACACGCCTCGCGCAGTCGCAGCGGCGGCAGCCTGGTCGGCGCGGGTGTGCTGGGCGCGCTGTCCGGCCTGCTCGTCGGCCCATGCATGACTGCGCCACTGGCCGGTGCCCTGCTCTACATCGCGCAAAGCGGCAACGCCCTGCACGGCGGCTTGATCCTGTTTGCACTGGGCATCGGTATCGGCATCCCGCTGTTGGTGCTGGTGACGGTCGGCAATCGTTTCCTGCCGAAACCCGGCGCGTGGATGAACCTGCTCAAGGGCGTGTTCGGCTTCCTGTTCCTGGGCACGGCGGTGTTGATGCTGCGCCCGGTGCTGGACTCTTCACTGTGGCTCGCACTGTGCGGTGCGCTGCTGCTGATTGCGGCCTACAGTGCGTGGAAACAGTCTGAAGGCTTCGGCCGGGTCGCCCAATTGTTCGGCGCCAGCTCGCTGTTGCTGGGACTGTGGGGCAGTTTGCTGGTGGTGGGTGCAGCGGGCGGTAGCGATGATCCGTTTCAGCCGTTGCAGGTGTATAGCGCCGGACGCACCGGCACTGCTGCACCGAACGGTCATGAAGCGTTCATTACGATCAAGGATCCAGCGGCCCTGCAACGCGAACTCGACACCGCCAAGGCTCAGGGTCAGTGGGTGTTGCTCGATTACTACGCCGACTGGTGCACGTCGTGCAAAGTCATGGAGAAAAAGGTGTTTGGCCAGGCGCGGGTGATGCAGGCCCTGAGCGATGTACGTCTGCTGCGACTCGACGTCACCGATGAAAACGCCGCCAGCCGCGAGCTGCTCGGCCGCTACAAGGTGCCAGGGCCACCGAGTTTTGTGTGGATCGGCACCGACGGTGAAGAGCGCCGCAGCCAGCGCATCACCGGCGAGGTCGATGCCGACACCTTCCTGCAACGCTGGACCACCACCCGAGATGCCCGTTAATGCTGACCTTCACCCTCGGCACCTTTGCCATTGCGCTCAACCACCTGCTGCTGATCAGCGCCCTGGCGCTGGCGACCTTCGTCGGCTGGCGGGTGGCCAAGCGCGGTGGCGATAACCCCGAGTCGGCACTGTTCAGCCTGTTCCTGCTGGGCATGCTCGCGGCACGCATCGCCTTCGTCGCCGTGTACTGGGGTCACTATCGCAACGATCCGTGGCAGATCATCGACCTGCGCGATGGCGGCTTTCTCGCCTGGCCGGGGGTGATCGTGCTGGTGCTGGCGGCGCTGTATCGCGGCTGGCGCCGGCCGGGTTTGCGTCGACCGCTGGGTTTTGGCGTGATCAGCGGTGTGGCGTTCTGGGTGCTGGCGACCCTGTCGCTGAACATCTATGAACAAGGCACGCGCCTGCCGGATATCACCCTGCGCAACGCCGCCGGTGAAACCGTGAAACTCGCCGACTATCAGGGCGGCCCGCTGGTGATCAACCTGTGGGCCACCTGGTGCCCGCCATGTCGCCGGGAAATGCCCGTATTGGAAAACGCCCAGCAGCAACGCCCGGACCTGACGTTCCTGTTCGTCAACCAGGCCGAAAGCATGCAAAGCGTCGCCACTTTTCTCGAAACCCAGGGCCTGAGCCTGAACAATGTACTGTTCGACCGCAGCGGGCATCTGGGTCAGGCCGTGGGTTCCATGGCATTGCCGACTACGCTGTTCTATAGCCCTGACGGCCAATTGCTGACCAGCCATCTGGGCGAGTTGTCGAACGCCAGTCTGGCCCGGGCCCTGGAAAACTTCGACATCCCGAATCCGACTACGAACGCCGCACCGGCCACCTCTGCAAGGAAACTGCCATGCCCCGCCTCCGCTACCTGCTGACGCTGTCTCTGGGCGCCGCCCTGCTGCACTTGCCGTCGGTGCAGGCCGCTGAAGAATTGCCTGAAGCGATCAAGAAAATCGAAGCCAAGGGCGCGAAAATCGTCGGCCAGTTCGACGCCCCCGACGGACTGCGCGGTTACGCCGCGCAATACCAGAACCGTGGCATGGCCCTGTACCTGACGCCGGACGGCAAGCATGTGTTGCTGGGCAACCTGTACGACGCCGACGGCAACGACCTGAGCAGCGCGCCGCTGCAAAAACTGGTGTACGCACCGATGGCCAAGGAAGTCTGGGCCAAGTTCGAGGCGAGCAACTGGATTCAGGACGGCAAAAAGGACGCACCGCGTACTGTGTACCTGTTCAGCGACCCGAACTGCCAGTACTGCAACATGTTCTGGGAACAGGCCCGCCCCTGGGTCAAGGCCGGCAAGGTGCAGTTGCGGCACATCATGGTCGGCATCATCCGCGAAGACAGCCCGGCCAAATCCGCTGCGCTGCTGGCGGCCAAGGACCCGGCCAAGGCCCTGGACGATCACGAGAAAGCCGGCAAGTCCAGCACGCTCAAGGCCATGAAGGATATTCCGGCCGCCGTGCAGACCAAACTCGCAGCGAACATGCAGTTGATGGAAGACCTGGAATTGCAGGCCACCCCGGCGATCTTCTACATGGACGACAAGGGTGAGCTGCAACAACAGCAAGGCGCGCCGACGCCGGACAAACTGGCGAAGATTCTCGGGCCGATGTAACGATTGGCGGCTCCGGCAAACACGCCGGAGCCATCACCACTCACGCGGCTGACACCGGTCCAGGATGTCGTCCAGCTCAGCTGTCGCTTCGCGCTCGAGCAAAAACTGCGTCACCTCTTGCGACCACTCCGTGTCCGATACAATGCCGGCCCAGGCATGGGTTTTTGCCGAATGACAGGGACGATCATCGAAGTTGTTGATCAGCGCCTGGTTCAAGGTTTGTACATCAAATTCCGGATTCCTTTCGCTTTGCAGCATCAGGGAATTGAACACCCGCTGTTGAGTGTCGGGATTGGGTGTGAGGGGGTAGGTTTCAGTTGAACTCAAAACGATAAACGTCGGTTTGTCGCTTTCAGCCAGCGCGGCCTGCAATCGATAGTGACCGTCGATAATCACGTAAGAACACAACGCGCCGACATACCACAGCAAGACAGGAGGCAGGCTGTCCTCTCTCGCCTTCTTGCGCCACCACTTCATACGCCCTGCATATGGATCGACCGTGTGCAGACCGATCAGATTACCCAAATCCCAGTCGAGCCACTCCACCGGTCGTGGCTGAAGATTGTCGAGAATGCCGTCACCACGAGCTGACCATCTCGGTAAATGACTTGTCATCTCTTGCTCAGTCGTGAAATACCAGTTGCTCAGACCGTCGCCAGGTTGTTTTCGCACGGCCACAGGCATCATGGGCCGAGCCACCCAGTGTCCGGGATAAAGAAAGCCCGTCTGATGCTCCATCAATTGGTTGATGAAGTACCGGCTCCAGGCTTTCATTCGCTGCCCGGCGGGCAAATGACGGTGATGTTCGACTTGCGCCGAGTCGATGGCCGGAACGAGTGGCGACTCCCATTGCTTCGGCAACGGGTTGCGTACCAGCCAGGCACCGTAATACGAAGTCGCTATCGTTCCCCAAAGCAAAGGGGTCTCGTTGAACATCAGTTTCAGGCGAGCATTGTTGCCCGTCCGCAGATGCAGTTGTGGTTTGCCCTGAGGGGGGCCGCTGATCTCGATGCTCAACCCACCCCATTGTCCTTGCAGATCTTCAAGATCGCGCCAGAAGAATTGCTTCACGCCAGTCCCTTAAATGAAATTCCATGCGCAATTACAGCGTATTTCGATTGCACTCACTCAAAAAACTGAACAACACCTCCGTCACGAACTCCGGATTCTCCAGATTGGAGATATGCCCCGCCTCCGGCACCAGCACACACGGGCAGCCAATCAACTCAGCCATTTCCCGTGCTTCCGACGGCGGGCGTGGTTTGTCCTGATCGCCGCAAACCACCAGCGTGGTAGCCGCATTCAATTCGCCCAGACGCGGCAACAGATCATCACGGCCAAAGGTGATGCGCCCCATCGGCACGATGCTCTCGCGCAGGCGTTCAGCTGAATAGCCGGCCAGTTTTGCGCGGAAATCCTGATACAGCGCCGAATCCCGGTCGATGCCCGGACGGAAGAAGATCGGCACCACGATATCGAGCAGTTGCTCGGAGATGCCGCCGCTTTCCTCGATCTGTTTGAACAGCGAGAAGTAATACTGGCGGGTCGGCTCCGGCTCTACACCGACATAGGTGTCCATCAGCACCAGACCGTTGAGCCGCTGCGGTGCCGACAACGCGAGACGCACACCCCACATGCCGCCGACCGACAGCCCGACCAGCGTTACCCGGTCGATCTCCAGATGGTCGAGCAAGGCAAGTGCCTGGCGTGCAATGTCATCCAGCGATGTGGTGCCTTCAGGCAAACGCCCGGATTCACCATGGCCCCACAGATCCAGCGCAATCACCCGATAGTGCGGCGACAACGCGGCAATCTGCGGTGCCCACATGGCTTGGTCCCACAGGTAGCTGCCGGCCAGCAGCACCGCCGGGCCTGTGCCTTGATCAATGTAGTGAAGCGCTTGTCCGTCAACCTCGAAGAAAGCCATCGATTCACCTGCACGGTAAAAAAGAGAACCGGCAGACTGAGCTGCCGGTTCTCGATCGTCAACCCTGGAAATGTACGCGAATGTACAGGTTGAATTGTGTTGAACGAACTGACGCCATCGCTGGCAAACCAGCTCCCACAGGGTTTGCAGCGTGCAAATATCAAGTGTCCGCCGCAGGACCTGTGGGAGCTGGCTTGCCAGCGATGAGGCCAGCACAGGCACTAAAGATTACAGCCCCTCCAGCTCCGCCATCAGATCATTCAACCGATCCACCTTCTCCTCGGTAATGTCACTGGCCGCCAGCCCTTCAATGTATTCGGCCAGTTCCTCCACCGTGCTGCACTCGAACATGGCCCGCAGCGGCACATCCCGTTGCAGGGCTTTCTGCACCCGCGAGGCGATCTGTGTGGCAAGCAGCGAGTGGCCGCCGAGTTCGAAGAAGTTGTCGCGTACGCCGACTTTCTCGACCTTCAGCACCTCGGCCCAGATATCGGCCAGGGTTTGCTCCAGTTCGCTGCGCGGCGCCAGGTAATCCTGGCTCTGCAACTGGCCGATTTCCAGCGCCGGCAAGGCCTTGCGGTCGAGTTTGCCGTTGGCATTGAGCGGCAGACGGTCGAGCCACAACCAATGCAGCGGCACCATGTATTCCGGCAGTTCGGCGCGCAGGCGCTGCTTGATTCGTTCCAGTCGTTCACTAGGGTTCAGTGCGGAATCTGCGGCGACAAGGTAGCCGACCAGATGCTTGCCATTCACCCCTTCCTGCACACCGACCGCGCCATCGCGGACTTCCGGTTGTTCATGCAAACGCGCTTCGATTTCACCCAGCTCGATCCGGTAACCGCGAATCTTCACCTGATGGTCGACCCGGCCGACGTATTCCAGCACGCCGTCACTGCGGCGGCGCGCCAGGTCACCGGTGCGGTACAGACGCTCGCCCGGCGCACCGAACGGATTCGGCACGAACACCGGTGCGGTGCGCAATGGATCACTGACATAACCGCGACCGACACCGGTGCCCGCCACGCACAACTCGCCCACCGCACCCAGCGGCACCAGATCCAGTGCGCCATCGAGCAGGTACAGCAAGTTGTTGTCGGTCGGCGTACCGATCGGCAGATAACTGCCGCGAGTCGAAGCCATGTCGACGCGGAAGAACGCCACGTCGTCCGAGCATTCCGCCGGGCCATAGGCGTTGACCAGACCGATCTCCGGATAACGCAGCAGCCATTGGTGCGCCAGCTCCGGCGGCATCGCTTCACCGGTCGGCAGCATCCAGCGCAGACCATCAAGGCTCAAACGATCCGAAGCCAGCATGCCCTGAATCAGCGACGGCACACTTTCCAGCACAGTGATGCCCTGCTGTTGCACATGCACCAGCAAACCTTGCGGATCGTGGGCGATGGTGTTCGGCACGATGTCCACCCGCGCACCGAACAACGGCGCAGCGAGGAACTGCCAGACCGAAATGTCGAAGCTTTGCGACGCGGTCTGGGCGATCACATCGGCGTCGCTCAGGTTCAAGTAAGGCACCTTGCTCAACTGGTTGTTGAGCATGCCGCGCTGCTCGACCATCACGCCTTTCGGCAACCCGGTGGAACCCGAGGTGTAGATCACGTAGGCCAGGTTGTCCGGGCCGCTGAAGATGCCCGGATTCGCCAACGACACCGCGCCCGCCTGAACCTCTTCCCACACCAGCAGGCGTGGACGGTTGGCGCAGCTGAACTCATCCAGCAAAGCCTTCGCCTGCTCAAGACAAGCCTCGGTGCAAACCAGCACTGGCGTGCGGCTGAGCTCAATGATGCGTTGCAGACGCTGGCTCGGCAGGCCCGGATCCAGCGGCAGGTAACCGGCACCGGCCTTGAAGCTGCCGATGATCATGCCCAGCAGATCCAGATTGCGCTCGCCCAGCAGCGCCACCGGTTGATCCCTCTGCACCCCGGCCGCGACCAGTGCATGGCCGAGTCGGTTTGCGTTGACGTTCAGTTGCTCGTAGCTCAACTGTTGATCGAGACAACTGGCGACAATGCGTTGCGGATGTTGCACAACCTGCGCTTCGAACAGTTCGACGTAGCTCTGCTCCAGCGGATAGTCGTGCTCACTCTGGTTGCAACCGTGGAGCAGGAAATCCTGTTCCTCATGGCCCAGCAGCGGCAGGTCAGCCATGTCGCCATGAAAGCCGTCGACCAATGCCAGCAGTAGACGCTTGAACTCACCGAGCATGCGTTCGATGGTCGACTCGTCGAAATAACGCTGGTCGTAGGACAGGTGCAGACCGAGGTCGTCGCCGGGGTAGCAAACAGCAGTCAGCGGGAAGTTGGTGTGAGTACGGCCCGAATCCGACGTCGCGTTGAGGCTCTGCGCACGGTCCAGCACCGAGACTTCCACCGGGGCGTTTTCGAACACGAACAGGCTGTCGAACAGCGGCTGGCCTTTCGGCAGTTCGCTTTGTTCCTGGATGTTCACCAGCGGCAGGTATTCGTACTCGCGCAGTTGCATGTTGCTGTCGAGCAGACCGCTCAGCCACTGACGCACGCTGGCACGCTGATCGTCCGCCGGGATCTGCACCCGCAGCGCGATGCTGTTGATGAACAGGCCGACGGTGCGTTGCATCTCCGGCATTTCCACCGGGCGCCCGGCCACGGTCACGCCGAACAACACGTCGCGATCACCGCTCAGGCGGCGCAGCACCAGCGCCCACGCCGCCTGGGCGAAGGTGTTGATGGTCAGTTGATGGGCCTGGGCCAGCTCACGCAGACGGGCACCATCCTCGACATTCAGTCGGGTGTGGCGGTCGCCGACGATCATGCCGCCGCTTTCGCCGGCGTGTTCACGCAGGAACGGACGGTCGCTCGGGATCGGCGTGGTGCGCTCGAACCCTTGCAGGTTCTGCTGCCACCACTGACGCGCCTCGGCCAGGCTCTGGCGTTGCAGCCAGCCGATGTAATCGCGGTAGCGCGGTGGCACCGCCAATTGTGCTTCGCGACCTTCACCGAGAGCGGTGTAGATCTCGAAGAAATCGTTCATCAGCAGCGAGCGGCACCAGGCATCGATCAGGATGTGGTGGTTGCTCATCATGAACCAGTAACGCGCCGCGCCGACCTTGATCAGGCGCAGGTGGAACGGTGCCTGATTGAGCAGATCGAACCCGGCCTCGCGCTCGGTCTTGAGCAGCGCTTGCAGCTTCGGCTCCTGCTCGGCATCTGCGATGGCGCTCCAGTCCAGATATTCGATCGGCGTGCGACCCGGCGTATGAATCACTTGCAGCATGTCTTCGCCGACGTTCCAGCAGAACGACGCACGCAACGCTTCATGACGGGCGACCACAGCCTGCCACGCCTGGGCGAAGCGCTCGGGATCAAGTTCGCTATTGATGCGGTAGCGATCCTGCATGTAGTACAGACCGGTGCCCGGTTCGAGCAAGGTGTGCAGCAGCATGCCCTCCTGCATCGGCGTCAGCGGGTACACGTCTTCGATGTGCGCCGCCGGCACCGGCAGTGCGTCGAGTTGCGCCTGGGTCAGTTTCGCCAGCGGGAAGTCCGACGGCGTCAGACCACCGGCTTCGTCTTGCAGGCAATGTTCGATCAGGCTCTGCAACTCGCCGACGTAGGCATCGGCCAGCTCGTTGATGGTCTGCGCGTCGTAGCGTTCGGCGCTGAAGGTCCAGCGCAACAGCAGTTCCCCGCCGTACACCTGACTGTCGACGCTCAACTCGTTCGGCAATGGTGCATGCGGATCATGGGCCGCGCCGACCGATTCATCCAGCGGACGGAACAGCGCATCGCTGCCGAAACTCTGGTCGAACTGGCCGAGGTAGTTGAAGGTGATCGGCGCGTTCGGCAATGCCGCCATGCTTGCGCGGCTGGCGTCATCGGCCAGATAACGCAGCACGCCATAACCCAGGCCTTTGTGCGGCACGGCACGCAGTTGCTCCTTGATCGCCTTGATCGAAGCGCCCTGCCCGGCGGCTTCTTCGATGTTATGCGGGGTCAGACGCAGCGGATAAGCGCTGGTGAACCAGCCGACGGTGCGGGTCAGGTCGATCTCGTCGAACAGGGTTTCGCGGCCATGGCCTTCCAGTTGAATCAGTGCCGACGGCTGGCCGCTCCAGCGGCATAGCACGCGGGCCAGTGCGGTCAGCAACAGGTCGTTGACCTGCGTGCGATAGGCGCTCGGTGCCTGTTGCAGCAGTTGTTTGGTTTTTTCTGCATCCAGACGCGCGCTGACGGTTTGCGCGTGACGATTCTCGTGACCGCCCTCAGGACGCTCGCACGGCAAATCGGCAGTCGGACCGGCCAGTTGCGCCTGCCACCAGCTCAATTCTTCACGCAGGGATTCGCTGCCGGCATAAGCCTGCAAGCGCGCCGCCCAGTCCTTGAAGGCGCTGGTTTTGGCCGGCAGTTTCACCGACTGATCGGCGTCCAGTTGGCGATACACGGTTTGCAAATCATCGAGCAGAACGCGCCACGACACACCGTCGACCACCAGGTGATGAATCGCGATGAACAGCCGTTGCTGACCGTCCGGTCCATCCACCAGCACCGCACGCAGCAGTGGGCCTTGGGCAAGGTCGAGACTGCGCTGGGCGTCGGCGAACAGAGCCGCGCATTTGTCCATCGACTGCACGCGAACCTGCCACAGCACGGCGGCATCGGTGACCGGTTGATGGGTTACTTGCCATGTGCCGTTGGCCTCGGTGAAGCGCAGACGCAGGGCGTCATGCTGCTCGATCACGGCCAGCAACGCCTGTTCCAGACGATGCGGTTCAAGCACAACAGTCGGCTCCAGCAGCAACGCCTGGTTCCAGTGCTGACGCTCGGGAATCTCGGTGTCGAAGAACCAGTGCTGGATCGGGGTCAGACGCGATTCGCCGGACACCAGACCTTGCTCGGCGGTCACGGTTTCACTGCGGCTGGCAACAGCGGCCAGGGTCTGCACGGTCTGGTGCTGGAACAGATCACGCGGGCTGAAATGAATGCCTTGCTGACGCGCCCGGCTGACCACTTGAATCGACAGGATCGAGTCACCGCCCAGCTCGAAGAAGTTGTCGTTCAGACCGACCTGCTCGACGTTGAGCACTTCGCACCAGATCTGCGCCAGGGTCTGCTCCAGCTCGTTGCTTGGCGCCACGTAATCCTGACGATTGAGCTCCGGATCCGGTGCCGGCAAGGCGCGGCGGTCGAGCTTGCCGTTGGCGGTCAGCGGCATGCTCGCCAGCAGGATCAGATGGGTCGGCACCATGTAATCCGGCAGTTGCGTCTTCAGGTGTGCCTTGAGGGCTTCACGCAGTGCAGCCTGCTCGGCTTCGCTTCGCGAAGCGACCTCGGTCACGAGATAGCCGACCAGTTGTTTGCCGCTCGGCGCATCCAGCGCCAGCACCACCGCTTCACGAATCGAATCGTGATCGAGCAAGCGGGTTTCGATCTCGCCCAGTTCGATACGGAAGCCACGGATTTTCACCTGATGGTCGATCCGTCCCAGATACTCCACCAGACCGTCGGCACGCTGGCGCACCAGGTCACCGGTGCGGTACATGCGCCCGCCATCGGCGGCAAACGGGTCAGCGACAAAACGCTCGGCGCTGATGCCGGCGCGGTCGTGATAACCCTGGGCCAGACCGGCACCACCGACGAACAATTCACCCGTCGCACCTTGCGGCACCAGTGCCAGGTCGGCATCGAGAATGTAGGCCACGCGATCACCGATCACGCTGCCGATCGGCACGCTGCCGGCGCCCTCTTCCAACACTTCCGGCGCCAGACTGGCCAGCGGCATGACCACGGTTTCGGTCGGGCCATAGGCGTTGAAGAACAGGGTCGGCTTGAACGCTGCACGAATCCGCTGCAGGTGCTCGCCGGTCAGCGCTTCGCCACCGGTGATGATCATGCGCACTGGCAGGATGTCGTTTTGCGTGGCGAGGAACTGCGCCAACTGGCTGCCGTAGCTCGGGGTGAAACCGAGAATATTGATCCGATGTTCGCGAATCAGGCCGCAGATTTCTTCCGCGTCCCACTGACCTTGCGCACGCAGCACCACCTGCGCGCCGCTGAGCAGCGGTACCAACAGGCGCTCGGTGGCGGCGTCGAAGTTGATCGAATAGAAGTGCAGTTCGCAGTCGTCCGGACGCATGCCGAAGCGCTCGATCACCGCCTGGCAGTGCATGGCGATTTCGCCGTGGGACACCACCACGCCTTTCGGCTTGCCGGTGGAACCCGAGGTGTAGATCAGGTACGCCTGATGCTGCGGCAGGCTGATGAACGGAAGTTCGGTGGCCGGGTAATCGGCCAGCGCCACGCTGTCGTCTTCCAGGCACCAGCGCGCCACGTTCGACGGCAATTCGCCGAGGGCCTTGAACATCGCGCGGTCGCTGAGCAGCAGGCCGACGCGGCTGTCTTCGATCATGTAATGCAGACGGTCGAGCGGGTATTCCGGGTCCAGCGGCACATAGGCGCCGCCGGCCTTGAGGATCGCCAGCAGGCCGACGACCATTTCCAGCGAACGCTCCAGCGCCAGACCGACCCGCACTTGCGGACCGACACCGCGCTCGCGCAGCGCCCAGGCCAGACGATTGGCACGGGCGTCGAGCTCGGCGTAGCTCAGTGTCTGCCCGGCGAAGGTCAGGGCCGGTGCGTCCTTGCGCGCCAGCGCCTGTTCGGCGAAAAGGTGGTGGATGCATTGGTCGAGACGATGCTCGCCCGGCTCGACGCCGAGGCTGTCGAGCAATTGTTGTTGCTCCGGGGCGTCGAGCAGCGGCAGTTCGCTGAGGCGTTGCTGTGGGTCGGCGATCAACGCTTCCAGCAGATTGCGCCAGTGCTTGGCCATGCGAGCGATGGTCGGCTCGTCAAACAGGTCGGTGCTGTAAGTCAGGCAGCAACCGAGGCGATGGTCGAGGTCGGTGACTTCCAGGTTGAGGTCGAATTTGGTCGCCCGCGCATCGTTGGCCAGGTACTCGACAGTCATGCCGGCGAGCATGCGGCTCTGCTGGAATTCCCAGCGCTGCACGTTGCACATCACCTGGAACAGCGGGTTGTACGCGGCGCTGCGCGGTGGCTGCAACGCTTCAACCAGATGATCGAACGGCAGGTCCTGATGGGACTGGCCTTCGATCACGGTGTGACGCACTTGCTCGAACAACTCGCCGACCGACATCTGGCCGTCGAGCTGGCAACGCAGCACTTGAGTGTTGAGGAACGCACCGATCAAGCCTTCGCTTTCCGGACGGATACGGTTGGCCACCGGCGCGCCGATGCGCAGATCGGTCTGGCCGCTGTAGCGGTAAAGCAAGGTCGCGAGGGCAGCGGTCATGGTCATGAACAGGGTCAGACCGTTCTGCGCGTTGAACGCCCGGACCCGTGCGGCAAGGTCATAGCTCAGGTCGAAACGGAACAACTCGCCCTGGTGGCTTTGCACCGGCGGACGCGGACGGTCGCCCGGCAATTCCAGCAGCGGATGTTCGCGCCCCAGTTGCGCGGTCCAGTAGTCGAGCTGACGCTGACGCTCGCCGGACTCCAGCCAGTTGCGCTGCCACACACTGTAGTCGAGGTACTGCACCGGCAACGGTTCCAGCGGTGAATCGCGATCATCGACAAACGCTTCGTACAGCGCGCTGAGTTCCCGGGCGAAGATGTCCATCGCCCAGCCTTCGGTGACGATGTGGTGCAGGGTCAGGACGAAGTAATGCTCGTGCTCGGCGGTCTTGACCAGGCAGGCGCGCAGCAGCGGGCCGGTTTCCAGATCGAACGGCAGATGCGCTTCGTCGTCAGCCAGTTGCTGGACTTTTTGCTCGCGCACGTCGGCGGCGAGTTTTGAGAAATCCTTCCAGTCCATGCGCACGCCGGTCTCGGCATGCACCTGCTGACGGGCCACGCCATCGATGCTCGGGAACGTGGTGCGCAGGGTTTCGTGGCGCAGGATCAGCGCTTGCAGCGCCGACTCGAAACGCCCGACATCCAGCACGCCCCGCAGGCGCGCCATGCCGCCGACGTTGTACGCCGGGCTATCCGGCTCCATCTGCCAGAGGAACCACATGCGTTGCTGGGAATAGGACAGCGGCACCGGTTGACTGCGGTCGACCTTGTCGATCGGTGGCTGTTTGTTGGTGCGGCCGCTGGCCTGGATCTGGCGGATCTGCTCGGCGAAATCACCCAGTTCGCTGTGTTCAAACAAGGCACGTAGCGGCAGCTCCACGTCGCAGGCCTGACGGGTGCGGGAGATGATTTGCGTGGCCAGCAGCGAGTGACCACCAAGAGCGAAAAAGTCGTCGCGCAGGCCGACCTGTTTCAGGCCCAGCACTTCGCGCCAGATGGCTGCGATCTGTTGTTCCAGCTCGGTCACAGGCTCGACGTGTTCACGCACCTGCCACTGCGGCTCGGGCAAGGCGCGGCGGTCGAGTTTGCCGCTCGGGCTCAGGGGCATGGCGTCCAGACGCATCAGTTGTGCCGGGACCATGTATTCCGGCAGTTCGGCAGCCAGTGCGGTTTTCAGGCGAGCGGTTTGCGCGTCCTGATCTTCCTTGGTGTCGGTGGCGGTGAAGTAGCCGATCAGTTGCGGGCCGGCGACGGTTTCGCGCACCAGCACGGCGGCCTGAGCGACGCCGTCCTGAGCCAGCAGACGCGCTTCGATCTCTTCCGGCTCGACGCGGAAGCCGCGCAGTTTGACCTGCTGATCGAGACGGCCGAGGTATTCGATCACGCCATCGTGGGTCCAGCGTGCACGGTCACCGGTGCGGTACAGACGTGCGCCCTGCTCGCCCAGCGGATCGACCACAAAACGTTCGGCGGTCAGCGCCGGGCGACCGAGGTAACCACGGGCCAGGCCGATGCCGCTGATGCACAGCTCACCCGGCACACCGGCCGGCACTGGATTGAGATCGCTGTCGAGCACGCGGCAGACCACGTTGCCCAGCGGACGACCAATCGGCGAACGCTCGCCGTCGGCCACGCTGCAATGCCAGTGGGTGACGTTGATCGCGGTTTCGGTCGGGCCATAACGGTTGTGCAGTTGCACCGCCGGCAGTTGCGCCAAAACGCGATTGCGCAGTTCCGCCGGCAGCGCTTCACCGCCGGAGAACACGCGACGCAGGCTGGTGCACTCGGCGCTCAACGGCTCGTCGATGAACAGCGAAAGCAGCGGCGGCACGAAGTGCAACGTGGTCACGCCATATGCTTGAACAAGCTGCGCGATGCGATGCGGATCACGGTGCTCACCGGGGCCGGCGATCAGCAGGCGCGCGCCAGTGATCAGCGGCCAGAAGCATTCCCACACCGACACGTCGAAACTGATCGGCGCCTTTTGCATCAGCACATCGGTGTCGTTCAGGCGATAGGTGTCCTGCATCCATTGCAGACGTTCAGCCAGCGCCGCGTGAGTGTTGCCCACGCCTTTCGGCTGGCCGGTGGAACCGGAGGTGTAAATCACATAGGCGAGATTATCGCCGTGCAGGTGCAGGCCCGGTGTCTGGCTCGGCCAGTTCTCCAGGTGCAGGGTGTCCATGGCGATGACACTGACGCCTTCGCTGGCCGGCAAGCGGTCGAGCAATGCAGTCTGGGTCAGGAGCAATTCGACACCGCTGTCGCTGAGCATGTAGGCCAGGCGATCGGCCGGGTAATCCGGGTCCAGCGGCACGTAGGCGCCGCCGGCCTTGATGATCGCCAGCAGGCCGATCAGCAGTTGCGGCGAACGCTCGGCGGCAATGGCCACGCACACGTCCGGACCGACGCCTTTGTCGCGCAGGTAATGGGCCAGACGGTTGGCCTGGGCGTGCAGTTCGGCGAAGTCGAGACTACCGCCGTCCCATACCAGCGCGGTGCGATCAGGCGTCTGTCGTGCTTGTTCATTCAGCAATTCCGGCAACCATTGCTGCGCCGGGTTGCACGGGGCGATGCTCCACGCGTTTTGCTGAGTGTGTTCGGTGGCGGTCAGCAGCGGCAGGTCACCGATGGCCTGCTCCGGACGTTCGCAGACAGCCCGCAACAGGTTGCTGAAATGCTCGGCCAGACGCTCGATGGTCGCAGCATCGAACAACTCATCGGCGTAGTCGAACGACAGCGTCAGGCGACCATTGCGGTCTTCTTCGCTGTGCAGTTGCAGATCGAACTTGGCCTCGCGGCTGTGCCACGGCAGTTCTTCGGCGAGCAGGCCTGGCAGACGCTTGAGCGCGCTCAAGTCGCGTTGCTGATGGTTGAACATGACCTGGAACAGACCTTGTTCGCGGGCCTGCGGGAAGGCTTCGAGCAGTTGTTCGAACGGCAGGTCCTGATTGGCCTGGGCACCGAGCGCAGCCTGGCGGGTTTGCGCCAGCAGTTCGGTGAACGGCAGACGCGAATCGACGTCGGCGCGCAGCACTTGGGTGTTGATGAAGAAGCCGATCAGGCCCTGGGTTTCCAGACGCGGACGGTTGGCGTTGGGCACACCGATGCGAATGTCGCGCTGGCCGCTGTAGCGGTGCAGCAGGCTCTGGAACGCAGAGAGCAGCAGCATGAACGGTGTGGATTGATGGGTTTGGGCAGTCTGGCGAATGGCGTCGCTGAGGCTGATTCCCAGACGAACGCTGTGGCGTGCGGCGCTGTGCTTTTGCTTGGCAGAACGCGGATGGTCAGTCGCCAGTTCCAGCGTCGGATGCTCATCACCCAACTGGGATTTCCAGTACGCCAGTTGTCGCTCGCCCTCGCCTTGCGCCAGCCACTGGCGCTGCCAGCTGCCGTAGTCGGCGTATTGGGTGGGCAGCGGCGCGAGTTCGGCACGCTGGCCTTGGGACGCGGCGGCATACAGGCGCGAGAACTCGTCGATCAACACATTCAGCGACCAGCCGTCGGCGATGATGTGGTGCATCGTCACCAGCAGTTGGTGATCTTCGTCGTCAAGGCGAACCAGCGTCACCCACAGCAACGGGCCTTTCTCCAGATCGAACTGGGTGCGGGCTTCGTCTTCGCGGATCTGTTGTGCGCGGGCTTCACGCTCGCTGGCCGGCAGGTCGCTGATGTCGATCAGTTGCAGGTTGAATTCACCCGCCGCTTCGACCTGTTGCAGGGCCACGCCGTCGCGTTCGAAGAAGCGCGTCCGCAGGGATTCGTGGCGTTCGATCAGTTGCTGGAAACTGGCGCGCAGGGCGTCTTCGTCCAGTTCGCCGCGCAGACGCAAAGCACCGGGAATGTTGTAGGCGCTGCTGTGCGGATCGAGTTGCCAGGTGATCCACAGACGGTTTTGCGCCAGCGATTGCGGCAGTGCTTCGGTGCGCGACAGTGCGGTGATTTCGCCTTGGGCGCTGCCGCCGTCCTGTTGCTGTTGCGCCACGGCTGCGGCGAACGCGGACAGGGTCGGCGCTTCGAACAGCAGACGCAGGTTCAGCTCCAGGCCCAGCTCTTCACGGACCTTGGCGATCACCTGAGTCGCGGCAATCGAGTTGCCGCCGAGCAGGAAGAAGTGATCGTCGGCGTTGACCTGTTTGACGTTGAGTTGCTCGGCCCAGATTTTGCCAATCAGCGCTTCCAGCTCGGAGGCAGACGCGGTCGACTCGCTGGTTTCAGCTGTGGCCGACGGGAACACCGCGTAGCTGTCGAGGCTGCCGTCAGCCAGACGATTGCGGCAGGCCGAACGTTGCAGCTTGCCGCTGGAAGTCTTCGGCAATGCGCCCGGATTGAGCAGCACCACCACGCTCGGTGCTTCCTGATAGGCCTCGGCCACAGCTTGGCGGATGGCTTTGATCAGCGCTTCGGGCGGCAGAATCTTCTGCACGCTGCGGCTGATTTCCGCCGCGATGCCAATACCTTCTTCGCCGTTCTGATTGACCGCGAACGCGGCGACACGGCCCTTGCGCACCACCTCCACTTCGTTCTCGACTGTTTTCTCGATGTCCTGCGGATAGAGGTTGTGACCGCGCACGATCAGCATGTCTTTCAGGCGACCGGTGATGAACAGTTCGCCGTCGCGGATGAAGCCCAGGTCACCGGTGCGCAGCCAGGTCTGGCCGGCGTGCTGGACGAAAGTCTTGGCAGTCGCCTCCGGATTGCGCCAGTAGCCGAGGGCGATGCTCGGGCCGGTGGCCCAGACTTCACCGACGGCGTTGTCGGCCAGTTCTTCGAGGCTGCCCGGCTCGACGATCAGCACCGCATGATCGGGCTGACTGATGCCGCAACTCATGATCGGGCTGCCCTCGCCCGCTTCGGCACGGTTCTGTGCCAGGGCTTGATCGTCCACGTGCAGCGCAGGAATGCCGGTGCCGCGCGGTGTGCCGGCGACGAACAGGGTCGCTTCCGCCAGACCGTAGGACGCCATGAAGCTGCTTTCGCTGAAACCGCACGGGGTGAATTTTTCGGCGAAGCGTTCGAGGGTGTCGAGACGGATCGGCTCGGAGCCGGAATAGGCCACGCGCCAGCGGCTCAGGTCGAGACGCTCCAGCGCTGACTCGCTGACCCGCTCGCTGCACAGTCGATACGCAAAATCCGGCCCGCCGCTGATGGTGCCGCCGTATTGGCTGATCGCTTCGAGCCAGCGCAATGGCCGGCCGAGGAAGTACGCCGGCGACATCAGGATGCACGGCACGCCGCTGAAGATTGGTTGCAGCAGACCGCCGATCAGCCCCATGTCGTGGTACAGCGGCAGCCAGCTGACGATTACGTCGTCGGGGTTCACGTCGATGCCGAAACCGTGGCGGATCAACAGCTCATTGGCCACCAGGTTGCCGTGGCTGACCTGCACGCCTTTGGGCAGCGCGGTTGAGCCGGAGGTGTATTGCAGAAAGGCGATGTGGTCTTGCGGCAAGGTCGGTTCGACCCAACGCTCGGCCAGCGCATTGTCGAGGATGTCGACGCACAGCAGCGGCGGCGCGCCTTCGATTTGCTGCAAGGCGTCACGCAGGTCGGCGCTGGTCAGCAGCAATCGCGGCTCGGCGTCGGCAATGATCGACAGCAGGCGCTCTTGATGGTGACGTTTGGCCGACTCCGGCGGATAGGCCGGCACCGCGATCACGCCCGCGTACAGGCAACCGAAAAACGCCGCGACGTAATCCGGGCCACTCGGGAACAGCAGCACGGCGCGATCGCCAAATCCGGCCTCCGCCTGCAACGCCGCAGCGATGGTGCGGGCGCGCTGATCGAGTTCGCGGTAACTGAGCACCACAGCCTGTTCCTCGGTTTCAGCGAGAAAGCGCAAGGCCAGCCGATCCGGCGTCAGGGCCGCGCGTTGCTGGAGGGCTTGGACCAGGGTGCTGGGGAGTTCGAACGCGTCGGTCATGAGGTTTCCTGCCTGAATTCGGCTTGCTGGTGGAATCGGGTTGGCTGCGGCACGCCCATGAGAGGCATGCGGGGCACGGTCTTCGCCGACCGTGCAAGGCATTGGAATGCGGTAGGTCCGGGGCTGCGTACCCGGATCCATTCACCAATGAGAACGGATGACGTCTTGAAATAATTAGTCGGCAGGCTGGATCGCCAATGGGGCTGGGCGCATGGACGAGTGCGGCGGCGTGTCGCAGTTCTCAGATCGCACCGTTATGGATCATTAGTTCTCTTTCTCAATTGACAATCATTATCATTCAACATAATTTGTCGCTCGATGTGTAGGACGGCCCCGTCCCCCAGGCGTCCCACTAACCTATTGGCAGCAAGGTGATTTCCATGACGGAACAAGTATCCACAAGCAGGTGCGATTCACCGCTACTTCAGGCATTCGTCGACAATCGACTGATTCTGGTCAAGATTGCAGCCCGCATTACCGGCTGCCGTTCACGCGCCGAAGATGTGGTGCAGGATGCGTTCTTCCGACTGCAGTCGGCGCCGCCGATCACGTCGTCGATCAAGGCCCAGCTGAGTTATCTGTTCCAGATCGTGCGCAATCTGGCCATCGATCACTACCGCAAACAGGCGCTGGAGCAGAAGTACGCCGGCCCCGAGGAGGAAGGGTTGAACGTGGTCATTCAGGGCGCTTCGCCGGAAACCTCACACATCAACTTCTCGACCCTGGAACACATCGCCGACGCGCTGACCGAGCTGCCGGTCCGCACCCGCTATGCGTTCGAGATGTACCGTTTGCACGGTGTGCCGCAAAAGGACATCGCCAAGGAACTCGGCGTTTCGCCGACCCTGGTCAACTTCATGATTCGTGATGCGCTGGTGCACTGCCGCAAGGTGTCGGGCAGCCGCGCTGATGCAGTGTCGGCAAACCGTCGCTGACAGCACACCGCCCAAAAAAAGATCGCAGCCTTCGTCGAAGGGCTGCGATCTTTTTTGTTTTCAGCAAAATGTCACACCAGCGTGCACCGGTCGAAGAACCGCTCGCGCCCCAGGATCATCAGCGCCGCGCGCTTGTGCGGGAAATCGAATTCCTTTTCGCAGTGGAAGCACTGATTGTGCATGTGGCCGATCATCTTCGCGTTGTCGGCACGCGGCTCGGCGACGACGCGCTGCGTACGAGGATCATCCAGAAACAGGTAATGCACCAGCGCCGAAAGCCAGCTCGCCACTTTGTGCGGGCCGCGATGGTCTTCCTCACCGACCAGCATGTGAATGCCACGATCGTAATCATCGGCATCGTAGAACGGCGCGATGCGATCTTCCTTGGCCCAGTAGGCTTCGAAGTAAGCGAACGGCTGATCGTCGAAACACCCGATCAGCGTCAGAGTGTGCGGATCGGCGTCGAGCTTGCTCAGGTACTCGCGATGCTGTTCGAGGCTGCCCTCTTCCTGCCAGAAACTGGCGACTCGCGGACTGTTCTGCCAGCGATTGAAACGCGCAAGATCCTGCTCGATCTCGACCGTTCGCAGGGAAATCCATGCACCTAGGCGCGCATCGAAACGTCGATAGACCTCACCCCGCGGTTTGACCGGGCGCAGCGGATGGCGCTTGCCGTTGCTGATGACCATCTGCTGCGGGTAGCTGCCGGTCAATGAGGTACCCAACCAAGGCTGCGGCAGTTGCCAGAACAACGTGCGCTCGCAGCGGTATTCACCCGCCACGTCGGTGCTCACTAGCAAGCCGCTGAGCAAGGCTTCGGTCGGCGGCTGATCCAGTTGCCAGATCAATTGCTGACGTGCCGGATCCCGGGCGAACAGCCAATAACAGGCCGCCCACAGCGCCTGGCCTGGCGGCAGCGCATAACGTTCATCGATCTGGATCGGCCCCTGCTCTTCACGATCGAGGCGCAGGCGAATCAGCGGTTGCCCGTCCA
Organism: Pseudomonas kribbensis; assembly: GCF_003352185.1. Lineage (GTDB taxonomy): Bacteria > Pseudomonadota > Gammaproteobacteria > Pseudomonadales > Pseudomonadaceae > Aquipseudomonas > Aquipseudomonas kribbensis. The sequence continues at coordinate 4,362,931 of NZ_CP029608.1, forward strand.
GGCTGAGGCTCAGACGGCTTTCGGTGGCATCGGCTATCAGTTGACTGCCCGAAGGCAAGGCCAGGGCAGTCAGGTCATTCAGATTGGACATGGGTCGGGCTCACGATAATCGTCGACAGTTCAACGATGGGACGTGAGCCGAAGCGGGAAATTTAGGCCATGCGGGAAAAACCGCAGGTCATGGGCGAGGCACAGGCACCACGGCAATCTTGTACGGATCGAAGATCTTCAGCATCTGGCCGTTGTCGCGCAGCCCTTGCAGCAGTTTGCCGAATGCTTCGCCGGTGATCGGCGCTTTCGGGCTTAGAATCGCGTAATGGTGGTAGATCTGGTCAATACGTTGCGACACCAGCAATTCGTCACGCACTTTTTCGTTGCGCAGCAGGTAATCGAACAGATAGGAGCGAGTCACCAGTGCAATGTCCGCCCGACCGCGCAGTACCATCAACAGGTTGCTGTCGTGGGAGTAGGTCAGTGTCGCGTTGTAAGTTTCAGCGAGGTACTTGGGGTCGGCATTGAAGTTGGCGAATTCGTAGTGATAGCCGCTGTACAGTGCCAGCCGTTTGCCCTTGAGATCGGCGAAGTAATTCTGCTGGCGACCGGGTTCTTTCTGCGCGACGAAAATCTCTGCGTCTTCCAGCCCCATGTCGACCGTGGTGTGGGGAATGTCTTTCCAGCCCCAGTCCGGGTTCTCGAAGATCGCCATGTCCGTGCGACCTTCCTTGAAATCGCCGAACCGCCGCGGAATCGAGGTGGGGACAAGCTCGAAACGATAGTCGCTCTGCGAGTGGTTCAATGCCTCGACCAGTTCCGGCAGCAGACCGGTGTCGGCGCCGTTTTCCGGGCGAATGGTATAAGGCGGAAAATGCGCCGCGCCCACCCGAACCACTTGCACCGCCTGAGCGGGCAATACCCATAGTGCAGCCAGCGCTGCGAGCATCAGCCCCGCGGCCGTCCGATCTGGCAAAGACTTCAAAACACCCCACTCCCCGAAAAAAGTACCGTTGCATGCATTCAAGCTAGGCGGTTTCGCCCAGTTAGCCAGTTTCCCGGGCCGATAGAAAGCGATTAGCGCTCTTCGAGCACCAGAATCAACGCCTCTTCAGCCAGTTGATCGAGGCTCAGACTGCCGCCGGCGCGGAACCAGGTGGTGGTCCAGGACAATGCGCCCGTGAGAAAACGTCGGGTAATGAACACATCGCCGCGAATGAACCCCGCTTCTTTGGCTTCGCCCAGCACTTGCAGCCAGATGTCCTCATAGATGTCACGCAACGCCAGCACCCTGGCCTGACCGTCTTCGGACAGCGAGCGCCATTCGTACACCAGCACCGCCATCGCTTCGCCGCTGCCGCCCATGATCGACTGCAATTCGCAGCGGATCAGCGCCAGCACCCGCTCGCGCACCTTGGCCGCATCGGCCAGGGCCGCGCGCATCAGCGCGGTGTTGTAGCGGATGGTTTCTTCCATCACTGCACGCAGGATTTCATCCTTGCTCTTGAAGTGATGAAAGATGCTGCCCGACTGAATGCCCACGGCGCCGGCCAGGTCGCGCACCGTGGTGCGTTCGTAGCCCTTGTTGCGAAACAGGTGGGCCGCCACTTGCAGCAATTTGCCGCGAGCGCTGTCCGGGTCGGTCAACTGGCCTTCGTCGACCAGTTCGCGCATCACCTTCAGGGCTTTTTGCTCGTCCACCCGTTCTCTCCTACAGTCGTTCAGTCGTCTGCCGCCCTGAAACCGCAGGGTTGCGCGGGCAATTTAAGCCGCCGGCCGCGACCAAGCAAGCGCTTGGGCAGAAGATAATTTCGCCTGTTTACAAACCAAGCGCTTGCTTGGTAGCCTCGATACACTTCTGTCACAGGTTGCTGAGTCGGAGATGAAAATGCCCACCACGGTTCGCATCGGATGCGCCAGCGCATTCTGGGGAGACACCTCGACCGCCGCCGCGCAGCTTGTGGCCGGAGGACAGCTGGATTATCTGGTGTTCGACTACCTGGCCGAGATCACCATGTCGATCATGGCCGGCGCCCGCATGAAGGACCCGCAGGCCGGGTTTGCCGGCGATTTCATCGAAGTCCTCACGCCTCTGCTGCCACAACTGGCGGTACAGAAAATTCGCGTCATCAGCAATGCCGGCGGGGTCAATCCACAGGCCTGCGCCGCCGCGCTGCAAGCGGCCTGCGACAAGGCCGGTGTGGCGCTGAAAATCGCCGTGCTGTCGGGCGATGACCTGCAACCGCAATTCAAACAACTCGCCACCCAAGGCATCACGGAAATGTTCAGCGGCGCCCCGCTGCCGCCGATGTGCGTGTCGACCAACGCCTACCTCGGCGCCCCGGGCATCGTCGAAGCCCTGCGTCTGGGCGCCGACATCGTCATCACCGGTCGCGTGGTCGACAGCGCGGTGGTCAGCGCAGCGCTGGTGCATGAATTCGGCTGGTCGTGGCACGACTACGACAAACTCGCCCAGGCCGCATTGGCCGGGCACATCATCGAATGCGGCGCGCAGTGCACCGGCGGCAATTTCACCGATTGGCGCGACGTGCCGGATTACGAACACATCGGTTTCCCGATCGTCGAAGTCAGCACCGACGGCCAGTTCATCGTCAGCAAACCCGAAGGCTCAGGCGGACTGGTCGCGCCGCTGACCGTCGGCGAACAGATGCTCTACGAAATCGGCGATCCGCAGGCCTATCTGTTGCCCGATGTGGTCTGCGATTTCAGCCAGGTCAAACTCCAGCAACAAGGCAAAAACACAGTTCGGGTCCACGGTGCGAAAGGCCTGCCACCCAGCGACAAATACAAGGTCAGCGCGACATACCCGGACGGCTTCCGTTGCACCGCCAGTTGCCTGATCGCCGGTATCGATGCGGTGGAAAAAGCCCGGCGCGTCAGTCAGGCGATCATCGACAAGACCTCGGAAATGCTCGGCCAGAAAGGCCTCGGGCCTTACACCGAAACCCATATCGAACTGCTCGGCAGCGAAGCCACCTACGGCCCCCACGGCCAGCGCCGGGACAGCCGCGAAGTGGTGATCAAACTCGCCGTGCGCCACCCGAACAAACAGGCCCTGGTCCTGTTCTCCCGGGAAATCGCCCAGGCCGCCACCGGCATGGCGCCGGGCCTGACCGGCATCGTCGGCGGACGGCCGACGGTTTATCCGCTGATCCGGCTGTTCTCGTTCCTGATCGACAAAAGCGCCTGCAGCTTGCAGATCGACATCGACGGCGAGCGTCACCCGTTTGCCCTGCCCGCCTCGGCCACACTCGACAGTCAGGATCTTCCCCTGCCCCACGAAACGCCCAAACCTCAGGGCCGCGCCGACGCCAGCGTAGCGCTGGTAAAACTGGCGGTGGCGCGCTCCGGCGACAAGGGCAATCACAGCAACGTCGGTGTGATGCCGCGTCGCCCGGAATACCTGCCGTGGATCGCCGAAGCGCTGACCCCGGCGGTGGTGGTCGACTGGATGAGTCATGTCCTCGACCCGATTCATGGCCGGGTCGAACGCTGGTATCTGCCGGGTACTCACAGCCTGAATTTCCTGCTGGAAAACGCCCTCGGTGGCGGTGGTGTAGCGAGCCTGCGCATCGACCCGCAGGGCAAAGCCTTCGCCCAGCAATTGCTGGAAATCCAGATACCGGTGCCGCAGAGCATCGCCGAACAGTTCGACTAGAGGATTGGCACCATGGCGTATGAATCGATTTTCAGGACCGATCTGTTCAGCGGCCAGACGGTGATCGTTACCGGTGGCGGCAGCGGCATCGGACGTTGCACCGCCCATGAACTGGCAGCGCTCGGGGCGACCGTGGTGCTGGTCGGACGCAAGCCGGAAAAGCTGCAAGCTGTCGCCGCCGAAATTGCCGAAGACGGCGGTCGAGCGCACTGGAAGGCTTGCGATATTCGCGACGAAGACGCGGTGAAAGCGCTGGTCAGCGAGCTGATCCGCGAACACGGGCCGATCCACGGACTGGTCAACAATGCCGGCGGCCAGTACCCGTCGCCATTGGCCTCGATCAATCAGAAAGGCTTCGAAACCGTGCTGCGCACCAATCTGGTCGGCGGTTTTTTGATGGCCAGGGAAGTGTTCAACCAGTCGATGAGCAAACACGGCGGCAGCATCGTCAACATGCTCGCCGACATGTGGGGCGGCATGCCCGGTATGGGCCACTCCGGCGCTGCGCGTTCGGGCATGGACAACTTCACCAAGACCGCGGCGTTCGAATGGGGTTATGCCGGCGTTCGGGTGAATGCGGTGGCGCCGGGCTGGATCGCTTCCAGCGGCATGGACACCTATGAAGGCGCGTTCAAGGCCGTGATCCCGACCTTGCGCGAACACGTGCCGCTCAAGCGCATCGGCACCGAATCGGAGGTCAGCGCCGCGATTGTATTTCTGCTGAGCCCGGCTGCCGCATTTATCAGCGGCAGCACCTTGCGCATCGACGGCGCTGCCAGCCTGGGCAGTCGCGCATGGCCGTTGCACAAGACGACCCACAACGAATCCTTCAACGGCTTCCACCGGGCCTATATGCCAGACGTCTTGAAGGACAAGGAGTAAGCCATGCCGGTCATTCAATCCCAGCTCGACCCGCACAGCGAAGCCTTCGCTCGCAACCGCGCGGCGATGCTCACCGCCATCGAGCAAGTCCAGCAGCTCGAACAGAACCTGCTGAACAAGGCTGCCGAAGCCAAACCGAAATTCGACAAGCGCGGACAATTGCTGCCCCGTGAACGCCTGAACCTGCTGCTCGACCCCGGCGCGCCGTTCCTCGAACTGGCGAGCCTGGCCGGCTACAAACTCCACGACGACAAGGACGGCAGCTCCGCCGGTGGCGGCTTGATCGCCGGTATCGGTTACGTGTCCGGTGTGCGCGCCTTGATCGTGGCGAACAACAGCGCGATCAAGGGCGGGACGATTTCCCCTTCGGGCCTGAAAAAGTCCCTGCGCCTTCAACAGATCGCCCAGGAAAATAAACTGCCGGTGATCACCCTCGCCGAGAGCGGCGGCGCCAACCTCAATTACGCAGCGGAGATTTTCGTCGAAGGCGCACGCAGCTTTGCCAATCAGGCGCGGATGTCGGCTATGGGTCTGCCGCAGATCACTGTGGTGCACGGCTCGGCCACCGCCGGCGGTGCATATCAGCCGGGGCTGTCGGATTACGTGGTGGTGGTGCGCGGCAAGGCCAAGCTGTTTCTTGCCGGCCCGCCGTTGCTTAAAGCGGCGACCGGTGAAGTCGCCACCGACGAAGAACTGGGCGGCGCCGAGATGCACGCGCAAGTCGCCGGCACCGCCGAGTACCTGGCCGAAAACGATGCCGACGGTGTGCGTCAGGTGCGGGAAATCGTCAGCCTGCTGAACTGGAACGAGCAGCTCCCATGGCTGCCCGAGCCGCAATTCAAAGAGCCGCTGTACCCCATCGACGAACTGCTCGGCCTGATCCCGGACGACCCGAAAAAGCCCTACGACGTACGCGAAATCATCGCGCGGATCGCCGATGAGTCGCGCTTCCTGGAGTTCAAGGGAGAGTTCGATCAGCAGACCGTTTGCGGTCACCTGAAAATTCAGGGCCGCGCCTGCGGCTTCATCGGCAACAACGGCCCGATCACTCCGAATGGTGCGAGCAAGGCGGCGCAGTTCATTCAGCTGTGCGACCAGAGCCAGACGCCGCTGCTGTTTTTCCACAACACCACCGGGTTCATGGTCGGCACCGAATCAGAACAGCTCGGCGTGATCAAGCACGGCTCGAAACTGATCCAGGCCGTGGCCAATGCGCGGGTGCCGAAACTGACGATCGTGGTCGGTGGCTCCTATGGTGCGGGCAACTACGCGATGTGCGGACGCGGGCTCGATCCGCGCTTCATCTTCGCCTGGCCCAACAGCCGCACCGCGGTGATGGGTGGCGCCCAGGCAGGCAAAGTGTTGCGCATCGTCACCGAAGCCAAACAGTTGAAGGACGGCCTGGTGCCCGACCCGAAAATGCTCGACATGCTGGAACAGGTCACCGCGCAGAAACTCGACAGCCAGTCCACCGCCCTCTACGGCAGCGCCAACCTGTGGGACGACGGGCTGATCGATCCGCGCGACACCCGCACCCTGCTCGGCTACCTGCTGGACATCTGCCACGAAGCCGGCATCCGCACGCTGGCCCCCAACAGCTTCGGCGTCAGCCGCTTCTGACCGCCTCGGACCTCAAGGAGAACAATAAAAATGATCTTCACCCCGGAACACGAAGCCCTGCGCCGCACCGTTCGCCAGTTCGTCGAGCACGAGATCAACCCCCACGTCGATGAATGGGAAAAGGCCGGGCGCTTTCCGATCCACGAGATTTTCCGCAAGGCCGGCGACCTCGGTTTGCTGGGGATTTCCAAGCCGGAAAAATTCGGCGGCATGGGCCTGGATTACAGCTATTCGATCGTCGCCGCCGAAGAATTCGGCACCATCCACTGCGGCGGCATTCCGATGTCCATCGGCGTGCAGACCGACATGTGTACACCGGCCCTCGCCCGCTTCGGCTCCGATGAGCTACGCGACGAATTCCTGCGCCCGGCGATCACCGGCGAACAGGTCGGTTGCATCGGCGTGTCGGAAGTCGGCGCCGGCTCCGATGTCGCCGGGCTCAAGACCACCGCGCGCAAGGACGGCGACGACTATGTGATCAACGGCAGCAAGATGTGGATCACCAACTCGCCAAGCGCCGACTTCATCTGCCTGCTGGCCAACACCTCGGACGACAAACCGCACGTCAACAAATCGCTGATCATGGTGCCGATGAACACGCCGGGCATCAGCCTCAGTTCACATCTGGACAAGCTCGGCATGCGCAGCTCGGAAACCGCCCAGGTGTTTTTCGATAACGTGCGCGTGCCACAGCGCAATCGCATCGGCCATGAAGGCGCCGGGTTCATGATGCAGATGTTGCAGTTCCAGGAGGAACGCCTGTTCGGTGCGGCCAACATGATCAAGGGTCTGGAATACTGCGTCGACAGCACCATCGAATACTGCAAGGAACGCAAAACCTTCGGCAGCGCGCTGATCGACAATCAGGTGATCCACTTCCGCCTCGCCGAATTGCAGACCGAAATCGAATGCCTGCGAGCGCTGGTCTATCAGGCCACCGAGCAATACGTGAAAGGCCAGGACGTCACCCGGCTGGCCTCGATGGCCAAACTCAAGGCCGGGCGCCTCGGTCGTGAGGTGAGCGACAGTTGCCTGCAATATTGGGGCGGCATGGGGTTCATGTGGGACAACCCGGTGGCCCGCGCTTACCGCGACGTGCGGCTGGTATCGATTGGCGGCGGCGCCGACGAAATCATGCTGGGGATCATCTGCAAACTGATGGGCATCCTGCCGGGGAAAAAGAAATGAGCGCCTTGCCCGCTTGCCAGACGCTGTTGCTGGAGCCGCATAACGGCGTGCTGCACATCACCCTCAATCGCCCGGAAAGCCGCAACGCCATGAGCCTGCAAATGGTCGCCGAACTGCGCGCAGTGCTTGCTGCTGTGCGCGATAACCGCAGCGTGCGCGCCCTGGTGCTCAGCGGCGCCGGCGGGCATTTCTGTGCCGGCGGTGACATCAAGGACATGGCCAACGCTCGCGCCCAGGGCAGAGATGCCTATCGCGAGTTGAACCGTGCTTTCGGGTCGCTGCTGGAGGAGGCGCAGCACGCACCGCAAGTACTGATCACCGTGCTGCAGGGCGCGGTACTCGGTGGCGGTTTCGGGCTGGCGTGCGTGAGTGATATCGCGATGGCCGATCATCAGGCGCAATTCGGTCTGCCGGAAACCAGTCTTGGCCTGTTGCCGGCACAGATCGCGCCGTTTGTGGTGCAGCGTATCGGCCTCACCGAAGCCCGTCGCCTGGCCCTGACCGCTGCACGATTCGATGGTCATCAGGCTCGACGGCTGGGGCTGGTGCACTTTGTCGAACAGGATCCGCAGGCACTCGCCGAGCGTCTGGATGAAGTGCTCGATCACGTCTTGTGTTGCGCCCCCGAAGCGAATGCCGTGACGAAAAAGCTGCTGCTGGCCAGTGCCGGCCAGCCATCGAGCGAACTGCTGGATGAAGCGGCGCAGTGTTTCAGCGAAGCGGTGACCGGTGCCGAGGGCATCGAGGGCACGATGGCGTTTGTGCAAAAGCGCAAACCCGGATGGAGCACCTGACCCTGTGGGAGCGGGCTTGCCCGCGATGAGGCCCTTCAATCCACCGCCAACATTCAGGAAAAACCACCATGCCCGCCATCCATAAAATCCTGATCGCCAACCGCGGTGAAATCGCCTGCCGCATCCAGCGCACCGCCCAGGCCCTCGGTTATCGCACGGTCGCGGTGTTCAGCGACGCCGACGCCGATGCGCTGCATGTCCAAATGGCGGATGAAGCGGTGAACATCGGCCCGGCGCCGGTTCAACAGTCCTACCTGAACTCCCCGGCAATTCTCGACGCCGCCCGGCGCAGCGGTGCCGACGCGATCCATCCCGGTTATGGCTTCCTCTCGGAAAACGCCGAGTTCGCCCGGGCCTGCGAACAGGCCGGCCTGACTTTCATCGGCCCCAGCGTTGAAGCCATCGAACTGATGGGCAGCAAACGCCAGTCGAAAATCGCCATGCTCACCGCCGGCGTCCCATGCATCGCCGGCTATCAAGGCGCCGAGCAGGACGACGCGACCCTGACACGAGAAGCCGAGCGCATCGGCTATCCGCTGATGATCAAGGCCAGCGCCGGCGGTGGCGGACGCGGCATGCGGCTGGTGCACAGCGCCGAAGAGTTGCCGGCGCAATTGCGCACGGCTCGCTCGGAAGCCTTGAATGGATTCGGCAGCGACGAACTGATCCTCGAACAGGCCCTGATCGAACCGCGCCATGTCGAGATTCAGCTGTTCGGCGACCGGCACGGCAATCTGATCTATCTCGGCGAACGGGACTGCTCGATCCAGCGTCGCCACCAGAAAGTCATTGAAGAAGCACCGTGCCCGGTGATGACCGAAGAACTGCGTCAGGCGATGGGCGAAGCAGCGCTCAAGGCCGGACGCGCGGTGAACTACGTGGGCGCCGGCACCGTGGAGTTTCTGCTCGATGCCCGCGGCCAGTTCTACTTTCTGGAGATGAACACCCGGCTGCAGGTCGAACACCCGGTAACCGAATTGATTACCGGCCTGGATCTGGTGGCGTGGCAGCTTTTGGTTGCCGAGGGTCAGCCTCTGCCGTTGAACCAGGCGCAGGTCAAACTCGAAGGCCACGCCATGGAAGTGCGACTCTATGCCGAAGACCCGGCCCAGGGATTCCTGCCGCAGACCGGCCGTGTCGAAGCCTGGGCACCGGCACTGGATCGGGGAGCGCGGGTTGATCATGGGCTGATCGAAGGTCAGTCGATCTCGCCGTTCTACGACCCGATGCTCGGCAAACTGATCGCCCACGGCGCGACCCGCGAAGAGGCCCGGCGCAAGCTGTTGTGCGCAGTTCAGGACAGCGTGCTGCTGGGTGTGCAGAGCAATCAACGGCTGCTGGCCAGTCTGTTGCAGCATCCGCAGTTCATCAGCGGCGAATTCAGTACCGGGTTTATCCCGCATCACTTCGCCGACCATCCATGCCTGCATGCCCATACACCGAGTGCGGAAGAACTCGCGATCGCGGCGTTGCTGTTCTATCAATCTGCCGCGGGTTCGCATCGCGCACCGTTGGCCGGTTGGCGCAACAATGCCGGCGCGCCGCTGCACTATCGCCTGGGTCTTGAAGATCAGGAATGGAGCGTGCAATTACTGGCCGCCCCGGATGGCATCGTTCGGATACAGGTCTCTGAACGAGCCTTCGAACTGAAGCTCACCGAACACGGCCAACACTCGATTTCCCTGGAAATCGAAGGCCTGCGCCAGCGCCACGTCTATCGCCTGCACGACGACCAGCTCTGGCTGTTCACCCGCCCCGGCAGCCTGCGTCTGGTGAATCGAACTCACGCCGTGATCGACAGTCAGACCAGCGTCAGCACCGGCACCTTGAAAGCCCCGATGGATGGCGCAATCATCGACGTGCTTGTCAGCGAAGGCAGCCCGGTCAGTAAAGGCCAGCTGCTGGTGGTGCTGGAAGCAATGAAAATGGAGCACCCGCTCAAGGCAGGCATCGATGGCGTGCTCAAGCGGGTGCAGGTCAAGGTCGGCGATCAGGTGAAAAATCGTCAGGTTCTGTTGCAGGTCGAGTAGTCACCGCGCGCATCCGCAAGGTTTGACTACGCTCTGAATAATCAGGACGCGGAAATCAGGAACCCTGCGATGCCCCATTGGCTGGTCATTGATCTGGAAGCCACCACCGATGAAGGTGGCTGGCCGGTTACGGAAATGGAGATCATCGAAATCGGTGCCACCCTGGTGGATCGAACCGGTCGCGAGCAGGATCACTTTCAACGCTTCGTCAAACCGACGCGTCGGCCACTGCTGACGCCATTCTGTCGTGAGCTGACACACATCACCCAGGCCAACATCGACGCGGCGCAACCGCTGAGCGAGGTCTGGCCGGCGTTCGAGCGCTGGCTCGCTCAGCATCAGACTCGCCTTGAAGGCTGGGCCAGCTGGGGTGATTACGACCGCAAGCAATTGCTTCAGGAATGGCAGCGCCTGCAACTCGACAGCGCGCTGAGCCGTGTGCCGCACATGAACCTCAAACAGCGCTTTGCCAAGGCCCGACGCCTCGAACGGCCCCTGGGACTCAATGGCGCCCTGCAACTGGCGGGCATGCAGTTCACCGGGCAGCAACACCGGGCACTGGAAGATGCGCGCAATACCGCCCGATTATTGCCGCTGGTGCTGCCGCTCTAGCGCAGGTGACGGCGCCTTGAGCCTTGTGCATACTGGCCGACCTTTTTGACCCTTTTTAAGCCCTTTTCGAGAGGAATCGCCCATGTTTAAAGTCAACGAGTACTTCGACGGCACCGTCAAGTCGATCGCTTTTGGCACTGCCGAAGGCCCTGCGACCATCGGCGTCATGGCCCCGGGCGAATATGAATTCGGCACCAGCCAGCGTGAAATCATGCACGTGGTGTCCGGCGCACTGACCGTCAAACTGCCGGACAGCAGCGACTGGGAAACCTTCGCCGCCGGCAGCCAGTTCAACGTGCCGGCCAACAGCAAATTCCAGTTGAAAGTGGCCGTCGACACCGCTTACCTGTGCGAATACCGCGGCTGAAACCAAGCTTTCCTGCGGCAATAAAAAATGCCCGTGTCCTTGGACACGGGCATTTTTCGTTTCAGGGCCGGTTATTCGAGGATTTCTACCGGCATCCCGACTTCGAGGCGGCCATTGCTGTCGTTGACCAGGTTTTGCCCGAACATCGCACCGTCGGCCTGTGCGCGGGTCTTTTGCAGGGTCGCCAGTGGCTCGCGGTCGGCGCTGCGCTCACCGGTTTTCGGGTCGATGGTGGTGAGAATGCAGCGCGAGCACGACTTGACCACGCGGAATTCGACATCGCCAATGCGAATGCGCTTCCAGCCATCCTCGGCATACGCCTCGCTGCCCTCGATCACCAGATTCGGCCGGAACCGCAGCATTTCCAGCGGACGCCCGACTTCCTGCGATAGATGTTGCAGCGACGCCTCGCCAATCAACAGCAGCGGGAAACCGTCGGCAAAGGCCACCTGGTCGTCATCGTTGCCGTACCCGGCCTGGGTCGTGCGGGCGCGGTCCAGTGGTACTTGCACCAGTCGGGTCGGCTTGCCGATGAATTCGCTGACCCAGCGGGCCGCTTCTTCACCGGCATCCGGCACACGCAAGGTGTCGCGCCAGATGGTCACGCCGCGCAGTTCGGCTTCGTTACCGGGCAAGGCGATATCAATTGCCGAATGCCCCGGCGCATCAAGGGTCAGGCCACCGTCGGCATTCCACAGCGCGGACAACTGGCTCATCTTCGCTTCGGCACGCTGAGTCAGGAAGCGCCCGCTGGCCTCGTCCACCAGCATCCAGCGTCGGTCGCCCTCAAGCCCCAGTTTGTCCAGGCCGATCCCTTGCAGGACCTCGGCCTTGCCGGATTTCAGCGGGTAACGATAAAGCGCGCTCAGACGCAGCATGGCCAGCTCCCTGGTGGGTGAAAAACGCCACCCTATACGAGCTTTGTCGCCGAATCAAAGGCTGACGCCGGGTCAGCCTCGACAAGTTGATCAGGCCGGTACTTCGTCGAGCATCAGACGCTGACGAACTACATCGACCAGTTTGTCCGGCTGGAACTTGGAGAGGAAGTTGTCGCAGCCGACCTTCTTCACCATCGAGTCGTTGAAGCTGCCGGACAGCGAGGTGTGCAACACCACATACAGGCCACGCAGACGCGGGTCGTTGCGGATCTCGGTGGTCAGGCGATAGCCGTCCATTTCCGGCATTTCCGCGTCGGTGAAGATCATCAACAGCTTGTCGGTCATGTTGACCCCGGTGTCGGCCCAGGCCTTGAGCATGTTCAGGGCTTTCAGACCGTCGCTGGCGATGTGCATCTTCACGCCCAACTGACCGAGGGTGTCGCGCAATTGCGACAGGGCCACATTGGAATCGTCCACCAACAGCACTTCACGGCCGCGGGCACGCTCCAGGACCGGGTCTTCGAGTTTGTCGCGGGAAACCTTGGCGTTGTACGGGACGATTTCGGCGAGGACTTTCTCGACGTCGATGATTTCCACCAGTTGATCGTCGACCTTGCTGATGGCGGTCAGGTAGTGCTGACGACCGGCGCTGGTCGGCGGCGGCAGGATGGCTTCCCAGTTCATGTTGACGATGCGATCCACACCACCGACGAGGAAGGCCTGCACCGAACGGTTGTATTCCGTAACGATGATCGTGCTGTTGGGGCCCGGCACCAGCGGGCGCATGCCGATCGCCTGGGACAGGTCGATCACCGGCAGAGTCTGGCCGCGCAGGTTGACCACACCGCAGACAAACGGGTGACGTTGCGGCATCAGGGTCAGCTTCGGTAGTTGCAGGACTTCCTGAACCTTGAACACGTTGATCGCGAACAATTGGCGCCCGGCCAGCCTAAACATGAGAATTTCCAGGCGATTCTCACCCACCAGTTGCGTGCGTTGGTCTACCGTATCGAGAATGCCGGCCATCAATGACTCCTGGGCTTGTTCTGGTGAATTCATTAAAGGGGGTTATCGGCGGATTCCGGCCAATCTTGATCCCCATACAAATCACCTACAAAATGCCATGAGTAGGCATTGATGTCACATTAACATCATGCTTTACTGGCCCCGTGATTTCATCTGCTACATTCTCTACGGCGCGACCTCGGTTTGCACCGTAGGTTCCCGTGTCTAAGGGATTCCCCTAGTAACAATCAGGCCCAACCTGATGTTCGCAATATCCAATAGCCATTAATGTGACGCCATTCTCATTGCATGAACGGAGTCAGGCTTTTGTGTGCGATCGCAGGTCAGTGGAAACTCACCCTCTCGAAACCCCTGTCAAAAGCCTCGGCACCGCAGGGCGCGATCTCACGACGGTTCATGATCGTCGACACACACGACATTCGCTCATCAGACATGACGTTGTGGAGATAAGCATGCCGAACGACCGTAAAGAGTGGGCGCAGCGGTTCCCCGATTTTCTTGTCGAGGCTGAAACGCTCCTGGCCAAGTCCGAAGAGTGCCTGAGTCATTTGCAACTGATCAGCAATGACAAGGACGCAATCGATTGCATGCTCAGCACCCTGCTCAAACTGGCGAACAAGGCCGATGCCCTGGCACTGGTGGCAGTCTCCGAGTTCTGCCTGCACCTGCACGGTTTGCTCACTCAGGCGCAAGATCATGTCGACCTGCATGCCCAGGCACTCGACGCCCTGAAAGACTGCTTCACCCTGATGGCCTGGCAACTTGAGCTGGTCGACCAGAGCACCGGCCAGCTGAGCCTGGACGAAAGCGAGCAGACGTCCCTCATCGAAGCGTTCGCCTTCCAGGTTGGGCAGAGCCAGTTTCAACCGCCGCTCAGTGCCAAACCCTTGTCCCTCGTGTCTTACTCGGAGCGACAAGCGTAATCGAGTGCACCCCGGGCCTGTTGGAGCCTGTTAGTTCGAGCCATCGAATGTCGCAATTGAATAACTCATGCCTGCCAGCGACATCTCCAAATAAATAATTACGCTTCAACATGCAGAATGCCTACCGTTGAAGTCAGGGTTTACCTGTGTATAAAAACTGAAGACTTCAGGTGTCATCGATAATTATCGACTCCAATAAATCAACTTTTTCCATTATGGAACTCGCGTCCAACATGGCGTATTTCCTGACTCTTTGGACATATAGGGCGAACGCGACCAACGGTATGTTAAGTGGTATTATGCCGCGCGTTAGTTGCTTTCACTTAATGGCACAGTGATTTCAATGATCGGTCTGCCTCAAAGTTGGCAGTCAATTATCGATCACTGAGCCGTATTGAAACCAACAACCTGAATCACAGATTTTCAGACATAGACCGCCAGCCACTCTGACCGGTCTGCCCGCAGCGAACATCCATTGGCTCCATCCGCTATGTACGCCAGCCTCAAGTCAATCGCCACATGGCCACCCTCCCGAGAAAACGCGCGCAGGTTCACGCTCACGCTTTGCATTGGCGCAGCTTTGGGCAGTCTGCTGACTTATTGCCTTTCCGCACCGTTGTCATTTGGCCTGCTGCTGCTCAACATGGCAGCCGCCGCTTGCGTCTTTACCCAGCATCGCCTGTCACGCAAGTCGATCAAGTTCCAGCCCCAGGAGCTGGCCGATCGATTGCTCGAAGTCCAGGAAAACGAACGCCATCGCCTCAGCCGCGAACTGCACGACGATATCGGCCAGTTGCTGACCGCCGCCAAGTTACAGAGCGAATGGCTCAAACGGCGTCTGCCCGAGGACCTTCAGGAACAATGTTCGGCACTCTGCGACACCCTTGAGGAAACCCTCAATAAAGTCCGCGACGTTTCGGCCATTCTCAACCCACGACAGCTGACCAGCCTCGGGCTGGAAGCCAGTCTGCGTGCGCATTTGCTCAAGACACTGGCCAATACGTCGGTTCACTGGAGCCTGGACTGTCAGCAGCGTTTGAACGGTATCCCCGAAGAAATGGCTGTCGCCGCCTTCCGCATCACTCAGGAAGCCGTGACCAACATCCTGCGACATGCGCAGGCCAAGAACCTGCTGATCCGCGTGCAACGCCTTCCCCAAGGCTTGACCCTGCTGATCAGCGATGACGGTCTGGGGTTTGCCCCGGCCGCCAATCCCGGTCGTGAAGGACAACGAGGCATGGCCGGGATGGCCGAACGGATCGAGCAACTGGGCGGCAGCCTGAGCGTGACGAGCGAACCGGGCAAAGGCACTCAAATCGAAGCACTATTCCCCTGGGCGCCCCGTGCACTCGAGCGGGCCAGTACGAATAAGGTTATGCGTTGACTTGTAACTTACTTCTGGTGGATGACCACTCGCTGATCAGAGCCGGCGTGCGCGCTCTGGTGCTGGATATTCCCGGTTATGCGGTAATCGGTGAGGCCAATGACGGCTCGCAATTGCTCGAGATGGTCGAGCAACTGAACCCCGATATCGTCTTGCTGGATATTTCCATGAGAGAAACCGGCGGCCTGGAGGCGTTGCAGCGGCTCAGACGGGTTCGTCCGCACAGCAAAGTGCTGATTCTGTCGATGCACACCGACCCTGCGCTGATCATGCAGGCACTGGAATCCGGTGCTCATGGCTATCTGCTCAAGGACACCACGGCCACCGAGCTCGAACACGCACTGGAAGCCCTTCGCAACAACGAACGCTACCTGAGCCCGGCCATCGCCCACACGGTGATCAACCAGGCCCTGACACGCAATCAGAAGTTGCAACCGGAAGTCGCCGATTCACACAACCTGACGGCTCGCCAGCTGGAAATCCTGCGCCTGATCGTTCGCGGCAAGTCCACCCGTGAGATCGCCAATGGTTTGGGCCTGAGCATCAAGACTGTGGAAACCCACCGCTCGCAGATCATGAAACGCCTGCAGATCTACGATGTGGCGGGGCTGGTACTGTTTGCCGTGCGTGAACAGATCATCAGTCTGGACGACTGACCCGCCGCGTCCTGCCCAACAGCGGCGAGTTCTCCGGCAAATGCACACGCAATGCCGCCGGACGCGCCGCAAACCGCAGACTGTCGCCTTCCAGCGGCTCACCATCGAGATTGATGCAGAGTCCTTCAGCGACCTTGATTTCGACCCACGGCAAACGCGTGCGGACAAACATGTTATCAAGACCAAATCCGTCGCTGAGCAGGTTTTTCAGCGTACCAACCAACTCCTGTGGTGCCGGCAGAATACTGATATCCAGCAGGCCGTCATCCGCCAGTGCCTCCGGGCACAACACATGTCCTCCGCCCGCCTGGCGGCCATTACCGATACCCAGCGCGAGCAGTTCACCGCTCCAGTGAAAGTCCGGCCCCTGCAATTCGCCATAGGCAGCGTGCAACTCACTGAATCGCGACAGCCCCGTAAACAGATAGGCCGCGCCGCCCAGCACCTTTTTCAGATCCTCCGAAGTATTGGCAGTGACCTGACTGCCAAACCCGCCCGTGGCCATGTTCAGGAATATCTGCCCGCCCACCTCCCCCAGATCGATGTCACAGGCTGGCGCGTCAAGCAAATCGAGTGCCTCATCCGGTTCCAGAGGAACACCGGCCGCGCGGGAAAAATCATTGGCGGTCCCCAACGGCAACAGCACCAGACTCGCCTTGCCCGGGTGAGCCGCCAGGGCCTCGGCGATGTCGCGCAAGGTGCCATCGCCGCCGCCGGCAATGATTGTCCCGTATCCGGTAGCCAGCGCTTCTTCCACCAGGCGCTGCGCATCGCCGGCTTCCCACGTCAGGCGCGCTGCCAGTTCCCAGCCCTGCCCGCGCTTGCGTTCAACAGCGGCGCGAACCGCTTCGTTGAGTGCCTGCTTGCCATGCAGAATCAACAATGCCCTGCGCTCATCCATATTGGCCACTCCCGTTATTAAATCAGTTCGGGACATCTTGACCTCCACGGCACGCAAAAGAGCCACCGCAATCCCAAGTATTTCCTGAGTCCCGTCTAACTCGTCCTACAGGCCGGTATTTTTTCGTACGAAATGTAAGGAATCGGCTCAATTGACCAGTCTCGACCATTGGTACACCGTGTGTCGGCAGCAACAATCTTCAACCCGATAACACAAGGATGTGCAGGTAATGAGTCATTACTTCATCAGGTCTTTCGATCATTCGAATTGCGGTTTCTGCCAGCAGAAACTCATGGCAGCAGGCGGGGGTTTCCATGCACAGCCATGAAGCAAGAGTGGCAGTGAGTCCGGTTGCCCCCC
Organism: Pseudomonas kribbensis; assembly: GCF_003352185.1. Classification (GTDB taxonomy): domain Bacteria; phylum Pseudomonadota; class Gammaproteobacteria; order Pseudomonadales; family Pseudomonadaceae; genus Aquipseudomonas; species Aquipseudomonas kribbensis. The sequence continues at coordinate 4,380,222 of NZ_CP029608.1, forward strand.
TCTCCAACAGTCGTGCCAGTCAAAAAGCCGAATTCAACAGCTGCACCAAAAACACTGGAGAAACCCTTATGGACCCTCGTGTCACCGAACTGGAAACCCACATCAAATACATCCGCCGTGACATGGACGAAGTGAAAGGAGACGTCAAAGCCATCAAACACCGTCTCGCCTACTCCGCAGGTGCCACAGCGGTGGTCCTTGGATTGTTGGGCTGGGTTGCCAATAGTCGCTTTGACCAGCTCGTGACACTGATCAGCCGATGACTTACAGAAATGCAGGCCCGCGTTGGGCCTGCATTACGATGTTCAGCCGAGAAGGTCACTCAGGGGAATGAAGGGCACCATGTCTCCCTGGGCCAGGGTACGCCCCTCCTGCACCTCTACCAATCCATCAGCCCAGGCGGCGCTACGCAGAACGCCTGAACTCTGGTTTCGGTAGATAGTTGCCTGCCCCTGCTCCAGACGCCCCCGCAGGAATTCACGCCGATTGCCCGCCTGGGGCCAGACGAATCCAGCCGGGACTGGAAACTTGAGAGGCTCTACATCTTGCACACCCTGACGACGCAGCAGATAAGGCTTGGTCAGCAAGGCAAAAGTCACCAGGGTCGACGCGGGGTTGCCAGGCAGACCGATAACCGGAACACCCCGGAAATGACCAACAGTCAAAGGCTTCCCGGGCTTGATCGCCAGCTTCCACAGCGTCAGCTCCCCCTCCTCCCTCAGCGCGACGCCGAGGAAGTCCGCTTCCCCAACCGATACGCCACCGGTCGACAGTATCAAGTCGGCCTCTTCGAGCTCCCCGAGACGTGCACGGGTGGTGGGCAAGTCATCCGGAAGAATCCCGGCATCCAGCACCTCACAGCCCAAACGTTGCAACCAGCTGCACAGCACCACCCGATTACTGTTGTAAATCTGTCCCGGCCCCAGTGCCGTTCCCGGTTCAACCAGCTCATCGCCGGTGGACAGCACTGCCACTCGGGGCTTGCGGATCACATCAAGGTCGGCGCAGCCCAAAGACGCAGCCAACCCCAGCTCGATCGGACCGAGCCGGGTTCCCGCGGACAGGATCAATTCGCCCACCGTGGTTTCCTGCCCCTGCGGGCGGACGTTCTGCCCCGACACCATGGGCTCAGTGAACCGAACTCGCTCGTTGGCCTCGATCACGGCGTTTTCCTGCATCTCGACGCAATCGGCGCCCGGCGGAACGGGTGCCCCCGTGAAGATACGCGCGCAGGTCCCCGGTTCCAGAAGTTCAGGCGCCTGGCCGGCAAAAATCTTCTGACTGACCGGCATCGGCTCACCAGTCCAGTCGGCCAGGTTCAAGGCATACCCGTCCATGGCACTGTTGGGCCATGGCGGCAGATCCAGTGTCGAAACCATATCCCGCGCCAGCACCCGCCCCTCGAGCTGCGCCAATGGCAGATACTCGGACTCGACGATACGCGAGACGTCAGCCATTTCCAGCAGACGCGCCAATGCCACCTCGACCGGCATCAGGCTGCCGGTCTTGCCAGGCTTACCCGCGGGATTCACAAGGAGCCGCCTGTTTCAGGTGAGGGACAAAATTGCACGGGCGATGCCGCGAATCCAGCTGCTCGGCCAGGATGCCATCCCAACCGGTACGAACCGCATTGGTCGAGCCCGGCAGGCAGCAGACCAGCGTACCGTTGGCCAGTCCAGCCAGTGCACGGGATTGCACAGTGGAAGTGCCAATATCGGCCACCGAAATCTGTCGGAACAACTCACCAAAACCATCGACTTGCTTGTCGAGCAGGCACGCAACGGCTTCGGGTGTGCTGTCACGACCGGTAAAGCCTGTGCCTCCGGTGATCAACACCACTTGCACAACGTCTTCGGCAATCCAGTGGGCAACTTGCGCGCGGATTTTGTACAGGTCATCTTTGAGCAATACCCGCTCCGCCAGGTTGTGACCGGCAGCGGTCAAACGGTCGACGAAGACCTGGCCGGAAGTATCGGTTTCCAGAGTGCGGGTGTCGCTGACCGTCAATACCGCGATATTGAGCGGTGCAAAAGGTACATCAGCCTTGGCTTTCATAGGCTCATCCAGTTGTAGGAGAAACAGCCCGGTGTTATATCACAGCGCCCCATTTTTTCGCCGAACCTGCGGAGAGCTGCCATGACCTCGAATACGCAACTGTCCCCCTGCTCCGTGCTGCTGCTGGCCGGCGGGCGTGGTCAACGCATGGGTGGCCAGGACAAAGGACTGATTGAATGGCACGGGGAACCGCTGATCGCTCATTTGCAGCGCAAGGTTCGCCCGTTGACCGACGATCTGATCATTTCCTGCAACCGTAATCGCGAGCGCTATGCGCCCTTCGCCGATCAATTGGTGACGGACGACGAAGAAGACTTTCCCGGACCATTGGCCGGCATCCGTGCCGGTTTGCGAGCCGCTCGCCATTCCCATCTGCTGGTGTTGCCGTGCGACGTACCGCGAATCGATCTTCCCCTGTTACAGAGCATGCGCGAGACCGCCAGCCTGCACCCTGAAAGCCCGTTGATGCTGCGTCACGACGAGCACTGGGAACCACTGCTTTGCGTAATTCCCGTGGCGCTTCTGCCCGCATTCGAAGAGGCCTGGCACGAAGGGGAACGCAGCCCTGGCCGGCTCATGCGCAGCCTTGGCGCCCAGGCCCTGATTTGCCCGGACAACGACCCACGGCTGGCCAATCTCAATACCCCGGAACTGTTAAGCTCTCATAACACTGTGTCAGACTGACCGCATTCAAGGAACTCTCACGCCTTGCATACGTCTACAGCTCAGTAACCAAAAGAATTCCCTTCGGAGACAAACACATGACTCAACGGACTCTCGCCACTTTCATGCTCGCACTGGGCCTGGCCACCCTCGCCGGTTGCGCTTCGCCAACGGTGATCACCTTGAATGACGGTCGCGAAATCCAGGCCGTCGACTCGCCTAAATACGACAAGGATTCGGGCTTCTACGAATTCGAACAACTGGACGGCAAGCAGACTCGCATCAACAAAGATCAGGTTCGCACCGTTAAAGAACTGTAAGCGACGCCAGATACAGAAAAGCCCGCATGATGCGGGCTTTTTCGTGGGCGGTAGAATGTGGATGGCGCGACAGATCACCAGTCCAGCGTGATCCGGCTTTCAAAATCACGCACCTGCCCCCTCACTGGATCGATAAACCGCAAACCCTGCGCCAGCAGCTTGAGCGGTTTGGTGTAATCGTCCTCGACGTCCTTCAACACCTCGGGATAGAACGGATCGTTGCAGATGCTCGCACCCAATGCCGTCATGTGCACCCGCAACTGATGTTTCTTGCCGGTCACCGGATAAAGACCGTAACGCCAGAGGTCGCCGTTCCGTTCCCGTACTTCCACTGCCGTTTCGGTGTTGCTGACACCGGGACCTTCCTGCATGCGAAAAAAAGGCTCGCCATCGACCATACGGCTCTTGTGCACCAACGGAAAATCCAGCCCCGGCAATGCAGCAGCGATCGCTTCGTAACGTTTTTCGATTTGCCGTGTCGGGAACAATGACTGATACGCCGAACGTGTCTGCGGATTGGCCGAAAAAATCACCAACCCGGCGGTGTGCCGGTCGATTCGGTGCAGCGGCACCAGGTGCGGGTTATCCAGACGACGAATCAACCGGCGCAGCAGCGTCTGTTCCACATACTCCCCCGCTGGCGTTACCGGCAGGAAATGGGGTTTGTCTGCGACGACCAGATGTTCGTCCGCGTAGAGAATCGACTCGACCACCGGAATCGGCTTTTCATCCGGCACTTCGCGAAAGTAATGGATGCGCAGGCCTTCCTTGTAGGGCAGGTCCAGCGCAATCGGCTGGCCTTCGCCATCCAGCACACGGCCTCGGGCAATCCGGTCCAGCCACTGATCGCGTCCGATGGCACTGAAGTGATCACACAGACAATCGAACACCGTCCGCCAGTCGCCCGGGGGCAGGTAAAGCGTACTGGCCTGATTCTGTGCGGCAGAAAATGTTGGTGTGCTGGACATACGGAGAACTCGAACCCTCAAAGCAGAGCGGCATTATCCAACACCGGGCGCAGCAGACCTAGCGCAGAATCAGGCGGGGATCGATTTGAGTGCCGCCGCCTCGGTGAACTCCTTCAGCCAGCGCAGTACATCGACAGCCTCCCAGCGACCCGGGTCGTACAAGGCGTATAACAATCCCTGATAACCCACCACATCCAGTTGCTTGTGATAGCCGGCGCGCTGGAACAACGCCTCGATCTCAGCAAAACAGGTATTGAAATGCAGCTTGTTGAAAGGCGTCTTGCCCTCCGTGACCAGACCGTCCAGACGCAATTCGCGGACGGCGTCGTGCACCACATCAACCGACATCCGGTTCACGCTGCTTTTCAACTGTTCGACATTGACCACGGTTCATCCCTCATACGTCCTGACTGCCATACCCGTTGCCCCGGAAGGACACAGCACGGCGAGCCCACTCTATTACTGTATGCGCATACAGTAACCGAATAAACCCGCAAGTGCCAAGGATCGATGAGCGTCGCGATGAATGGCCAGGACGGAACAATGTCGAGGGAAAAGGCTAACGCAGGAATGCCACAACCTGATCGGCGCTGAACGGCCAGCCCAACTCGGCCCCAGTATCAGTCCTGCGCAGCACAGGAATCCGCAGGCTGTAGGCCTCGAACCAGGACTCGTCGTCGGCAATGTCCACCAGTTCCACCAGCAGTCCATGCTCGACGAACGGCATCAGCTCGGCTTCAGCGACTTCACACAGATGGCACCCCAGGGTGCCGAACAACTGGCATTCAGGAAGCATGCGCGTTCAATCCCAAAATTTGATTGGCCATTTTAGGCCTGACCTGTGAACCCGTCGACCCATCAGAGCCCTCGAGCCATCGAGCGGTTCTGTCCTCGCAAAACGCTGACTCAAATCAGCCCGCGCAAAGGCGTTTTACAGCATGCTCCGGTGTTTTTTGCCTCTACGCTTGAAGAGCCTGACCCTGCCGCCGGAGTGTTTTGTGTTTGCCAATCTGTTGATCATTCTTGCTTCGTCCCTGGTGATGATTGCCCTGTTTCGCCGCCTGCGCCTGCCACCGGTGCTGGGCTATCTGTGCGTCGGGCTGATGGTTGGGCCGAAGGCGTTCGACTGGATCAACGAGAGCGAGCATCTGCCGGACCTTGCCGAGCTGGGCGTGGTGTTTCTGCTGTTTTCCCTGGGGCTGGAATTCTCCCTGTCGAAAATGATTGCCCTGCGCCAGGTGGTTTTTCGTCTGGGCAGCCAACAGGTGCTAGTCAGCACAGCGCTGCTGGGAAGTGTGCTGATGCTGCTGGGCATGCCCCTCACCCCGGCGCTGCTGCTCGGCGCGGGGCTTTCACTTTCGTCGACGGCGATCGTCACCAAGGAACTGGGAAGTCTCGGTGAAATCTTCAGCAGCCATGGGCAGAATGCCGTCGGGGTCCTGCTGTTTCAGGATGTGGTGGCCGTGTTGTTGCTGACGCTGGTGCCCGTTTTCGCCGGTAGCAGCGATCAGGCCTGGTACTGGGCGTTGCCACTGACGCTGCTCAAGACTGTCGTGCTCTTCATTGGCTTGCTGCTGGCCAGTCGCTGGCTGTTGCCGCGCCTGTTTCAGGAGGTGGCGGCATCGCGCTCGGCCGAGCTGTTCGTGCTATTGGCGCTGGTGATCGTGTTGCTCACGGCGTGGCTGACTCACCTGCTTGGCCTCTCCCCTGCCCTCGGCGCCTTCCTGGCCGGCATGCTGCTGGGGGAAAGTCATTATCGGCATCAGATCGAGGCCGATATCCGGCCGTTCCGCGACATCCTGCTCGGCCTGTTCTTCGTCAGCATCGGCATGCTGATCGACCTGCAATTGTTTGCCAGCCACAGCCTGTTGATTCTCGCCATGACCCTGGGTTTGCTGGTGATCAAGGGCTCAGTGGTGGCGCTGCTGGTGAAATGGCGTGGCAGCGACAATGAAACAGCTTGGCGCAGCGGCCTGGCCCTGGCTCAGGGCGGCGAGTTCTGTTTCGCCCTGATGGCGCAGATGCAGCAGAACCGGTTGATGCCCGCCGATCTCGGCGCCCTGCTCCTCGCTGCGACGTTCTGCTCGATGCTGCTTACGCCGCTGATGCTACGGGCGGCTCCACGCATCGCCGCCGCCCTGCACCGCAAACCCAATCAGGAAGCGCAGATCGAGGAAATCAGCGCCCTCAATGCCGGCCTCGACCAGCATGTGGTGATCTGCGGCTACGGGCGTGTCGGTCAGTCGATCGGACGCTTCATGCGCAATGCCGGGCAACCTTACATCGCCCTGGACAACGACCCCGTACGTATTCAGGAGGCAGCCACCGTCGAACGCGACGCGCATTACGGCGACTCTGCGCGTGGCGACCTGCTGACTGCGGTCGGTTTGCTGCGCGCAAGGCTGCTGGTGATTGCCGTGGATAAAAGCGATGTGGCGTTGCGGGTGCTCAAGGAGGCCCGGCAACTCAATCCGAAGGTGCCGATTCTCGTGCGCACCCGCGACGACAGCCAGTGGGCCGAACTGAAAGCCGCCGGCGCCAGCGAAGTGGTGCCGGAGCTGCTGGAATCAAGCCTGATGCTTGCCTCTCACGCCTTGATTCTGCTCGGTCTGCCGGCACACCAGGTGCAGGAGAAGGTCGATCGGGTGCGCATCGACCGCTATCGCCTGCTGCATGGCTTCTACCCGGGCGCCGAAGATGAAGAGACTTAGTCCTGGCTCACCGCGCCGATCTTGTGCAACGACAGGTCCGCACCGTAATACTCCTGTTCCTGACTCAGGCGCAGACCATGCAGGGCCTTGATCGAACCGTAGACGGCAAAACCGCCGGCCAGGGCCACCACAACGCCCAACGCCGTACCGATCAACTGGCTGATCAGGCTGACACCACCGAGCCCACCCAGCGCGGTCGAGCCGAAGATCCCGCAGGCGATGCCGCCCCACACGCCACACAAGCCGTGCAACGGCCAGACACCCAGCACGTCGTCGATCCGCCATTTGACCTGCGCGGCCGTGAAGCACCAGACAAACAGGGCGCCGGCAATCGCACCGGTGACCAGCGCGCCCACCGGATGCATCAGGTCGGAGCCGGCACACACCGCCACCAGACCGGCCAACGGACCGTTGTGCAGAAAGCCCGGGTCATTGCGCCCGACAATCAGCGCCGCCACCGTGCCGCCCACCATCGCCATCAACGAATTGACCGCCACCAGCCCACTGACGCCCTGCAGGGTTTGCGCGCTCATCACGTTGAAGCCGAACCAGCCGACGATCAGGATCCACGAGCCCAGCGCCAGAAACGGAATGCTCGACGGTGCGAACGCCACCAGCCGGCCATCGCGATAGCGGCCGTTGCGCGGGCCCAGCAACAGCACCGCCGCCAGCGCCAGCCAGCCGCCCATGGCGTGAACCACCACGGAGCCGGCGAAATCATGGAACGGGGCGCCGAATCGTGCGGCCAGCCTGGCTTGCAGACCGTAGTTGCCGTTCCAGATCATGCCCTCGAAAAACGGATAGATGAACGCCACGATCAACGCCGTCGCGCACAGCTGCGGAACGAACCGCGCCCGCTCGGCAATACCGCCAGAAATGATCGCCGGGATCGCCGCCGCAAAGGTCAGCAGGAAGAAAAACTTCACCAGCCCATAACCATGATCGGCGCTGAGCACCGCCGCCGGTTGCAGGAACGTCACCCCGTACGAAATCCAATAGCCTATAAAGAAATAGGCCAGGGTCGACACCGCGAAGTCGCTGAGAATCTTCGACAGCGCGTTGACCTGATTCTTCTGGCGAACCGTTCCGACCTCCAGAAAGGCGAAACCGGCGTGCATGGCCAGCACCATGACCGCACCGATCAGAATGAACAACGTGTTGGAACTATGAACGAGCGTATCCACAGCGCTTTGCAGATTTTCCATGAAGAGGCAGACCCAAGGCTGAAAAAGGCACCAAAGCGGTTCATGCAGACATTTCATGCACCAAGTTGCGACCGCGCAGTCACAAGCCCGAGGGGCCGGCGAACCGCTTTGGCGCACGAGGTCGATGTCCTGAGCTGAACCCGTGTCATCCGGGCTATGATTTCCCGGCTTCGCGCCCGGCAACAGCGCACTGCTGCCGGAGGACGCACCACGACACAGCAAAAGATGTACCAGTCATTTGTACTGAACCTTCACGCAAGGCTCATACTCGAAAGTTTCAGAAGCCGCTTCAGACAGCCACTTACGGAGATTCCCAATGGCCAGCACCAAGGCAAAGACTGCTCAAGAAATCCTGATGAACGACTTCCAGACCCTGGTCAGCGATACCGAACGGTTGCTGGAACACACCGCCACGCTGGCCGGTGATCAGGCTGATGAATTGCGCGAACAGATCCACGAAAGTCTGCTGCGCGCGCGGGAAACCCTGAAGCTGACCGAAGACACTCTGCGCGAGCGCGGCCAGGCTGCGGTCACCGCCACCGAAGATTATGTGTCGGCCAACCCGTGGCAATCGGTGGGTATCGCCGCCGGCGTGGGCTTTTTGATCGGCCTGCTGGCCACGCGGCGCTGATCATGTCGATCGGTGAATCCGGCCCGACTGCGGGCACTGCCTCTTCCACACGGCGCCTGGGTGCAGCCGTCCTCGGTCTTTTGCACAGTCACGTCGAGTTGTTCGGCATCGAGCTGCAGGAGCAGAAAGCACGCACTGTCAGCCTGTTGCTGTTCGCAGGCCTCGCGCTGGTGTTTGCACTGCTGTTGCTGGTCGGCCTGTCGACCCTCGTCCTGATCGTGTTCTGGGACACGTATCGGCTCGCCGCCATCATCGGCCTGTGCGTGTTTTACACCCTGGCCGCGATCTTCTGCGGGCTGCGCCTGAAGGCTGCGATCTTCGATGAATCCTCACCCTTCCACGGCACACTGGAAGAACTGGCCAACGACCGGGAGCGCCTGCTGCCATGAGCCTGCCTGAACTTCCGCACAACAGCTCGCGCCAGGAAATGCGCAAGGCCCTGATCCGCCTGCGCATGGAAATGCATCGTCAGGAAATCCGCCACGAAACCGGCCAGGTGCTGCAGCCCTTGCAACGCATGCGCGGCATGTCGCAGAACCTGCAGGACGGTTTCGGCATCAAGCACGCGCCGTTGTGGGGCGTGGCCGCCGTGACACTGCTGGGGTTCCTGACCGGCAAAGGTGCGAAAAGCGGTGGCATCGGCGGCCTGAGCCGGTTAATCCGCCTCGGCACCAGCCTCGCGCCGCTGATCAAACTGGTCATGCAGAACTCGGGCAAACGCTGAGTTCCACATCTGGCTGCATTCTTGCACTGCTGGCGGGATTGAATCTCTTCACCCGGAGATTCAATCCCGCTCGCCTATCCGGCCGGCAGGATCCCACCAGAACAACAATGACCAAGGAGGCCCCGTGATCGACGGGCAACCGCTCGCCTGCTTTCAGCCTTTCATCGATACCGCCACCGGACGCATTGCAGGCGTCGAAGCGCTGGGGCGTCTGCGTCAAACGCAGGGGCAACTGACATCGGTCGGGCCGCTGTTCGCCGACCCACGAACGCCCGCTACCGCCCTGCGCCGCCTCGACCGGCAGGTTCGTGACAATGCGCTGAGCCGATTTCACGAAGCACCGCCAGACTGGTTTCTCAGCCTGAACATGTCACCGCGCTGGATCAGCCGTCTGCGCGCCGACCAGGCGCTTCCCAGCCTGAAACAACTCGCCCGGCATGGCGTCGACCCGCGGCGGATTGTCTTCGAGATCACTGAACTGGGCGGCAACAGTCAGCGTTTGTCTGAAGTCGTCGCGCGCTATCGCGATGCCGGCGCGCGGATCGCCATCGACGATTTCGGCGCCGGCTATTCACAACTGGATCGCGTGCTGGCCTTGCAACCGGACATCCTCAAGCTCGACATGCGCCTGTTTCAGGCCGCCGCGCTCGGCGGCCCCAGCAGCGATGTGGTCAAGGCACTGGCGCAGATGGCCGAAAGGACCGGTTGCTGGATTATCGCCGAAGGCGTGGAGACCGAAGCCCAGCTGAATTTTGCACTGGAATGTGGCTCACGCTACGTACAGGGTTTTCTGTTCGCCCGGGCGCAGGAGGCTTTCTTTGCAACGGATGCTTTCGTCCAGCACTTCGCTGAACTGCGCCAGGCCTATGTGAAGCAGAAACTCGCCGAGCGCGGCAAATTGATGTCCATGCGCCGACAGCTCGGCGAGTTGATGACGATTCTGCAAAACTGGGCTCAAACCCGCGCGCCGCTCAGCGCGTTGCCGCAACTGGATGCCTTTCCGTGGTTGCTGCGGTTTTACCAGTGCGACCGTCAGGGCACGCAACTGACGCCGAACCTGGAATGGCGGCAAAGCGGCTGGGTCGCCGACAACCGCTACCTGGGCCATAACTGGTCGTGGCGTCCCTACTTCTACCACCTGCTGGCCGAAGGCTGGGAAGAACGCCGGCTGACGCTTTCCAACACCTACCGCGATGCCACCAGCAACCAGTACTGCCTGACCGCCGGGCAGTTTTTCGACAATGGCGAACGCCTGCTGTTGATCGACATTGATGCCGCCGGGCTGTAGTTGCGCTTGCAGACATTCGCTCGAACCGGGAAGCTAGGGCACCAGTCACCCGACGGAGAGAATCAGCCTTGGATTGGCAAACCCTGCTCAACCGCGAACGTCTCGGCAAGCCGCTGCACAGCCCGCAGGAACTCGGCCGCAGCCCGTTTCACAAAGACCATGACCGCATCATTTTCTCTGGCGCCTTCCGCCGCCTGGGCCGCAAGACCCAGGTGCATCCCGTGTCGAGCAACGACCATATCCACACGCGCCTGACCCATTCGCTGGAAGTCAGTTGCGTCGGCCGGTCGCTGGGCATGCGAGTGGGCGAAACCCTGCGTCGCGCCCTGCCCGAGTGGTGCGAACCGAGCGATCTGGGCATGGTCGTGCAGTCCGCCTGCCTGGCCCATGACATCGGCAACCCGCCCTTCGGCCATTCCGGCGAAGACGCCATCCGCCATTGGTTTCAGCAGGCCGCCGGGCGCGGCTGGCTGGATGCGATGAGCGATGCCGAGCGCGGGGACTTCCTGAACTTCGAGGGCAATGCCCAGGGTTTCCGGGTACTCACACAACTGGAATATCACCAGTTCGACGGTGGCACCCGGTTGACCTACGCGACCCTCGGCACCTACCTCAAGTACCCGTGGACCGCGCGCCACGCCGACTCTCTGGGTTACAAGAAACACAAGTTCGGTTGCTATCAGAGCGAGTTGCCATTGCTGGAGCAGATCGCCCACAAACTCGGCCTGCCGCAACTCGAAGAACAGCGCTGGGCGCGTCATCCGCTGGTTTACCTGATGGAGGCTGCGGATGACATCTGCTACGCGCTGATCGATCTGGAAGATGGCCTGGAGATGGATCTGCTGGACTACGCCGAGGTCGAGTCGCTGCTGCTGGGTCTGGTCGGCGACGATCTGCCGGAAACCTACCGACAGTTGGGCCCTCAGGATTCACGCCGACGCAAACTGGCAATCCTGCGGGGCAAGGCCATCGAACACCTGACCAACGCCGCCGCCCGGGCCTTTGTCGAACAACAGGATGCACTGCTGGCCGGGACGCTGCACGGCGATCTGGTGGAGCACATGCATGGTCCGGCCAAACGTTGCGTGCTGAATGCCAAGGACATCGCCCGCAAGAAAATCTTTCAGGACAAGCGCAAGACCCTGCATGAAATCGGCGCCTACACGACACTGGAGATATTGCTCAACGCGTTCTGCGGTGCGGCCCTCGAACAGCACAACGGGCGTACGCCGTCGTTCAAGAGCCGCAGAATCCTCGACTTGCTGGGCAACAATGCACCGGACCCGCACGGCCCGTTGCACGCATCGTTCCTGCGCATGATCGACTTCATCGCGGGCATGACCGACAGCTATGCCAGCGACATGGCCCTGGAAATGACAGGGCGCTCCAGCCATTGATACTTCGTCGTCAGCCCGGTCAGGCATTGACCGGGCGGGCGACTGATGGATATTCCAATCCTTTCCTTATATCCATGTTCGACGCTCGCGACGTATCGCCAACAAAAAACTGAAACTCATTGATGACTTACAAATATTAAACAAACAGGCTTTTCAGTCACTCCTGCCCCCTCCATCGAACAAGTTCAATCCGCGAAGCCATCCGCTACCTACGTCAAAACTAGTTCACACGTAGTCTCATTCCTCTTTATTTGTAGGACCGATCCTAGATTGCCACCAAGGTCCTGTCGGCTCATGCGACCTCTCTTTCATCTGAGCTAAGGTGCGCCCTTTATTAGTGTTCGCATGGGACTTTGTTATGAACTCCGTTTTTATTGTCGACGATCACCCGGTTATCCGTCTTGCCGTTCGAATGCTATTGGAACATGAAGGTTACAAGGTCGTCGGTGAAACCGATAACGGGGTCGATGCCATGCAAATGGTTCGCGAATGTGCGCCCGACCTGATCATTCTCGACATCAGTATTCCAAAGCTGGACGGCCTGGAAGTCCTTGCCCGTTTCAACGCCATGAGTTCCCCATTCAAGACACTGGTCCTGACCGCACAATGCCCGACGCTGTTCGGCATTCGCTGCATGCAGTCCGGCGCATCGGGTTATGTCTGCAAACAGGAAGACCTCAGCGAACTGGTCAGTGCCATCAAGGCAGTCCTTTCCGGATACAACTATTTCCCCAGCCAGGCCCTGAACCCTGTTCGCAATGACGATGTGCGCTATGCAGAACTGGAACTTTTCAAATCGGTCAATGACCGGGAATTGATGGTATTGCAACTATTCGCCCAAGGCCGCACAAACAAGGAAATCGCCAAAGGCATGTTCCTCAGCAACAAGACCGTCAGTACTTATAAAAAACGTCTGATGCAGAAACTCAAAGCCAAATCCCTTGTAGAACTTATTGAAATGGCCAAACGCAACGCACTCGTGTGAGAGACGACATGCCCAGTCCCTTGAAAAACTGCCTGATTGTATTGAGTGCATGTCTCGGTTTAAGTGCTCATGTAACAGCCTCCACCGTCATCTCGCAAGACCTGGCACTGCTCAGTCGTTCGACCGACAAGCCACTTCCAGTCCTGCTTGAACATGCGCAACGGGACTGGTTGCACAATCGCAATGAGCTGGTTCTGGGCACATCGGCTCCCGACTATCCGCCATTTGACATGACGGCCAGCGGCCGTGATTACGAAGGGTTCACGGCCGATTACGCCGGACTGATCGGTCAGGCAACCCGCCTGCCGGTCAGGGTCAAGCGCTTTGCCACACGAGACGCCGCGATCCGGGCTTTGCTCGACGGCAGCATCGACATGCTTGGCACGTCCAATGGTCTGGAGGCGGAAAACGCCAACATCGTACTGTCCAGCCCTTACGCCATCGATCAACCGGTACTGGTCACCCGCACGGGTGAAACCCGGTCTCTGAGCGAAGGTCTGGCCGGATTGCGGCTGAGCATGCTGTATCACTATCTGCCGCTGGACGAAGTCAAGGCGCTGTATCCCAAAGCCCTCATCACCTCCTATCCGTCTTACCAGAATGCAATCAACGCCGTCGCCTTCGATCAGGCGGACGTGTTTCTGGGCGACACCATTTCCACCCACTACATGATCAGCAAGGGGTATCTGAACAACATCCGCATGGCCAATTTCGGCAAGCACGAAGCCCACGGTTTCAGCTTTGCCGTGCGTCGCGACAATCCTCAACTGCTGGGTATCATCGATAACGTGCTCAAGGCTGTCCCGGGCAGCGAGCGAGAAACCATCGCCAAACGCTGGAGTGCCGGCAGCGATACCTTGCTGACCGATCAGAAACTGCAACTGACCCACCGCGAAGAACAGTGGCTGAAGAAACACCCGGTGGTGAGTGTGGTGGTCAACGAGGCGTTTGCTCCCCTGAGCTTCTTTGACACCGATGGCAACTTTCGCGGCATCAGCGCCGACCTGCTGGAACTCATCCGGTTGCGCACCGGCCTGCGCTTCGAAATCCGCCGCAGCCGCAGCGACGCCGAGATGATCAAACAGATCGAGAACCATCAGGCCGACCTGATCGCCGCCCTGCTGCCGACTGCCCAACGCGAGGAAACCCTGAAGTTCAGCCGCCCCTACCTCGAAAACTCCTATGTCCTGCTGACCCGCAAGGCTGCCGACAGTCCGACCCACCTGGGTCAGCTCAAGCGCAAGCGCCTGGCCATCGCCCAGGGCAACCCGATGATCGAGTACCTGCGCAACGAGTTTCCACTCATCCAGTTGATCGAGACTCCGGATACTTTCAGTGCCGTGGCATTGCTCGACGAGGGTCTGGTCGAAGGCGCAGTGAACTCGCTGGTGATCGCCAATTACTTCATCGCTTCGCACATCTTCGAACAGCCCTTGCAGATCACTACCACCATCGGCACCCGCCAGGCAGCCTTTTCCCTGGCAACCGCCAGAGACAACACCGAACTGGGCTCAATTATCGACAAGACCCTGATGAGCATATCGCCCGAAGAACTGGGCATCATCAATGGTCGATGGAGGGGTTATTCAAGCCTTTCGCAAGGCACCTGGCACCAATATCGACGCCTGTTCTATCAGGTGATCGGGGCGGCCGGCCTGCTGTTGCTGCTGTCGATGCTCTGGAATGCCTACATGCGTCGCCAGATCAAGCAGCGCCAGGCCGCCGAACGCGCCTTGAACGATCAGCTGGAGTTCATGCGCTCGCTGGTCAACGGCACGCCTCATCCGATCTATGTGCGCGATCGACAGGGATTGCTGCAAAGCTGCAACGACAGTTACCTCGAAGCCTTCAAGGCCAGACGCGAAGACGTCATCGGCAAGAATGTGATGGAAGGTGTTCTGAACAACGCTTTCGAAGCCAGGGACTTTCAGGCCGACTACCAGCGGGTCGTGAACGAGGGCAGACCGCTGGTGCTCGACCGGCCGTTGCAAATCGGCAACCGGCGCATGACGATCTATCACTGGATCCTGCCGTACCGCGACTCCAGCGGCGATGTTCAGGGGATCATCGGCGGCTGGATCGACATCAGTGAACGTCATGAACTGCTCGACGAACTTCGTGCTGCCAAGGAACGCGCGGATGATGCCAACCGTGCCAAGAGCACTTTCCTGGCGACCATGAGCCACGAAATCCGTACACCGATGAACGCGGTCATCGGCATGCTTGAACTGACACTCAAGCGCATGGACAAAGTGCATCCGGACCGCTCCAGCATCGAAACCGCTTACAGCTCGGCCAAGGATCTGCTGGGGCTGATCGGTGACATTCTGGACATTGCCCGGATCGAATCCGGACGCCTGAGCCTGAGCCCCGAACGGGTCAATCTCATCGATACCATTGCGTCGGTGGTCAGGATCTTCGAAGGCCTGGCCCGGCAGAAACGGCTGGCACTGATGGTGAACGTCTCCCCGCCCGAACTGAACATCGACGTACATCTGGATCCCTTGCGTTTCAAACAGGTGCTGTCGAACCTGATCAGCAATGCCATCAAATTCACCGAAAAAGGCCACATCAGGATCTCGCTGGAACTGCTGGACAGCGATGATCCCGCTTGCTCGCAGGTGCAACTGACGGTTCAGGACAGCGGCATCGGTATTACTACCGAAGACCAGCGGCGGCTGTTCGAACCTTTCACCCAGGCCAGCCATGGCAGGAACCGGACAATCAGCGGCACAGGGCTGGGACTGGTCATCAGCCGCAGCCTGTGCGAAATGATGGGAGGGCAACTGCAATTGAGCAGCCAGCCCGGGATCGGCACACAAGTGAGTGTGTCGCTGCCGCTGGCAATCATGCCCGCTGAGGTGAAAAGCCGGAAACACGAACCACAGATCCAGACCGCCCTCACGCCCCTCAACGTTCTGGTGGTCGACGATCACCCGGCCAATCGCCTGCTGATGTGCCAGCAACTCGAGTTCCTGGGACACCGTTTCAGCATTGCCGAAGAAGGCCAGAGCGCACTGGAACAATGGAAAAACGGCGCATTCGATCTGGTCATCGCCGATTGCAACATGCCCGTCATGAACGGCTATGAACTGACCCGCGCAATCCGGCGCCACGAGAGCCTCACGCAACGCCCGACCTGCACCGTGCTGGGGTTTACCGCCAATGCCCAACCGGAAGAGGTACTTCGCTGCAAGCAGGCCGGCATGAACGAGTGCCTGTTCAAACCACTGAGCCTGAGTGCGTTGAGCCAATGGGTCGACAGTGTCCGGCCAATCCTCGATGCACCGGTGCTCCATGCACCTGCGTTCAACCTGCAGGGGCTTTATGCGCTGACCGGAGGCAACCCCGCTCAGACCAGGCGACTGTTGACCGAACTTCTGAAAAGCAGCCGGAATGACCGCCAGGATCTGCGGGCCTTGTCCCCCGGACGGGATCACCAGGCGCTGGCCGAGATGGCGCACAGGATCAAAGGTGCCGCACGCATTGCCCAGGCATCACGCCTGATCAACTGTTGCGAAGCACTCGAACAGGCTTGTCTGCAAGCTTTGCCGGTGGAGGAAATCGAACGCCGATGCAAAGCGAGCAACTTCGCCATTCTTGAGCTGGAGAAGGCGTTGGAGCAGCAACTGACGTTGACCGACCACAGCAGAATGACCGGGCCTTAACTATGCTTGGACGCTGAGCAGTGTGTTTATCAACTCGGAGAGTCCGCAATGCCCAGCCCACTGCGCCCGGATCAACGCCGGTTCCCCCTGCACGTGCATATCAGCGTCATGTTCACCTTTCTGCTATTGCTCACCGGGGTCGTGCTGGGGCTGTTCAACTACCGGCAGACCACGCAGATCATTCTGTCGAGCAGCGAAAAGCTGTTCGAGCGCATCGAGCAGGATGTGCGCGTCGATCTGCAATCGACCTATGCGCCGATCCGGCACTTGCTGAGCCTGCTCGCCGACAGCCCCGGGACTCAGGCCTCCGCCCTTGAACAACGCCTGACACTGCTCAAACCGTTCAGCCAGTCACTGGCGGACAACCCGGACCTGGCATCGTTGTATCTGGGTTACGACAACGGTGATTTCTTCATGGTGCGGCCGTTGCGCACCGCGTCGCTCAAAACCTTGCTCAAGGCGCCGGACGCAGCGGCCTATCAGGTCTGGAGCATCGAGCATGATGCCAATGGCGGTGTCCGGTCACAGTCGCTGTTCTTCGATCAGGCGTTGTCGGCGGTCGGTCATCAGGACAATCCGGACGATGCCTACGACCCGCGCAGCCGAAGCTGGTACACCGGCGCACAAAAACAGAACGAGCAGATCACCACCGAACCCTACGTGTTCTTTTCCACCCACAATGTCGGCACCACCCTCGCCCGGCGCAGCGGTGAGCACGCAGTGATCGCTGCCGACCTGACCCTCGACGCGCTGTCGGCGACCCTGACCAAGCACGTGGTGACGCCAGCGACAGAAATCGTCCTCTTCGACGCCGAAGGCAACGCCGTAGCGTACCCCGACAGCAGCCGGCTGATCGTCGATGATCGCACTGCGCGCCTGGCCAGGGCAGCCGACCTGAGCCCGAGCCTGCATGCCCTGCTGTCTGCCGATCATCAGGGCAAACGCCTGAATGCTGACGGGCGACGCTGGATCGTCGCCCGCAGCAGCCTGCAGGAAGGGGGTCCGAAAGGTTTGCAGATGGCCTTGCTGGTGCCGGAGGACGAGTTGCTGGTCGATGCCTATCGCATGCGTTGGCAGGGTGCGTTGATCACCCTCGCCACCCTGCTGTTGTGCCTGCCGCTGGGCTGGTTGATCTCGCGGATTCTGGTCAAGCCGCTGCATGCACTGGTCAAGGAAGCCGATGCCATCCGCAGCTTCGATTTCAACTTTCCCGTGACCCGTCGCTCACCGGTGCTGGAGGTCGATCAGTTGAGCCTGTCGATGGCGCGGATGAAAGACACCCTGGCCAGCTTCTTTCGCATCACCGACAGCCTGACCGCCGAAACCCGCTTCGCCCCGCTGCTGCAACGGGTGTTGTTCGAAACGGTGCAGATTGCCCAGGCTCAGGCGGGGCTGATCTACCTGCGGGAAAGTGATGGCAACCGCATGGAACCTTATGGACTTGTGGTCGATGGCACCTCACAGACGCTGGCTGCCTTCGATATCCAGGGACACAACCTCGACGCCACTCAGGGCCCCACCTGGTTTGAGCAACTGGCGAAGGCCGACCACGTAGTGAGCAGCCTCGGCTTCGAACAGGCTGCCGACCTGCAAAAAGTACTGCTGGCCATGGAAACACCGCGCGTACACCTGATCGGGATCCGTCTGCATAACCGGCACAACGAGACAATCGGTCTGCTGGTATTGCTGCTCAGCGACAGCGGCACCCCGGCCGACCTTGAAAAGCTGCGCCCCGACCGCATCGCATTCCTGCAAGCGGTGTCCGGCGCGGCGGCGGTGAGCATCGAGAGCCAGCGCCTGCAAGCACGGCAGAAACAGCTGCTCGATGCCTTCATTCAACTGCTGGCCGGCGCCATCGATGCCAAGAGCCCTTACACCGGTGGCCATTGCCAGCGCGTGCCGGAACTGACCCTGATGCTTGCCCACGCCGCGGCGGCGAGCGAAGCCCCGGCCTTCAGCGACTACCAGCCCAGTGAGGATGAATGGGAAGCCTTGCACATCGCCGCGTGGCTGCACGACTGCGGCAAGGTCACGACGCCGGAATACGTCGTCGACAAAGCCACCAAACTGGAAACCCTGAACGACCGCATTCACGAAATCCGTACCCGCTTCGAAGTGCTCAAGCGCGATGCCTGGATCAGCTACTGGCAAGCTATGGCCATGGGCGGCGAGGAGTTCCATCTGGCGCACCTGCGCGACACGACGCTGGCGTCTCTGGATGACGATTTCAGTTTCGTCGCCCGCTGCAACCTGGGCAGTGAGGCCATGGCTGAAGCCGACCTGCAGCGTCTTGAGGGCATTGCGCAGCGCACCTGGACCCGCACGCTGGATGATCGGCTGGGCGTGTCCTGGGAAGAAAACCGACGCCAGGCACGAACACCGGCACCGATCCTGCCGGTCAGCGAAAAGTTACTGTCCGACAAGCCTGAGCACCTGCTTGAGCGCGCCGACAGCGAGCTGATTCCGGAAGACAATCCATGGGGGTTCAAACTCGATGTCCCGCGCTACAAATACAACCGCGGCGAGCTGTACAACCTGAGCATTACTCGCGGCACGCTGACACGCGAGGAGCGTTACATCATCAATCACCACATGGTGCAGACGATCCTGATGCTCAGCCATCTGCCCTTCCCCGGGCATTTGAACAACGTGGCGGAAATCGCCGGCGGCCATCACGAAAAAATGGACGGCACCGGTTACCCGAAACGCTTGAAACGCGAGGAAATGAGCCTGCCGGCACGGATGATGGCGATTGCCGACATCTTCGAAGCGCTGACCGCCGCCGACCGCCCGTACAAAAAGGCCAAGACCCTCAGCGAGGCGCTGGGGATCATGGCCACCATGTGCCGCGAGGCGCATATCGATGCCGAGCTGTTCGGCCTGTTCATTCGCGAAGGCCTTTATCTGCAATACGCCAGTCGGTTCCTCGAACCACAACAGATCGATGCGGTCGATCCCGCCGGCGTGCTGCGCAAGGCCGGTCTTGCGGCGTGATCAGCAGTCGGTCAGGCGCAGGAAGATTGCTGCCAGTCGTTCGATTCCGGCCTGATCGTCTGCGCCGAAACGCGAAAGCTTCGGGCTGTCGAGGTCGAGCACACCGATCAGGCGACCGTCCTTGACCAACGGCACCACCAGTTCGCTGTTCGACGCACTGTCACAGGCGATGTGGCCGGGGAACGCGTGAACGTCTTCGACCCGTTGTGTTTGCAGACTGGCCGCCGCCGCGCCACACACCCCGCGACCGAACGGAATACGCACGCAGGCGATCTGACCCTGGAACGGGCCGAGCACCAGTTCTTCATTGCGATTGAGGTAGAAGCCGGCCCAGTTCAGATCATCGAGCTGGTTGAACAGGAACGCCGAAAACTGCGCGGCATTGGCGATGAAATCGCGCTCGTCCGCCAGCAGCGACTCCAGTTGCGCGGCCAACATGCCATAGCCTTCGAGGCCCTGGCCGCTCTGTTGCAAATCAATCATGCCTTGTGCTCCAGCAATTTCAGTCCCACCCAGTAACGGGCGAATTGGTACGCGCAACGTCCGTTGCGGTTGCCACGGCCGGTCGCCCAGCGCACGGCGAGAATGTCCAGTTGTTCGTCGCGCTGCCAGGTCAGGCCAGCCTTGGCGGCCAGTTGCCCGATCCAGTGTTCGACGACATTGAGGAAATGTTCCTGGGTAAACGGATAGAACGACAGCCACAGGCCAAAGCGATCCGACAGGGCAATCTTGTCTTCCACCGCTTCGCTCGGATGCAGCTCGCCGTCGACGCGCTTCCAGTTTTCGTTGTCGCTTTCCTTTTCCGGCACCAGATGGCGACGGTTTGAGGTCGCGTACAGCAACACGTTGTCCGGCGCCTGTTCCAACGAGCCATCCAGCACGCTTTTCAGCACGCGGTAATCGCCTTCGCCGGATTCGAACGACAGGTCATCACAGAACAGCACGAAACGCTGCGGCAACTTGGCAATCTGCTCCACCACACGTGGCAGGTCGGCCAGGTGATCGCGCTCGATCTCGATCAGACGCAGGCCGGCCTTGGCGTGTTCGGCCAGCAACGCCCGCACCAGCGAGGACTTACCGGTCCCGCGTGAACCCCAGAGCAACGCATGGTTGGCCGGCATGCCGTCGAGGAACTGTTGGGTATTTCGGCCCAGTTGCTCCAGTTGCCGATCGACACCGATCAGGTCCGACAGGCGCATGTCGAGGCTGACTTCCAGCGGCAGCAGATAGCCGCTGCGACCGTCACGCTGCCAGCGTGCAGCCAGGCAAGTGCCCCAGTCGATGACCGGGCGTGGCGCCGGCAGCAGCGGTTCGATCCGCGCCAGAACCGACTCGGCGCGCTCAAGAAAAGCATTCAATCGGGAATCCACGTCTTCTCCTCGGGCTGGTTCACAGTAATGATGGCGATACAGCGACGACCGATAGCGTTCGACACCCGGCCCGGCCCTTGTTACAAGGCGATGCGGGAACTCCGGTATCCATGCATGATCGACTATGCTTGAGCAGCGAAGGGAAACGTAAGTGGTTCAACACCCCATGGATATCAAATTCACCCACCGGCTGTCATACAAACAGGCCCGGCTTACCGTGCTGGTCGGGTTCATTCTGGGCACGCTGCTCAGCCTGCTGCAAATCGGCATCGATTATGCCAGTGAAGACGCCTCCATCAACCGTGAAATCCTGTCTTTGCTGGAAATCAGCCATAACCCGGCCTCGCGCATCGCCTACAACATCGATGCCGAGCTGGCCCAGGAACTCACGCTGGGCCTGCTACGCTCGCCGGCCATCATTTCCGCGCAACTGACCGACAACAATCAGACGGTGCTGGCCAGCGTCAAACGCCCGGAACTGCAAAGCGGCTATCGGTTGATCAGCGACTTTCTGTTCGGCGCCAAACGCGAATTCGAAGACCGGCTCTATCTCGACCACTTGCCCAACGAATCCCTAGGCACGTTAAGCCTGGAAGTGGACACCTATGCCTTCGGCAGCCGCTTCTTGCGCCGGGCCGAAATCACGCTGCTCAACGGGTTTGCCCGCAGCCTGATCCTGACCGGCATCCTGCTGGCGCTGTTCTATGTGATGCTGACCAAACCACTGGTGCGGGTGATCCGTGAACTCAGCGGGCGCGATCCGCGCAGCGCCGAACCGACCACTCTGGAATGCCCTGGCGGACACGCCAACGACGAGATCGGCGTGCTGGTCAAGGTCGCCAACCAGCAGTTCGAGAACATCGCCACGGAAATCCAGCAGCGGCGCACCGCAGAAAACCGCCTTACTGACTACCTCGCTCAACTCGAAGATATCGTGTCGGCACGCACCGCCGAACTGAAGGCCATCAACGCCCGCCTCAGCCAGTCCAACGAGGAACTGGAGGTCGCCCGCAGCACGGCGCTGGACATGGCCGAGGCGCGCTCGGCGTTCCTTGCCAACATGAGCCACGAGATTCGCACTCCGCTCAACGGCCTGCTGGGCATGATCGCGCTGTCCCTCGACGGTCCGCTCAATGGCGAACAACAGCAGCAACTGTCGATTGCCCACGACTCGGGCAAGGTGCTGGTGGAGTTGCTCAACGATATTCTCGACCTGTCGAAATTCGATGCCGGGCAACTGGAGCTCGAGCACATCCCCTTCGACCTCGGTTCGCTCGTTGAAGACACCGCCAACCTGCTGTCACAGAACGCGGCGCCAAGCGTCGAACTGACGTGTCTGATCGATCCGCACTTCCCGGCGCTGGTGCTCGGCGACCCGACCCGGGTCAGGCAGATTGTCAGCAACCTGCTGTCCAACGCCCTGAAGTTCACCCGCTTCGGACGGGTCGATGTGCGTTTGTCGACCTGGAAGGACGGCGTGCGCATCGAAGTCTGCGATACCGGCATCGGCATTGCCCAGGAAGCCCAGGTGAAGATTTTCCAGCCGTTCACCCAGGCCGGGGCCGGTATCACTCGCCAGTACGGTGGCACCGGACTGGGCCTGGCGCTGACCTACAACCTGTGCGAAGCCATGGAGGGGCGCCTGACGATCAGCTCCGAAGTCGGTTTCGGCAGCCAGTTCTGTGCCGAACTGCCTCTGCCCTGCCACACCCGCGCGGTCATTCCGGCGCAACTGCATGGCAGCGTGCTTGCCATCACCACAGCGGCCAGCGGACTGTCAGAACTGTTGAGCAGTCTGTTGCCGGTCTGGGGCCTGTCGTACGAACAGCGCACGATTGAAGCGTCACTGCTCGGCCCATCACCGGACATCATCATCACCGATTGCCCCGAATGCCTGTTCGGCCTGCGGCCGACCATGACCGCACCGATTCTGCTGGTGACCGCCTACGGCAGTTTCCTGCCGGGCGAAGAAGCCGCCGCCCTCGCCCCGCTGCAACAGCAGGCTCGCCCTTTGGCGCGCAATGCGCTGTATCAGAATCTGCGCAGAACCCTGCAACCGGACATCACCACCATCGACCGCGGGCGGCTTGAAAGTTTGCCTTCACAGCGTCGCGGTCGGGTGTTGCTGGTGGAAGACAATCCGGTCAACCAACTGGTGGCCAAAGGCATGCTCAGTAAACTTGGTTGCGAAGTGGTAGTGGCGGCCCATGGCGCAGAAGCACTGGATCAACTGGAACACCACGAATTCGATCTGGTGCTGATGGATTGCAACATGCCGGTGATGGACGGTTACGAAGCGAGCCGGCAGATCCGCCAGAGCGGTCGCTGGCCGCACTTGCCGATCGTGGCGTTGACGGCCAACGCCATGTCCGAGGAGCGTGAGCGCTGCCGGGCGGCGGGCATGAGCGATTACCTGGCCAAGCCCTTCCGCCGCGAAGAACTGGCCGCGCTGCTGGATCAGTGGATACCGACTACGACAGCGCTTTGATTTGCCCCAGCAGATGATCAAGCCCGGTGCGCAGCTCGTTGAGCCGATCCAGATCCACGCCGCTGTCGCACAGCAACCGGTCCTTCAACGGCCCGACCTGCTCGCGCAGTGCCAGCCCTTGGGACGTGAGGCTCAGGTGAACCTCACGCTCGTCCCGCGCCGAGCGTTGGCGCTGCACCAGTTGCAGTTGCTCCAGACGCTTGAGCAGCGGCGTCAGCGTCCCGGAATCCAGCGCCAGACGCTCGCCCAGCGCCTTGACCGTCGGTTGCTCCGGTGCCGTTTCCTGCCATTCCCACAACACCAGCATCGCCAGATATTGCGGGTAAGTCAGCCCGAGCTGATCGAGCATCGGCTTGTAGGCACGAATCACCGCCCGGGACGCGGCGTACAGCTTGAAGCACAACTGACTGTCGAGCTTCAGCGCATCGGCTGACAGTTCGTTCATTTGAGCAGGGCTTCGATCTCGCGGCTCAGGTCCTGCGGCTTGGTGGCCGGGGCGAAGCGCTTGACCAACTGGCCGTCCTTGCCGATCAGGAATTTGGTGAAGTTCCACTTGATGCCCTGGGAACCCAGTACGCCCGGTGCGCGTTTCTTCAGTTGCACGAACAGCGGATGCGCACCGGTGCCGTTGACTTCGATCTTCTTGAACAGCGGGAAGCTGACGCCGTAATTGAGCTCGCAGAACTCGCTGATCGCACCCTCGTTGCCGGGTTCCTGCTTGCCGAACTGGTTGCACGGAAAGCCCAGCACCACCAGCCCCTGATCCTTGTAAGTCTGCCACAGCTCCTCAAGGCCCTTGTATTGCGGGGTGAAACCGCACTTGCTGGCAGTGTTGACCACCAGCACCGCCTTGCCGGCGAAATCGGCCAGGGTCTTTTGCTCACCCTTGATGGTGGTGCACGGGATGGTCAGCAGGTTATCGCTCATGGTGCGCACTCCGGGAAGTTGAGAAGCTGCAAAAATAGCGAGCAATTGAATTGCGTGCAATTTAATTATCCGAAAGGCGATCCGAAGATCGCCCGCATCGGTTATTCGCGCGGCACCAGGTCCAGGCACACCGAGTTGATGCAGTAACGCAGACCGGTCGGCGGCGGGCCGTCGGGGAATACGTGGCCGAGGTGCGCGTCGCAACGGGCGCATTTCACTTCGGTGCGGATCATGCCGTGGCTGGTGTCGCGGATTTCGGCCATCGCGCTGTCGCCGATCGGCGCGTAGAAGCTTGGCCAGCCGCAACCGGAGTCGAATTTGGTCCTGGAATCGAACAGCGGCTCATTGCAGCAGACGCAGTGATAGACGCCGTCGGTCTTGGTGGCGTTGTACTTGCCGGAGAACGGTCGCTCGGTAGCACTGAGACGACACACGTTGTATTGCTCCGGGTCGAGCATCGCGCGCCATTCTTCCAGGGTCTTTTCTATCTTTTCCATCATCACACCTCAGCGGCTGAAAAAGCCCGATCTGTACCTTTTCCACGGATCGGGCGGCACGTATGATTGCGCCTCGTCACACGCCAGTCTGGCAGCGGGATCCTGCGCATTCAAACGGATTGTTGGAAACCGCCGCTCAAGACGCTTGCCTGTGTGAAGACGCAGGATTCCCAGCACGGTTGCCCACTCGCCGCCTGGATCGTTCATTTTCGGGATCACATCGCCATGCAGTTCAGCAAATCGAACAAGCTCGCCAACGTCTGCTACGACATTCGCGGCCCAGTGCTCAAGCACGCCAAACGCCTGGAAGAGGAAGGCCATCGCATCCTCAAGCTGAACATCGGCAACCCGGCGCCCTTTGGTTTCGAAGCGCCGGACGAAATTCTCCAGGATGTGATCCGCAATCTGCCGACCGCCCAGGGCTACAGCGACTCCAAAGGCCTGTTCAGCGCGCGTAAGGCCGTGATGCAGTACTACCAGCAGAAGCAGGTCGAAGGTGTCGGCATCGAAGACATCTACCTGGGCAACGGCGTGTCCGAGCTGATCGTGATGTCGTTGCAGGCCCTGCTCAACAACGGCGACGAAGTGCTGGTGCCGGCGCCTGACTATCCGCTGTGGACCGCAGCGGTGAGCCTGGCCGGCGGCAACGCCGTGCACTATCTGTGCGACGAAGGCGCCGACTGGTTCCCGGACCTGGCCGACATGAAGGCCAAGATCACCCCGAACACCAAGGCCATGGTGATCATCAACCCGAACAACCCGACCGGCGCGGTGTATTCGAAGGAAGTGTTGCTGGGCATGCTGGAACTGGCCCGCCAGCACAACCTGGTGGTGTTCTCCGACGAGATCTACGACAAGATTCTTTACGACGACGCCGTGCACATCTGCACCGCTTCTCTGGCGCCGGACCTGCTGTGCCTGACCTTCAACGGTCTGTCGAAGTCGTATCGCGTGGCGGGCTTCCGTTCCGGCTGGATCGCCATTTCCGGGCCGAAGCACAACGCCCACAGCTACATCGAAGGCATCGACATGCTGGCCAACATGCGCCTGTGTGCCAACGTGCCGAGCCAGCACGCGATCCAGACCGCCCTCGGCGGCTATCAGAGCATCAACGACCTGGTGCTGCCGCAAGGTCGCCTGCTGGAACAGCGCAACCGTACCTGGGAATTGCTCAACGACATTCCTGGCGTAAGCTGCGTGAAGCCGATGGGCGCGCTGTATGCGTTCCCGAAGATCGACCCGAAAATCTGCCCGATCCACAACGACGAGAAATTCGTCCTCGACCTGCTGCTGTCCGAAAAGCTGCTGGTGGTTCAGGGCACGGCGTTCAACTGGCCGTGGCCGGATCACTTCCGCGTCGTGACCCTGCCCCGGGTCGATGACCTGGACATGGCCATCGGGCGCATCGGCAACTTCCTCAAGTCCTACCGCCAGTAACCGGCCATCCGTGCGCAACGAGCCTTTCGTTGCGCACTGTCTGATTCAGCAACACTTCTGCTCCGCCCCCTTCCGCACGCCTTCTACACTGTCGATTCGTACCGGTCACATGCGCCTGATGCAATGCCGGTAGGTGGCGCGTGGCTGTCATCCATGTCGTCTTCAGGAGTGGGAATTGTCCCGCCCACCGGAGAATCCGATGTAGGACACAGTTTGAAATAGTCACTCGGTTGAATCGCCCGGTGCCGCGCCTTATATACCCCGCAGTACGCTACATCTTTAGCTTGAGGAGATTTCTACAACCATGATGCGCATCCTGCTGTTTTTGGCCACTAACCTGGCGGTCGTGCTGATAGCCAGCATCACCCTGAGCCTGTTCGGCTTCAACGGGTTCATGGCGGCCAACGGGGTTGACCTCAACCTCAGTCAGCTGCTGGTCTTCTGTGCAGTCTTTGGTTTCGCCGGTTCGCTGTTCTCGCTGTTCATCTCCAAGTGGATGGCGAAGATGAGCACGAGCACCCAGATCATCACCCAGCCGCGCACCCGTCACGAGCAATGGCTGATGCAGACCGTCGAGCAACTGTCCCGCGAAGCCGGGATCAAGATGCCCGAAGTCGGGATTTTCCCGGCCTACGAAGCGAACGCGTTCGCCACCGGCTGGAACAAGAACGACGCACTGGTCGCGGTGAGCCAGGGCTTGCTCGAGCGCTTCAAGGAAGACGAAGTGAGGGCCGTGCTGGCCCACGAGATCGGCCACGTGGCCAACGGTGACATGGTCACCCTGGCGCTGATCCAGGGCGTGGTGAACACCTTCGTGATGTTCTTCGCGCGGATCATCGGCAACTTCGTCGACAAGGTGATCTTCAAGAATGAAGAAGGCCAGGGTACGGCCTACTACATCGCAACCATTTTCGCCGAACTGGTGCTGGGCATTCTGGCCAGCGCGATCGTGATGTGGTTCTCGCGCAAACGCGAGTTCCGAGCCGACGATGCCGGTGCACGTCTGGCCGGTACGGGCGCGATGATCAACGCACTGCAACGCCTGCGTGCCGAACAGGGTCTGCCGGTGCACATGCCTGATACCCTGAACGCCTTTGGCATCAACGGTGGCATCAAACAGGGTCTGGCCCGTATGTTCATGAGCCACCCGCCGCTGGAAGAGCGTATCGACGCCCTGCGTCGTCGCGGCTGATCAGCCCGGCTACAAACAAAAGGCCCGCTGTGATGCGGGCCTTTTTTGTACCTGTTATTGACCGGCCAGCCGGTACGCCCGCTCCTCCAGCCTTGTCACTCCCGCCTGCAGGAACTTCCCGCTTTCGCTCAGCACGTTCTGTTCCTCCAGCGCCTGCACCGTCCAGTCACCACCGAACAGCCGCTGCACCTCGGCATCTGTCACTGCAAACGGTGGTCCGGGCATCTGGGCCTGATCGTAATCCAGCGTGACCAGCAAACCACGCAGCCCCGTCGGCAGGATGTTCAACAAATGCGCCGCATAGCGTTCACGCATCGGCGCCGGCAAGGCAATCAGCGCCGCGCGGTCATACAGCGCCGTACAATCGGCCACATCGTTCGTGGACAAGGCGAAGAAATCCCCGCACCTCAACTCGATCGCCCCGGCCCGATAAACCTTGAAGCCGCCCTCTCCGCTGATCTGCGGCTGCAATTGCTGCTCACGGAAGAAGTCCTCGACAGCCTTCTCGGACAGCTCGACACCGAGAACCCGATACCCCTGACCGGCCAGCCACAACAGATCCAGGCTTTTACCGCATAACGGCACCAGTACCCTCGACTGCGCCGGGATTGCCAGATTGGACCAATGTCGCTGCAAATAAGGGTTCACCTCAGGCTGATGAAAGCCGATCTGGTTCGATTCCCACTTCTTGTGCCAAAACTCCGGCTGCATGCTTCCTCCTAAGAATTCGATCAAAAAGCGTTAAAACTTATATTGGAATTAGATCAATGAACTGACTGAAGATGAACCATCTTAACGCTCAGGAACCCTTCCATGTTTCCCAGCCTGTTTATCTCTCACGGCTCGCCCATGCTGGCGCTGGAGCCCGGTGCCAGCGGCCCGGCCCTGGCGCGCCTGGCCGCCGAACTGCCACGCCCGAAAGCCATTGTCATCGTTTCCGCCCATTGGGAAAGCCATGAACTGCTGGTCAGCAGCCATCCGCAACCGGAAACCTGGCACGATTTCGGCGGCTTCCCCCGCGCATTGTTTGAAGTGCAGTACCCGGCACCGGGAAATCCGCAATTGGCGCAAGCGGTCGCCGATCTGCTGACCGCCAACAACCTGCCGGCACGCCTCGACCCGCAACGCCCCTTCGACCACGGTGTGTGGGTGCCGCTTTCGCTGATGTATCCGCAAGCCGACATCCCGGTGGTTCAGGTGTCCCTGCCCAGCCGTGGCGGCCCGGCGTTGCAGACCCGCGTGGGCCAGGCGCTGGCCGGCCTGCGCGATCAGGGCATTCTGCTGATCGGTTCCGGCAGCATCACCCATAACCTGCGTGAGCTGGACTGGCATGCCGGGCCGGAAAGCGTCGAGCCGTGGGCGCGGGATTTCCGCGACTGGATGATCGAAAAGCTGGCGGCCAATGATGAAGCCACCCTGCACGCTTACCGCCAGCAGGCACCGAACGCCGTGCGCAGCCATCCGAGTGATGAACACCTGTTGCCGCTGTACTTTGCCCGTGGCGCGGGCGGCGACTTCAGCATTGCGCACCAAGGGTTCACCATGGGCGCACTGGGCATGGACATCTACCGCTTCGGCTGATGCCCAAATCGCAGGCAAAAAAAATCCCCGAACCAGTCGGGGATTTTTTATGTTCGATCAATCAGCCCAAAGGCAGATCAATCTTCGCGGTAGCGACGCAGCTTCAACTGCTTGCCGGCAACGCGAGTGTCCTTCAGCTTGGTCAGGAGCTTGTCCAGACCATCTTCCGGCAACTCGACGAGGCTGAAGCTGTCACGCACCTGGATGCGACCGATGGCTTCACGCGCCAGACCACCTTCATTGAGGATGGCGCCCAGCAGGTTTTTCGCCGCGATACCGTCACGCGCGCCCAGCGCGGTACGGCAACGGGCACGGCCTTCGCCCAGCGGCATTGGCGCACGACGCTCGCGATCACCACGGTCCGGACGATCACCGGAACGCTCAGGACGGTCACCACGTGGAGCGCTGTTCGGCACCAGTGGACGTTCCTTCTCGATCGCTGCCAGGTTCAGCGCCTGACCATTGGTGGCCTTGCGCAGCAGAGCGGCAGCCAGGGCACGCGGGGTGCAACCGATGTCGGCAGTCAGGCGATCCAGCAGATCACCGTGAGTCGATTCGGCGTCAGCCACCAGCGGCGACAGGCTGTTGGTCAGTTTCTTGATGCGGGCATCGAGAACGGCCTGGGCGTCCGGCAGACGCACTTCGGCAACTTTCTGACCGGTCACACGCTCGATCACCTGCAGCATGCGGCGCTCACGCGGAGTCACCAGCAGCAGCGCGCGGCCTTCGCGACCGGCACGGCCGGTACGGCCGATACGGTGCACGTAGGATTCCGGATCGTACGGCATGTCCACGTTGAATACGTGGGTGATGCGCGGAACGTCCAGACCACGGGCGGCAACGTCGGTCGCCACAACGATGTCCAGACGGCCATCTTTCAGCGAGTCGATCACGCGCTCACGCTGGTTCTGGGCGATGTCGCCGTTCAACGCTGCGGCTTTGTAGCCTTTGGCGTCGAGGGCGCTGGCCAGATCCAGGGTCGCTTGCTTGGTGCGCACGAACATGATCAGAGCGTCGAAGTCTTCCACTTCCAGCAGGCTGAGAACGGCAGAAGTCTTCTGGTCAGCGTGAACCAACAGGTGAGCCTGTTCGATCGCGGTAACGGTCTGAGTCTTGCTCTGAATCTTCACGTGCTTTGGATCGCGCAGGTGACGCTCGGCGATGGCACGGATCGATTGCGGCAGGGTCGCCGAGAACAATACGGTCTGACGGGTTTCCGGCATGGCCTTGAAGATGACTTCGAGGTCGTCCATGAAGCCCAGTTTGAGCATTTCGTCTGCTTCGTCGAGAACCAGGTGGTTCACGGTCTGCAGCACTTTTTCGTCGCGACGCAGATGGTCGCACAGACGGCCCGGAGTGGCGACAACGATCTGTGCGCCATTACGGATTGCTTTCAATTGTGGGCCCATCGGCGCGCCGCCGTAGACAGCCACAACAGTTACGCCCGGCATTTGCTTGGCGTAGGTTTCGAAAGCGGTTGCAACTTGTAGCGCCAACTCACGAGTTGGGGCCAGGATCAGAGCTTGCGGCTCGCGCTTGGACGGATCAATGCGGTGCAGGATAGGCAGGGCAAAGGCAGCGGTTTTACCGGTACCGGTTTGCGCCTGACCAATCATATCGTGACCGGCGAGGATGATCGGGATCGACTGCTGCTGAATGGCCGAAGGCTCTTCATAGCCGGTAGCGACTACTGCAGCGACAATATTGGGATGAAGTTCAAGAGCGGCGAAGCCGCCGATTTCCTGGGTCATGGGTCTGCCTCTAAGTGCATCCGCAAAGACCCATGCTCCAAAGCTGCACATGCCGTGTTGAGACTCAAGAGTCGCCCTGGCAGCTTTGTCGGCGGGGATTTGCGAAAACGAATGAATGAAAAAGAATCGTCAAGGAAGAGCCCGCAGTGCGGACGTGCAGCCGAAGCTGACTTCGGGGAATTGCGCTACCTAAACGCGGCCCGGTTAAAGGCCGGCGCGCACTATACCGGAATTTGCCCAAAAAGGGAGCTTTTTTTATCGGTGAAATACAGTTGTCACCGCTGTGTAACGGGGTTTTGCGGATAATCGGGCAAAGGTCTATTTTTCAAAGACCCCGGCCCTGCGGGCGATGGCGCTTAAACGATTCACCGATGTGCGGCATCTGGTCGCTGCACCCTTTCTTCCCGTCCGAGGAAACACCCATGAATCAGCCCTGCCCCGGCCGCGTCAGTCGTGCCCGTCACGGTCACGTCCATTTGATTGGTCTGGACCGTGCAGCCAAGCGCAATGCCTTCGACCTCGATCTGCTCAACGAACTGGCCCTGGCCTACGGCGAATTCGAGGCCGACAGTGACGCGCGGGTGGCCGTGGTGTTCGGGCATGGCGAGCATTTCACCGCTGGTCTCGATCTGGTCAACGCCAGTTCCGCACTAGCCCAAGGCTGGCAGGTGCCGACCGGCGGCTGCGATCCCTGGGGCGTGTTCGTCGGACCGCGGGTCAGCAAACCGGTGATTGTCGCCGCGCAAGGTTATTGCCTGACCATCGGCATCGAGCTAATGCTCGCCGCCGACATCAACCTGTGCGCCAGCAACACCCGCTTCGCCCAAATGGAAGTGCAGCGCGGGATCTTTCCGTTCGGCGGTGCGACGTTGCGCTTTCACCAGGTCGCCGGCTAGGGCAATGCCATGCGCTGGCTGCTGACCGGTGACGAATTCGATGCCCATGATGCATTGCGCCTGGGGCTGGTGCAGGAGGTCATGGCCAGCGAAGACTTGCTGCCGCGCGCCATTGAACTGGCGGAACGGATTGCCCGGCAGGCGCCGCTTGGAGTACAGGCGACGCTGATGTCGGCGCGTCAGGCGCGCTATGAAGGCGAGACCGCAGCGGCGCAGAGCTTGCCGCCGCTGGTGAAAAAATTACTGGCAACAGAGGATGCCAAGGAAGGTGTGCGCTCACTGGTGGAACGCAGACCTGGCGACTTCAAAGGCGTTTAAAACTCAAGTCGCTGGACGAATGCAGTTGATCAACGACTGCAACGAATAACCCAGCTTCGGCGCCAGCGCTTCAGCTCGCGCGGTAAGCGCCTGCATGTCCAGCACCTGATCGAGATCCGCCGGCACGATCAGAATCACGTTGCCCTCCTTCACCGGCAGCTCCCAGTAATGGCGGTGATAGAGCCCGCGCAACAGCGCCGCGCCCAAGGGTTTGCCGTCATCGGTGGCCCACTGGTTGATCACCAGCCAGCCACCGGGATTCAGACGTTTCTGACAGTCACCAAGGAAGTTCCACGCAAGGTGCGCGGCGCCCGGGCCGACATCGGTGTAGAGGTCGACGAAAATCAGATCCGCCGGTTCTGCCGTCGGCAGCAGTTCGATTGCATCGCCAACGCGGATGTACAGACGCGGATCGTCATCCAGCCCGAGATACTCGATTGCCAGACGCGGCACATCGGGGCGCAGCTCGATGGCTTCGACATCTTCCAGTGGCAGGAACTTGAGGCAGGCCTGGGTCAGCGTCCCCGCGCCCAGCCCAAGAAACAACGCACTCTCCGGTTGCTCATGGCACAGCGCGCCGATCAGCATCGCCCGGGTGTAGTCGTACTCCAGCCAGCTCGGGTCGGCGGTAAACACACAGCTTTGCTCGATGGCATCGCCGAACTCCAGAAAGCGGTAGTCGGCCACTTCCAGCACGCGAATCACGCCGAACTCATCCTGTACCTCGGCGAGCAACAGCTCGACGCGCTCCTCAGTCATTTCGTCTCCTGGTGGTCACCGGGCGCGGTGACGCGATGGCACCGCTATGGTGCCGTGGCAAAGCGGCGATTGTCGGCGATGCGGCGGGAGCAGGTCACGCACTAATTGCTGCTAACATGGCCGTCCGTGCGTAGAACCTTAGAGACCGTGATGAGCCAACCCTGGAGCCCTGACAGCTGGCGCGCCCTGCCGATCCAGCAACAACCCCGATACCCCGACGCCGCGCATCTGCGCCAGGTCGAGCAGACCCTGGCCAGTTATCCGCCGCTGGTGTTTGCCGGCGAAGCGCGGGAGCTGCGTCGTCAGTTTGCCGAAGTCACCCAGGGCCGGGCGTTCCTGCTGCAGGGCGGCGATTGCGCGGAAAGCTTTGCCGAATTCTCCGCCGCGAAAATCCGCGACACCTTCAAAGTGCTGCTGCAAATGGCGATCGTCATGACCTTCGCCGCCGGTTGCCCGGTGGTCAAAGTCGGGCGCATGGCCGGCCAGTTCGCCAAGCCGCGTTCGGCCAACGACGAGACCATCGACGGCGTGACCCTGCCGGCCTACCGGGGCGACATCGTCAACGGCATCGGTTTCGACTCGGCCAGCCGCGTACCGGATCCGGAGCGTCTGCTGCAGTCCTATCACCAGTCCACCGCCACCCTCAACCTGCTGCGTGCCTTCGCCCAGGGCGGTTTTGCCGACCTGCATCAGGTGCACAAGTGGAACCTGGACTTCATCGCCAACTCGGCGCTGGCGGAGAAGTACAGCCACCTCGCCGACCGCATCGATGAAACCCTGGCCTTCATGCGTGCCTGTGGCATGGACAGCTCTCCACAACTGCGCGAGACCAGTTTCTTCACGGCCCACGAAGCGCTGCTGCTGAACTACGAAGAAGCCTTCGTGCGCCGCGACAGCCTGACCAACGATTACTACGATTGCTCGGCGCACATGCTGTGGATCGGCGACCGCACCCGTCAGCTCGACGGCGCCCACGTCGAGTTCCTGCGCGGGGTGAACAACCCGATCGGGGTGAAAGTCGGCCCGAGCATGAACCCCGACGACCTGATCCGCCTGATCGACGTGCTCAACCCGGACAACGATCCGGGCCGCCTGAACCTGATCGCACGGATGGGTGCGAACAAGGTCGGCGATCACCTGCCGGCGCTGATCCGCGCGGTACAGCGCGAAGGTAAGCAGGTGCTGTGGAGTTCCGACCCGATGCACGGCAACACCATCAAGGCCAGCAGCGGCTACAAGACCCGCGACTTCGCGCAGATCCTTGGAGAAGTGAAGCAGTTCTTCCAGGTCCACGAAGCCGAAGGCAGCTACGCCGGCGGCATCCACATCGAAATGACCGGGCAGAACGTCACCGAGTGCATCGGTGGCGCGCGGCCGATTACTGAAGATGGCTTGTCGGATCGCTATCACACCCATTGCGACCCACGGATGAACGCCGATCAGTCGCTGGAACTGGCGTTCCTGATTGCCGAGACGCTGAAGCAAGTTCGCCGTTAAACCGCATCGCCCCTATCGCTAGCAGGCTAGCTCCCACTTAATTTTGTGTACGACACAGATTCAATGTGGGAGCCAGCCTGCTGGCGATGAGGCCAGTTCAGTCACCGCCGATCTGAACCATAGCCATCCGCAAGCGCCCGGCACTTTCCCGCTGACAATTGAGTTGCACCTGCCCAAGCCCCAGCCAATCCGCCATCTGCCGCAGGTTCAGCGCCAAGGCCAGCATCCCCGCCTCGTCCAGACCCGTTTCTTCCTCGTGCACCGCATGCACTGCCAGGCGCCCCGCCGCCCGTTCGGCGCGCAGATCGACCCGCGCAGCAATCCGTTCGTTGTGCAGGAACGGCAGCACGTAATAGCCATAAACGCGCTTGTCCTGCGGCGTGTAAATCTCCAGCCGATAGCGGAAATCGAACAGCCGCTCGGTGCGACTGCGCTCCCAGATCAGCGAATCGAACGGCGATAGCAATGCGCTGGCCTCGACTTTGCGCGGGACTTTCGGCTCGGGCAGGGAGTAGGCAATCTGGCGCCAACCGGCGACTTCACAGGTCAGCAGTTGCCCGTCCTCGACCAGTTCGGCCAGACGCGGGCGGGCATCGGAAGGATTCAGTCGGAAGTAATCACGCAGGTCTTTTTCCGTGCCCACGCCCAGAGCTTCGGCCGCGTGCCGCAGCAAACCGCGCTGCGCCTCGACCTCATCGGGCAATGGTTGTTGCAGCACGGAGGTTGGGATCACTCGCTCCGGCAGGTCATACAGCCTTTCAAAGCCGCGCCGCCCGGCGACGGTCACTTCGCCAGCGGCAAACAGCCATTCCAGCGCATGCTTCTCCGCGCTCCAGTCCCACCATGGCCCAGCCTTTTCCTCGCGGGTCGACAGGCTGCCGGCGCCCAGTGCGCCCTGATCCTCGACCGACGCCAATACCCGGCGAATGGTGTCCTGTTGCTCACGGCCAAAACGTGCCAGTTGCTGATAAATGCCTTCGCCCCGTTTGGCCCGCTGCATGCGCCAGCCCATCAACGGGTACATCGACAGCGGCAGCAACGACGCTTCATGGCCCCAGTATTCGAACAGCGAACGGCGTCGCCCCGAACTCCAGGCAGCCTGGTCGAGCAAGTCAGCAGAATAGGAACCGAGACGGGAAAACAGCGGCAGGTAGTGCGAGCGCACCACGGCATTGACGGAGTCGATCTGCAACAGGCCGAGGCGTTCGATCAGCCGGTTGAGGTGGGCAGCCTTGACGGTAGGCGGCTGGCGCCCGTGAAACCCTTGGGCAGCCAGTGCCAGACGTCGAGCCTGTTTAAGGGAAAAGGACAAAGTCGCGGGCATGTGTACCTCCATGTCTGCTCGCAACCTACCTCACTACAAAGTGGTTTGTGTAGCGATGGCCTCATCATTTATGCATCGGATCGTCCCAGAACGGCCGAATCGCTTCATGTTCGACATCGGCACGGCTGACCCCGATGTCCTTCAACGCTTCGTCGCTCAGACTGGCGAGCAACTCGCGTTCACGGTGAAGTTCGTACCAGCGGCTAAACTTGTGCAACAGATCGGAAACGATATGGCCGGAAAATTTTTCTTCGCCTGCATACTCTCTTTGACCTTTCATCGTGTTGCCTCCTTTTTGGGATGGCTCAAGTCTCGCGCCGGGACTACGATCAATCCAACGAATGTTTCTGATGGCAAGCATCACGGAGATTCATCAATTGTCGGCGTACCCCAGTATCGATACCGATGTGCTGCGCACCTTTGTCGCGATTGCCGATCAGGGCGGTTTCACCCGCGCCGGCGAAATGGTCAACCGCACCCAATCGGCCGTGAGCATGCAGATGAAGCGTCTGGAAGAGGACGTGTTGCAGCGCCAGTTGTTCGAGCGTGACGGGCGTCAGGTGCGCCTCACCGCTGAAGGTCAGGTGTTGCTCGGTTACGCGCGGCGCATCCTGAAATTGCACAGTGAAGTATTCAACACTCTGCGCGAACCGCACATGGTCGGCACGGTGCGGATCGGCACGCCGGACGATTACGTGATGCGCTTTCTGCCGGGGATTTTGTCGCGCTTCGCCCAGTTCTATCCGCTGATCCAGATCGAGGTGCATTGCGAGTCGACCCGACAGTTGCTGCAGCGCACGGACCTGGATCTGTCGATCG
Organism: Pseudomonas kribbensis; assembly: GCF_003352185.1. Lineage (GTDB taxonomy): Bacteria > Pseudomonadota > Gammaproteobacteria > Pseudomonadales > Pseudomonadaceae > Aquipseudomonas > Aquipseudomonas kribbensis. Next base: position 4,416,687 of record NZ_CP029608.1, read on the forward strand.
TCACCCGCGAGCCGGGCAACGAGATTGGCCAGTTGCTGCGCAAGGAGCGTTTTGTCTGGGCCGAGGCGCAGAATTTCAGCGCCCACGAGCAGACGCCATTGCCGCTGGCGATGTTCAACAGCGATTGCTTCTGCCGCCTGTGGGCCTGCAATGCGCTGGACGCCATGGGCCGCGAATACCGGATTGCCTACAACAGCACCAGCCTGTCGGCATTGATGGCAGTGGTGAGCGCGGGTCTGGCGATCACCGCGCAACTGGAAAGCCTGATAACACCGGATCTGCGGATTCTCGGGGCTGCCGAGGATCTGCCGCTGTTGCCCGAGGCCAGCATCATGCTGATCCGCAACCTGAACAATCCGTCGCCGATCACTGAATGCCTGGCCGAGCACATCGTCGAAGGCTTCAAACTTTAAAGGCGAGCATCACCGCGCACAGCACCAGGAAGCCGCAGAACAGCCCGCGCAGGAGTTTTTCCGGCATCGCGTGGGCAACCTTCACGCCCCAACTGATGCTGGCCAGACCGCCGAGGGCCAGCGGCAGGCCGATCATCCAGTCCACTTCGTGGTGCACCGCGTACGTCACCAGCGTGACACCCGTGCTCGGCAAGGCCAGCGCCAGCGACAAGCCTTGAGCGACCACCTGAGTGGTGCCGAACAGGCTGGTCAGCACCGGCGTCGCCACCACTGCCCCGCCGACCCCGAACAAACCGCCCATGGTTCCCGACGCCGCGCCAAGCACGCCCAGCCACGGCCATGAATAACGCATCTCTGACGTCGCTGCCGGGCGCGCGCCGAACATGCGCACCAGGTTGTAGGCCGACAACGCCACGAGGAACGCGACAAAACCGATGCGCATGGTTTGCGCGTCGATGCCCACGGCCCAGATCGAGCCGATCCACGCAAAACAGAATCCCATCACCGCCAGCGGCAACGCGTGCCGGAGTTCGATGCGGTTGCGCTGGTGATAACGCCACAGCGCCAGCATCACGTTCGGCACCACCATCACCAGCGCCGTGCCTTGGGCGATCTGTTGATCGAGGCCGAACCACACTCCCAGCAGCGGAATGGCGATCAAGCCGCCACCGATGCCGAATATCCCACCCAGGGTGCCAAGGGCGGCGCCAAACAACAGGTACAGCAAAAACTCGATCACAGCAGAATTCCTCATACGTCAGGCGACCCATCCTACGCAGTCGGCGCTGGCACGGAAACGCACAGCAACGCACAATGGCTGTGCCAAATTCGCATAGGCACTGAGCCGATTCATGAACCCCAATCAATTGACCGAACAACTCGGACTGTTTCTCGATGTGCTGGAGAGTGGCAGTTTTTCCGCTGCCTCACGCCGACATCCGCTCACGCCTTCGGCCGTCGCCCGGCGTATCGACAGTCTGGAAAGCGCTGTCGGCAGCCAGTTGTTCATTCGCAGCACTCACGCAGTGCGCGCCACGCCGGCCGGCCTGGCGTTTGCCGAACGGGCGCGGCGGATCGTTGCCGAGCTGCAGCTGGCCCGCGCCGAAGCGGTGTCCCTGAGCAGCGCACCGGAAGGCCTGATTCGGGTGGATGCGCCGGCAGCGTTCGGACGGCGGCACCTGGCGCCGGTGATTGCCGACTTTCTGGTGCTGTATCCGGGCCTGGATGTACAGCTGCATCTGATCGACAGCTTTGTCGACATGGATGGCTCGAACCTGGGCAAGGTCGATCTGGTGTTGCGCGCCGGGCAAATGGCCGACACCCGACTGGTGGCCACGCCGCTGGCGAGCATGGTGCGCATCGCCTGCGCCAGTCCCGACTACCTCAAGCGTCGGGGTGTGCCGAGCGAGCCGGCGCAATTGGGCGAACATGACGGCCTAGATTGGGATGGCCTCGCCCCGCCCTTCGCCTGGCGATTCGAACAGGACGGGCAAATGCAGTTGCACCGTCCGGCACGCATTCGCATGAGCGCCAACAACGCCGAGGCGCTGGTCTGCGGTGCGCTCGCGGGACTCGGGATCGCGCATCTGCCGACCTGGCTGGCCAGCGAATACCTGCTGCGTGGCGAGTTGCTGCCACTGTTTTGTGAAAACGGGTTGCCGAAACCGGAGAGCACCGGCATCTACGCGCTGCGTCTGGAACAACAGGCCAGCTCCCGCAGCCGCCTGCTGCTGGAATACCTCAAGACTCGTTTCAGCCCCGTGCCACCGTGGGATCTGGCGCTGCAACGGGAACTTGGCCGGCACTGACCGATTCGCCACCGGGCACAATTGTCTGGCGCATTAAACAATCGAGCGCTAGATTCATCCGCATTACCGTTCAAGGCACTGACATGACCACCGACCGCAACACCACCGACCACTGCGAAGAGCTGCTGCTCGACAATCAGGCCTGCTTCGCCTTGCATTCCACCTCACTGATGATGACCAAGGTCTACAAGCCTTTGCTGCAAGCGCTTGGCCTGACCTATCCGCAGTATCTGGCGATGATGGTGCTATGGGAGAAGGATGGCCTGACCGTCGGAGAAATCAGCACGCGCCTGCTGACCGATCCGGGTTCGCTGACCCCGCTGCTCAAACGTCTGGAAGGTGAAGGACTCTTGAGCCGGACCCGCAGCCGCGAGGATGAACGGGTGGTGATCGTTGAACTGACGGCACAGGGACGCGCGCTGAAAGACAAGGCCCGAACCGTTCCGCCATGCATCCTGGGCGCCAGTGGCTTCACGCTGGAACGCCTGCAAAACCTGCAAGCCGAGTTGCAGGCCTTGCGTGGTCATCTGCAGGACAGCCTGATTTAAGCGTCCCCTTCCCTGCAGGAGCAGCCTCGCACCTGCAGGGAAATCGCATTTTTCTCTGCCTTACCCCTCCCCCGAAAATTTTTTTCTCTCCTTCTTCTATAAAAAACCTTTCATATCAAAAGCTTGAGATCTCATCCCGAGCTGATCCACGTCTCGCTTCCGTGCTTTCGCAAAAATTTATCTTGCGCACTAAATATTAGCGAAGTACATTTACTTCGCACCTAGTTAGCGCGCAAACAATTAGCGCAACAAACCACACATTCGACGAGGCTCACACCATGCAAACTCTCTACACCGCAATCGCAACCTCCACCGGCGGCCGTGACGGTCGTGCGATCTCCAGCGACAACATCCTCGATGTCAAACTGGCCACTCCGAAAGAACTCGGCGGTGCCGGCGGCGCGGCCACCAACCCTGAGCAACTGTTCGCTGCCGGCTACTCGGCCTGCTTCATCGGCGCGCTGAAATTCGTCGCCAGCCAGACCAAACGCAAAATCCCGGACGACGCGTCGATCACCGCTCACGTCGGCATCGGTCAGATTCCTGGTGGTTTCGGTCTGGACATCGACCTGCACATCGCCCTGCCGGGCCTGGAACAGGCTGACGCGCAAAGCCTGGTCGACGCGGCCCACCAGGTCTGTCCGTACTCCAACGCCACCCGTGGCAATGTCGATGTACGCCTGCATGTGACCGTGTAACTGCCCGGCAGCAAAAATCGCAGGCACAAAAAAGCCCGACTCAATGGTCGGGCTTTTTCTTTCCGCAAAAAGCAGTGCTTATTTCGCACGGCCTTTGTAGGAACCGCCTTCGCGGGTATCGATCTCGATCATGTCGCCGATTTCGATGAAGTCAGCAACCGACAGCTCGGTACCGTTCTTCAGTTTGGCAGGCTTCATCACCTTGCCGGAAGTGTCACCGCGAGCGGAACCTTCGGTGTAGTCAACCTGACGCACGATGGTGGTCGGCAGCTCTACGGAAACCAGACGCTCTTCGAAGAACACGGCTTCGCAAACATCGGTCATGCCTTCTTCAACGAAAGGCAGAACGCTTTCGATGTCTTCGGCGTTCAGTTCGTACATGGTGTAGTCGGTGGTGTCCATGAACGTGTAGGTGTCGCCGCTGATGAAGGACAGGGTCGCTTCTTTGCGGTCGAGGATCACGTCGTCCAGCTTGTCGTCCGCACCGTAAACGGTTTCGGTCTTGTAACCGGTCAGCAGGTTCTTCAGCTTGGTCTTCATGATCGCGCTGTTACGGCCCGATTTGGTGAATTCAGCTTTCTGAACCAGCCAAGGATCGTTGTCGATACGGATCACGGTACCGGGTTTGAGTTCTTTACCAGTTTTCATTGCGAATATCCGAATTTGGATGGGATTTACAAAAATCTAGGCCGCGTATCATATCCAATTTCGGTAAAACTGTACCAGCGCCGTCGCAAGATCGGCCTGCAAGGCCTGTTCCAGACACCATGCTTCGGCATTTTCCTGCAGTTCGGGCCAGTATTTACGGGCCTCAAGCCAGTGCTGGCCGATAGGCTGCCCGGCACTCCAGGCCCGCCAAAGACCGTTCATCGCCTCGGCTGCTTCAGTCGAAAGGCCTTTTCCATAGAGCGCGAGGAACGCATCGAGCTTGTCCAGATGGATATCTTCGTCCTGCTGATAGATGTGCCACAGCATCGGCCGACCGGCCCATTGCGCACGGACGAACGAGTCCTCGCCGCGCACCGCGTTGAAATCGCAGCACCAAAGCAATTGATCGTATTGATCCTGCCGGACGAACGGCAGCACCTGCACGGTGAGCGCCTGACGCACATTGAAGTCACCCACCGCCAGTGACTCGACTCCGAGCCAGCGCGCGACATCACCGAGAATCCGCCCTTCCGGCACCAGCAGATGAGTCGGTGTCGAATCAGCGGCGAGCACATCCAGCCAGCTGGCGAGCCCGGCATTCTCGTAGGCAAACAGCGAAATCAGTTGCGCACCGGGCGCAGGAACGACCCCCAGGGCTTGCAGGAATTGTCGCTGCGACTCGGGATCCTGCTGAAACCGCCGACGCCGGTCCAGCAATCCGCTTTCACGCAACAGTCCGCCAGTGCCGGCCTGGAAGCCCGGGAAGAAAAAGATCTTCTGCACGGACTTGTACTTCACCGAAGGCAGACCGTGGCAGCCAACCACCCAGTCCTCGGCGCTGAGATAGTCGAGGTTCATCCACAATGGCGGCTTTTCCCGCTCGGCCATGGCGTCCATGTAGGCGCTCGGCAACTGGCAGGCGAACGCGGCGATGACCACGTCGGCTGCGTCCGTTTCCGGCCATTCTGTCGGCCAGTGCCGGACTTCAACGCCCTGCTGCCATTGCGCATCAAGATGGATATCGAGTTCCGGGCAAATACGCTCGAACGCACGCAGATCATCGACCCACAGCCGCACCACCAGCGCATGCTCGGCCGCCAATTGCCGGGCCAGACGCCATGTCACGCCGATATCGCCATAGTTGTCGACCACGGTGCAAAAGATGTCCCAGCGGGTTTTCGGTTGCGCCATTCAAGACTCCCGTTGGCAAAAGCGCCGATTGTCCGCATAAATGTCCGCGTGCAGAAGAGCCGACGACAATTAATCTTCGTGCGACAATCGCCACTTGCCCGCAATCATCCGCCAGGAGGCAGCCATGCCCTACCGCCCAAACACGCGTCGTCCCTTGCCTGTCCAGCTTAGCGCGCTGCAATTGACCGGCAGCATTGCCCTGGGTCTGTGGCTGGGTTTCCTGGCCATTGCGCTGACGTGCTGGCTCGCTTCGATGCTGTTCAGCCGCCAACTGCAACCGGTGGCGGATGCGGTGCAACAACTGAGCAAGCCTGCGGCAGTCGCCCAGCCGCAGCCCGAGCCCGAGCCGCAAAACCGCCTGTTCGAGCAGTACGAAGAAAACCTGCGCAAGAACGAACAGCAGAATCGCCTGGATCAGGCCCGCAGCAGCACGCGCAACCAGTCGAATCCGAAATGCCAGTTCTGGCTCCAGCAGGATCAGACGGCCCCAAGCGAAAAGAGCCGCGCCAACGTCCTGCAATTCTGCGATTGATCATGAACAAGCACGCCGTCCACCAACTGATTCTCGACAAGCTGCGCGTCGACCTCGACATCGCCGAGCGCGCGGCACAAACCGCTTACGAAACCGCGACCCACGAAGAGAACATCGCTGAAAACAAGTACGACACCCTGGGGCTCGAGGCGTCGTACCTGGCGGCCGGGCAAGCGAAACGGGTCGAGGAGATCCGCCAGTCACTGGCGGTCTGCCAGAACCTGACGCTTCGGGCCTATGACGATCAACGCGGGATTGAAATCGGTGCCCTGCTCGGTCTGGAAGACGAAAAGGGTCGCGAGCAATGGCTGTTTCTGGCGCCGGATGCGGCGGGCCTGAAAGTCGACGTGGTCGGTCAGCCGGTCACCGTGATCACCCCACGCTCGCCGCTGGGCAAAAGCCTGCTGGGCAAGTTCGAGGGTGATGAGGTGGAGATTCTGGTGGCGGGCACCCGGCAACAGTTCGCTGTCACCGAGGTGCTGTAGACAGGAGCTTAGTGAACCGGCAGTTCGACGCCTTCGAACAGCTCTTCGAGTTCTTGCTTGTTGTGGCACTGGATGGCCTTGGCCATGACTTCGCGGGTCAGGTGCGGTGCGAATTTCTCGATGAAATCGCACATGAAGCCACGCAGGAAAGTGCCGCGACGGAAACCGATCTTGGTCACGCTGGACTCGAACAGTTCGCTGGCATCGAGCACCACCAGGTCGTTGTCGAGTTTGGTATCGACCGCCATTTTCGCCACGATGCCGACACCCAGACCCAGGCGTACGTAGGTTTTGATCACGTCGGCGTCGGCGGCGGTGAACACCACTTTCGGCGTCAGGCCGCGATGGCTGAAGGCTTCGTCGAGTTTCGAACGGCCGGTGAAACCGAACACATAAGTCACGATCGGGTATTCGGCCAGTGCTTCGAGGGTCAGCTTCGGCAGCTTGGTCAGCGGGTGGCCCTGAGGCACGACCACGCAGCGGTTCCAGCGGTAGCACGGCATCATCACCAGGTCGCCGAACAGCTCCAGCGCTTCGGTGGCAATGGCGAAATCCACGGTGCCGTCAGCAGCCATTTCGGCGATCTGCATCGGCGAACCCTGGTGCATGTGCAGCGCCACGTCCGGGTATTGCTTGATGAAATTGCTGATCACCGGCGGCAGTGCATAACGTGCCTGGGTGTGCGTGGTGGCGATCGACAGGGTGCCTTTTTTCTCGTTGGAGAATTCCTGGGCGATCTGCTTGATGCTTTCGACCTTGCGCAGAATCTCACCGGCGGTGGTGATGATGCGCTCGCCGGCCGGGGTGACGCGGGTCAGGTGTTTGCCACTGCGGGCGAACACTTCGACGCCCAGTTCGTCTTCCAGCAGACGGATTTGCTTACTGATGCCCGGTTGCGAGGTGTAGAGACTTTGGGCTGTAGCGGAAACGTTGAGGTCGTGGTGCGCCACTTCCCAGATGTAGCGCAATTGTTGAAGCTTCATATGAATCCCTCAAAGCAGGTAGACGCCACGGGCATCAGCGACGGTATATAACTATATTAATGGTTTGAAGAATAAATCTAGAACTTTTTTATCAAAACGCCATTATTACCGTCTCAGCGATCCTCCCGGCGCCGACGCTCCACCAGCGGCACCATGTAAACCGGCACCTTGGACAATTGCAGCAATCGCGTCGCCGTGCGCCCCAAGGGTGTTTCCGCCCCGACCCCGTGGCTGTGACTTCCTACGATCAGCAAATCGACGGAGAGTTTCTGGACCTGGTCGAGAATCACCTGCGACGGATCGCCCTGCAGCACCCGCACCGCACGAATCCGCAGCAGATCCTGCTCGCCCTCGTCCCCCAGTTCTTCGCGAAAACTGTCGAGCACCCGTTGCTCGATATTGGCGATGACGGTTTTCAGACCCTGACTGTGAAATTCGTTCAACGCCTGTTCGTCGAGATAGCTCTGCAACACCGACTCGGCAAACAACCCCATGGGTTCCACCGCGTGCACCACATACAAGTCGGCATTGAATGTTCGCGCCATCGCCAGGGCATGCTGCATCACTAACGGTGCGTACAGACCGAGGTCAGTGGCATACAGCATCGAACGAATCATATGACCTCCTCGCAAGCCAACATGGCGGAGATTTGATTCAGCTTAGCAGTGCCTTGGCGAGTACGACGTGCGACGCAACGTCTTGAACCACGAGGGCTTTAGACCGCCGGTTCGTTGCTGATGCCGTGGGGGACATGGCCGGTGGCAACCACCTCGCGGGCCAACTCGCAGTGACCGGCCTGATCGTCGAAAAACACGTCGGCGGCAAAGGCTTCGAGGAATGCCGACTTCGTCAATCCGCCGAGGAACAGCGACTCGTCCAGACGGATGTCCCACTCACGCAAGGTGCGGATCACCCGTTCGTGAGCCGGCGCCGAACGCGCGGTGACCAGTGCGGTGCGGATCGGGCAGTTATCGTCAGGGAACTCACGCTGCAACAGATTGAGCGCTGCGAGGAAGCCCTTGAACGGCCCGCCGCGCAACGGCTCGCGAGCGGATTCACGCTCCTTGGCCTGAAAGGCTTCGAGCCCTCCGGACTGATAGACCCGCTCCGACTCGTCGGAAAACAGCACCGCGTCACCGTCGAAGGCAATGCGCAACTCATCGCTGGCCGCACGGCTGGCGCCACCGGAAAGAATCGTCGCCGCCGCAAAGCCGTTGTCCAGCGCCGAGCGCACGTCCTCAGCATGAGTGGAAAGAAACAGGTCGCAGCCGAACGCCTTGAGATAAGGATAAGGACTGCGCCCGCCGACAAACGCCGCACGGGAAATCGCCAGGCCGTAGTGATCGATCGAGTTGAACACCCGCAGGCCGGTGTCGGCACTGTTGCGCGACACCAGAATCACCTCGACCCGGGCGCGGCCAAGGCGACTGTTGAGGTTGAGCAGTTTTTCCACCAGCGGAAAGGCATCGCCCGGCGCGAGGATTTCGTCTTCGTGCTCGATCTGATATTGCCGGTAGGCTTCGACGCCGCTCGACAGGTAGACCTTGTGACTCTCGCTCAGATCGAACAGGGCACGGGACGAAATCGCCAGCACCAGTTTGTCATCGATGTTCTTGGCCATGCCTTCCCCCAGATCCCCTCAAAGAATCGACTCAGGTGTTACGCCGGTCGATGAAACGCAAATGGCGATACAACGCCTCGATTCGCGGCAGTTCGCAACCTGCCGCTTTTGCCGCCGCCAAAGGTCGAGCGTAGATGGCGTCCAGTTCCAGCGGTCGCTTGTGCAGAAAATCGTGGTACATGCTCGGCCAGTAGTCGGGCATTTTCTCGGTCATCATGAACAGGTACTCGGCGTAACCGGGCGGCATGTCATGGCCACAGGCCTTGGCGCCCTGCACCACTTCAGCCATCAGCGCCTGGATCTGCACGCGGCTGTCGGCATCGGCCATCAGCGGCGTGGTACTCGCCCCGAGCAACACCGAAAGACCATTGTAGGGAATGTTCCAGACCAGTTTCTGCCAGCGCGCCTGGTGCAGGTTCGGCATGGCATGGGAGTCGATGCCGGCGGCACGGAACAGACCGACGCCCTCCTCGACAATCGCCATGCGCGCCGCATCATCGGCTGCCGGGCCGCTGTGATAACCGACGTTCACCGCCCCGAGCGCCTGATGGGTGATGTGGCCCGGACCTTCCCGGTGAACGCAGATCAGGCACAGGCCGCCCAGCAAGTGCAGGGAATCGGGCAACAACGCCCGCAAGCTGTCTTCCACGTCGAGGCCGTTCTGCAGCACCAGCACTTTCGCGTCGGGTTTCGCCGCCTGAATGATCGACGGCGCCAGGCCAGCGTTGCTGGTGGTCTTGGCGCCAACCAGCAACCAGTCACAGGGCGGCATGTCCTCAGCCGATGAATAGGCCTGCACCGGGTTCAGCGTCAGTGTGCCGTGAACCGCGCTGTCCACCTGCAAACCGCGCTCGGCGACCGCGGAAAACTCGCTGCGCAGCAAAAAGTGCACATCGAATCCGGCCCGGGCCAGCATCAGGCCGTAAAACCCTCCGATTGCGCCGGTGCCGATAATCCCTACCACCGTTTTTTTGACGACTGCCCCCATCACGGCAACTCCTCTGCAATTCGACCCAGCGCCTGTGCCACGGCTGCGTTCAGCTCAGCGGCATTCAGACGCGTGTGTACTGCCCCAAAGAACTCGCCGTCGCGCACCACGAACAGCGCCGGCAAATGAAAGACCTGATAACGCTCGACCAGACCGCCGTTGTCGCCAGCGTCGATCCAGCACAGGCGATCGACTGCCAGATCCAGCCCCGGCAACACCTCGCGGGCATAACGGCAACTGGAGCAGCCGACGCTGGTGAAGATCACCAGCGAAACGCCGTTCATCGCCAGCAGCCGTTGGTCGGCGTCGAAATCGGTCAGTTCGGATTCGAACACTATACTGGGGGAAACAATGTCAGATGGCCGACACAGGGAGTCTGTGCTCATGGGACGGTTTATTCCTCATCCGGATGATGTGCCCGTCGAATTAACGTTGCTCAAACCTGAGTGTATTTCGCGGCAACAGCTGCACACTATCAGCCTCGGCGGCATCGCTTGCAATTACCACCGCGCCTGGCGCCATGGCACCGCGCTGCAGGTGCGCATGCCGACGCTCAATGCCGACATCTGTTATCCGGGCTACGTGGCCTGGTGCCTGCGGCGCAAGAAAGGCTATCTGGTGGGTATCGCCTTCACCGACGAGCAGACCCTGTTCAGCGCCCGAATGGGTGAGCAGGTGTGTCAGATCGAACGCTATTGCCGACTCAACGACGCCCACGACGACCTCCAGGATATTCAGGCCCTGGCCCTGCAATGGGTCGAACAACACGCCGACGAGTTCTCCCACGACACCGTTCGCAAGGCTTTTGCGCAGCCAGTACTGGACTGAACAGTGACTTGCCCATTGTCGACAGGCGCCTGACGCGCTAAGGTTCGGCTCCCCGACGCGCTTAAATCTGCTGTGCTCCGCCGCGCGGGGATCGCTGGCGGCCGGCACCCGTGACCTGACGAGTAAACGATGGCTGATTTACCGATCAACGACCTGAACGTCGCTTCCAACGAGACCCTGATCACTCCCGATCAGCTCAAGCGTGATATCCCTCTGAGCGACGCTGCCCTGCGCACCGTCACCAAGGGTCGCGAAGTCATCCGCAATATTCTCGATGGCACCGACCACCGTCTGTTCGTGGTCATCGGGCCTTGCTCGATCCACGACATCAAGGCTGCCCACGAGTACGCCGAGCGCCTGAAGGTGCTGGCGGCGGAAGTGTCGGACACCTTGTATCTGGTCATGCGCGTGTACTTCGAAAAACCGCGGACCACCGTCGGCTGGAAAGGCCTGATCAACGACCCGTACCTGGACGACTCGTTCAAGATCCAGGACGGCCTGCACATCGGTCGCCAGCTGCTGCTGGACCTGGCCGAGAAAGGCCTGCCGACCGCGACCGAAGCCCTCGACCCGATCTCCCCGCAGTACCTGCAGGATCTGATCAGTTGGTCGGCCATCGGCGCCCGCACCACCGAATCCCAGACCCACCGCGAAATGGCTTCCGGCCTGTCCTCGGCAGTCGGCTTCAAGAACGGCACTGATGGCGGCCTGACCGTGGCGATCAACGCCTTGCAGTCGGTCTCCAGCCCGCACCGTTTCCTGGGTATCAACCAGGAAGGTGGCGTGTCGATCGTCACCACCAAGGGCAACGCCTACGGTCACGTGGTGCTGCGCGGCGGCAACGGCAAGCCGAACTACGATTCGGTCAGCGTCGCCCTGTGCGAACAGGCGCTGAACAAGGCGAAGATCAAGCCGAACATCATGGTCGATTGCAGCCACGCCAACTCCAACAAGGATCCGGCCCTGCAACCGCTGGTGATGGAGAACGTCGCCAACCAGATCCTCGAAGGCAACCAGTCGATCATCGGCCTGATGGTCGAGAGTCACCTGAACTGGGGCTGCCAGGCGATTCCGAAAGACCTCGCCGACCTGCAATATGGCGTTTCGATCACCGATGCCTGCATCGACTGGTCGGCCACCGAAAACACCCTTCGCAGCATGCACGCCAAGCTCAAGGATGTACTGCCGAAACGTCAGCGCGGCTGACAGCCGTTTCGCAGGCATAAAAAAACGCCGGGCATTGCCCGGCGTTTTTGTGTGTGCGGTGTGGGGTCAGTCAGATCTTGGCGGTGCGCCGCTGATGACGCTCCATGTAGCGCTCCACGTAGGAGCACGACGGAATGACCGTGTAGCCCATTTCATCGGCGTATTGCAGTGCCCGCTCGGTCAGGGCTGCCGCAATGCCTCGGCCACGCAATGCGTTGGGCACGAAGGTGCGGTAGATATCCAGGGTCTGTTTCCCCAGATCCATATAGGTCAGGTAGGCACGATGACCGTCCACATTGGTCTCGAACTGATGACCAGCCTGGTCATGGTGGATGGACAACGCCTCGCTCATCACTACTCCTCGCGGGTCTCGAATGCTGACCCCTACCTTACCGATGTTTTCCCGGCGAAGGAACATCTACGCCACCCCGTGCCTGATGGACACCGAGAAGAACTGCACCGATCTCGCGCAACCCGAGCACGTATCAAATAGTAGGCACCAATGACGAAAATGCTCAAGGCGCACTCGTCATCAGGCTGATTGACGGGGCAGTTCCGGTGGACTCAGGACCGGTTCGGGAGAACCTTGTCCCGAACCGAAAGGCTGAACATCGCCGGATGTTGAGACTTAAGACGTGCCTGGTTTTTTAAAGTCACCTGAACATGGACAAAGATATGCGAGCTGTCACGCAAAATCGGAACAAAAGTGTAGACGAACCCATATAGGCAGACTCTAGCCACTACCTGCAAAACAGCACCCGACAACGGGAACTTTTTCTCAATAACTCGCTCACGACGGGCGTTACAGCTGAATATTTTTTATACAGCCCGGTTAAAAGTTGCTCGAAAAAGAATCAACGCCTACAATTTTTTTTGCTTCTTGCCTTACGTCAGTTTACTTACTACAAGTAATGGGTAGTATGTACGCCGGCTATTTCCTCAATCGGAGGAGACAGCCACTTAATTGAAAGTCCTTGAAGGGGAACACGATGAACAACGTTCTGAAATTCTCTGCTCTGGCTCTGGCCGCAGTTCTGGCTACCGGTTGCAGCAGCGCATCGAAAGAAACCGAAGCACGTCTGACCGCTACTGAAGACGCAGCTGCTCGCTCCCAGGCTCGTGCAGACGAAGCTTACCGTAAAGCTGATGAAGCTCTGGCTGCTGCTCAAAAAGCACAACAGACTGCTGACGAAGCTAACGAGCGTGCTCTGCGCATGCTGGAAAAAGCTAGCCGCAAGTAATAGTCCTTCGGGATTGTTATCAAGCCGACCCGTTTTTCGGGTCGGCTTTTTTTTGCCTGAAATTTTCTTCATGCAATAAAAAACCCGCCGACGCTCACGCATCGGCGGGTTCTGTTTTCCGGCTTACTGTTGCAGGTCGATCGGTGCGCTGGAAACGATCGGTGCCGAGGTGTTCGGTGTGCCGATTTCAGTTGGCAGGCCATCTTCCGCCGCCACCACATCACGCACCACATCCCAGTTCATGCGCAGGTTGTTGGTGATGTCTTCACGCTTGAGCATCGCGTTGATCACGGCGGTGTGCTTGTCGACCACCGACGGGTTGCCCTTGTCGTCGATCGGCGTGTGCGCTTCCAGGTAGATCTTGCCGCCACTGCGACCGAACTTGTACGCGTCGTTGAGGATTCGTACCGAAGTCCCCACCGGCACCATGCTGGCCATTTCCAGCACGTTGTTGTTGAACATGCGGAAGCAGCCGTGGCTGGTGCGCATGCCGATACCGAACTTCTTGTTCGAACCGTGGATCAGGTAGCCCGGCGTGCCCAGGGTGAACTTGAACGGCCCCAGCGGGTTGTCCGGGCCGGCCGGCACTACGTTCGGCAGCGGATCGCCATCGGCGGCGTGTTCGGCCTTGATCGAGGCGGGCGGTGTCCAGGTCGGATTCGGCGTCTTGGCGGTGATCGTGGTGTGGGCGATTGGCGAGCCCCAGCCCTCGCGACCGATACCCAGCGGGAAGGTGTACACCACGTTCCGGCCTTTCGGGTAGTAGTAGAGGCGGTACTCGGCAAGGTTGATCACGATGCCTTCACGCGGACCCGGCGGCAGGATGAATCGGGTCGGCAGGACCACTTCGGTGCCGGCGCCCGGCAGCCAGGCATCGACGCCCGGGTTGGCCGCGACCATTTCCGAATAACCCAGATCGTAGGTGGTGCCCAGATCGGCAAAGGTGTCTTCGTATTTGGCCTTGATCACCTGCACCTGGCCGATGATGTCTTCACCAGGTGGTGGCAGGGGAAACTCCAAGGCGGCAACGGGACCGGCCACACACAGGGCGGCAAGAGACAGGCAGCGGGTGACGGCAGGGAAACGCGGCAACATCCGGAGAATCCTTCGCAAGATCGACAAGGGTATAGGAACGCGATTGTACACCGCACCCAGGGAATTCGGGGAGATGCGCCGATGGGCTGGCAGCAGTCTTCATAATTGAAGCTACTGTAAGAGCGGACGGCGTTCGGCAGGTGCGTGTGCTTAAAGCTCGAAACGCAGTTCAGGCCAGATCGGCGAGGTTCCACGCTTCTGCGATTCGAGAATCGCCCGGCACAGCGAGCACAGGCGCTGATCCTGGAACACCCGGCGATCCACGCTCGACCAGCGCGGTTGCGCCGGCAGCAGACTGCCGCACAGCGTCCGGTCGGCCGAGCCACCGAGCTCCAGTTGACGGGTCACCAGATGCACCCGCACTTCCTGGCAGGCGAACAGATCCAGCTGTTCGTCAGGCTCGATCAGTTGGTAGGCAAACAGGGACCAGGCAGAACGCGACATCGGGGGCTCCATTTAGGGGGGCGCCACATTAGCCGAAAGCCTGCCGCTAGAAAAGCCTCATAACAGCGGTTTTAGCGTCGGCCAGACATTTTCCAGCAACTTGCCCTGGGCCCCGGCTGCCGGGTGCAGACCGTCGGCCTGCATCAAGTCCGGGTGCCCGCCCACGCCCTCGAGGAAAAACGGCACCAGCGGGATCTTTTTCTCCTCGGCGAGTTTGCCGTAGACCTCGGCAAAGGCATCGGTGTAGCGCTTGCCGTAATTGGGCGGCAGTTGCATGCCGAGCAACAGCACCCTGGCACCGCTTTGACGGGAGCTGTCGATCATCGAAGCAAGATTTTGTTGCAATTGCGTCGGCGGCATTCCCCGCAGGCCATCGTTGCCCCCCAACTCGAGGATCACCAGCTCCGGCTTGTGCTCTGCAAGCAGCGCCGGCAGCCGCGCCTGGCCTCCGGCACTGGTGTCGCCGCTGATGGAGGCGTTGACCACTTTATCGTCAAAACCTTCGGACTTGAGCCGCTGCTCGAGCAACGACACCCACCCCAACCGGGTATCCAGTCCGAAACCGGCGCTGATACTATCGCCAACGATCAGGACTGTACCCGCCGCTGCGTTCTGGGCCATGCACATCAAGGCCAGGCCAGCACTCAAAAACCACACACGCATCGGATTCTCCATGGGCGCAAGCATTCTCACCGCGAAGAACCTTAGCAAAGTGGTTCCCAGCGCGGAAGGTGAACTGACCATCCTGCACGAACTCAGCCTGGAACTGAACAAGGGCGACAGCCTGGCCATCGTCGGCGCGTCCGGCTCCGGCAAATCCACCCTGCTCGGCCTGCTCGCCGGCCTCGATCTGCCGAGCAGCGGCGAAGTCGTTCTCGCCGGCCAGTCCCTGAGCGATCTCGACGAAGACCAGCGCGCGCGCATTCGTGCCGAACACGTGGGTTTCGTGTTTCAGTCGTTCCAGCTGCTCGACAGTCTCAACGCCCTGGAAAACGTCATGCTGCCGCTGGAACTCGACGGCCGCAAAGACGCCCGCGGTCGCGCCACCGAATTACTGCAACGGGTCGGCCTCGGCCAGCGCCTGACTCACTCGCCGCGCCAGCTCTCCGGTGGTGAACAACAGCGCGTCGCCATCGCCCGGGCCTTCGCCGCCGAGCCGGACGTGCTGTTCGCCGACGAACCCACCGGCAACCTCGACAGCCACACCGGCGAGCGCATCAGCGACCTGCTGTTCGAACTGAACAAGGAACGCGGCACCACCCTGGTGCTGGTGACCCACGACGAACGCCTGGCCCATCGCTGCCGGCGCCTGATCCGACTTGAAGCCGGCCTGCTGGTCGCCCCCCTGGAGCCTTGATGGCACGTCTGCCGCTGTTGCGCCTGTTCAGCCTTGCCCTGCGCCAGCTCCTGCGCGATGCGCGCGCCGGGGAGTTGCGGGTGCTGTTCTTCGCCTTGCTGGTGGCGGTTGCCGCCAGTACCGCCATCGGTTATTTCGGCGCCCGCCTGAATGGTGCGATGACGTTGCGCGCCACAGAGTTTCTCGGCGCGGACCTGGTGCTCGAAGGCAGCTCTCCCGCACGACCGGAACAAATCAGGAGCGGTACCGAGCTGCGCCTCGACCATGCGCAGATCGTTGAGTTTTCCAGTGTCATCGCCACCGACAACGGCATTCAGCTGTCGAGCATCAAAGCCGTCGACCGCGCCTATCCGCTACGTGGCGAACTGAAAAGTGCCCCGGCACCGTTTGCTGCCGAAACGTCGGGGGGCGAACCACAACCTGGAGAAGCCTGGGTCGAATCGCGCCTGCTCACGGCGCTGGACCTGAAGATCGGCGACAGCATCGACGTCGGCATGAAGACGCTGAAGCTCACCAGAGTGCTGACTTACGAACCGGATCGCGCCGGCAACTTCTACAGCCTGACGCCACGGGTGCTGATCAACCTCGACGACCTCGCCGCGACCGGCGTGGTCCAGCCCGGTAGCCGGGTGAGCTATCGCGAACTTTGGCGCGGCGAACCGAACGCGCTGGAAACCTATCGCCAACTGATCAAACCGGGCCTTGCCGCCAACCAGCGGATCCAGGATGCCCGCGACGGCAACCGGCAGATTGGCGGCGCACTGGGCAAGGCCGAGCGTTATCTGAACATGGCCAGTCTGGTTGCCGTGCTGTTGGCCGGTGTGGCCGTGGCGCTGTCGGCGAATCGCTTCGCCAGCCGTCGTTTCGACGCCAGCGCCCTGCTCCGTTGCCTGGGATTGTCACGCCGGGAAACCATGGTGTTGTTCAGCCTGCAACTGGCAGTACTCGGCTTGTTCGCCAGCCTCAGCGGTGCCCTGATTGGCTGGCTTGCTCAGTTGGGATTGTTTGCGCTGCTGCATGATCTGTTGCCGACCGACGTACCGCCGGGTGGCTTGCTTCCGGCGCTGGCGGGGATCGGCACCGGGCTGGTGGCGCTGGCCGGTTTTGCCTTGCCGCCGCTCGCCGCCCTCGGCCGTGTGCCGCCGTTGCGAGTGTTGCGCCGCGACATGCTGCCGATTCCGTCGAGCACCTGGATGGTCTACGGCGCAGCACTCGGCGCGCTCGGCCTGATCATGTGGCGCCTGAGTCTGGATCTGCTGCTGACGTTTGCCTTGCTCGGCGGTGGCGTGGTCGCCGCGCTGGTGCTCGGTGGTTTGCTGTTGCTGCTGCTCAACAGCCTGCGTCGCCTGCTGGCTCGCGCCTCCCTGCCGTGGCGCCTCGGCCTGGGCCAGTTGCTGCGTCACCCTCTCGCGGCGGCCGGGCAATCCCTGGCATTCGGTCTGATCCTGCTGTCCATGGCGTTGATTGCGCTGCTGCGCGGTGAATTGCTCGACACCTGGCAAAACCAGCTGCCAAAAAATGCTCCCAACTATTTCGCCCTGAACATCCTGCCGGCGGACAAACAGGCCTTCACCGATCACCTGATCAATGTCTCGGCCCAGGCTGCTCCGTTGTACCCGGTGGTGCCGGGACGGCTGATCAGCATCAACGGCGAAGCGGTGCAGCAGATCGTCAGCAAGGATTCGGCCGGCGACCGGGCGATCCAGCGTGACCTGAGCCTGACCTGGGCCGCTGACTTGCCCGCGGGCAACAAGATCACCGCGGGTTCGTGGTGGAGCGGACAACCCTCGGACGAAATTCCAGGTGTGTCGGTGGAAGGCAAAGTCGCCGAAAGCCTCAAACTCAAACTCGGCGACCACCTGGTGTTCACCGTTGGCGGAGTCAATCGTGAAGCGAAGGTCACCAGCCTGCGGGAAATCAACTGGGACAACTTCCAGCCGAACTTCTTCATGATCTTCCAGCCCGGCACGTTGAAAGATCTGCCGGCGACCTACCTCACCAGCTTCTATCTGGCGCCCGGTCACGACCAGCAGATCGTCGAGCTGTCGCGAACCTTCCCGGCGGTGACCATCCTGCAGGTCGAAGCCTTGCTCGAACAGCTGCGCAGCATCCTCGCCCAGGTCACCCTGGCGGTGGAGTACGTGTTGTTGTTTGTGTTGGCGGCCGGGATGGCGGTGCTGTTTTCCGGGTTGCAGGCGACGCTGGATGAACGCATTCGCCAGGGTGCGTTGTTGCGTGCGCTGGGGGCGGAACGGCAGTTGCTGGTCAAGGCGCGGCGGATCGAGTTCGGCTTGCTTGGCGCAGTCAGTGGATTGCTGGCGGCCATTGGTACGGAAGTGGTGAGCCTGGTGTTGTATCGCTTCGCGTTCGACCTGCCCTGGCATCCGCATCCATGGTTGCTGGTGCTGCCGTTGATCGGCGCGGCCCTGATCGGTGGCGCCGGCGTGTTCGGCACCCGTCGGGCCCTGAATGCGAGCCCGCTGACAGTGCTGCGCGAGGGTTGATAGACTCCAGCCCTCAATACCACAAGAAGTTGCCATGAGCCGTTATCGCCCTCCCCGCACCGCCGGCACCGCGCTGATCACCCCCGAAGGTGAAGCGCGGATGCGCGCCGAATTCCATGAGTTGTGGCATGTACGCCGCCCGCAGGTGACGCAGTCGGTCAGCGAAGCGGCGGCTCAGGGCGATCGGTCGGAAAATGCCGAATACACCTACGGCAAGAAGATGCTGCGCGAGATCGACAGCCGCGTGCGCTTTCTTACCAAGCGCCTTGAGGCGCTGAAAGTGGTCAGCGAAAAACCGAGCGATCCGAACAAGGTCTACTTCGGCGCCTGGGTGACCATCGAGGATGAGGACGGCAAGCAGTCGCGCTATCGCATCGTCGGCCCGGACGAGCTGGATCTGAAACTGGGCCTGATCAGCATCGACTCGCCGCTGGCCCGCGCCCTGATCGGCAAGGCGCTGGACGCCGAAGTCCGGGTCCAGACGCCAACCGGCGAGCAATTCGTTTATATCGTGGCGATCGACTATCCCTGACACTCAGCGCCGGGCAATCAGACCCTGGCGGGCAACGCGGGTCAGCTGACGGATCATTTCCGGGGCGTCTTCAGCGCTGGGCGACTGGATCACCGCCAGGTCGAAACTGTCATCGGCAAAACGCGCCAGCGACTCGCCGTCTTCGACAAACTGAATCAGGAATGCGGCAGGACCGCCGCTGCGACGTGGCCAGCCATCGAGATAACGCAACAGCGTCGGCTGGTGTTTGCCGCCAAGCAGGATTTTTGGGTTGCGCTGGGTGATATGTGCCGTGATCGGCGCGGGACGTGCTGGAGGGCGTAGTGCATTCATCGTGTCGTGTCTCTGCCTCAAAAGTCTGCATGGCAGGTGAGAGGCAACACCGAACCAGCGCTTTAGCGGTATTTCGAAGCCCTGTTCCGGCTTCTGACGGCAACTGAAGAATAGTCACCTGGCGCCCCGCAAGTAGCTGTTTAAATCGGCGCATGAGCGGCATCCTAGAGAACGTGACCCGCGAGTGTCAAGAATCAGCCGCAACAAAAAGGCCCGCACAATGCGGGCCTTTTGCTTGAGCCAGAGCGGTCAACCGGCGATGGCGCGATCCACCGAAAGCTTGCCGGCACCTTCGATCAGTACCGCGAGGCTGCCACCGAGCAGAGCCAGGGCGAACTCGTAACCGTTGTTGGCCATGAACAGGCCGTTGCTGATGTGCACGGTGAAGATCGCCACCAGCGACAGGAAGGTCAGACCAAGTGCCGCCGGACGCACCAGCAGACCGATGATCAATGCCAGACCGGCGAAGAATTCAGTACCGCCTGCCAGAGTCGCCATCAGATAGCCTGGGGTCAGGCCGATGCTTTCCATGTACTGCGCGGTGCCGGCCAGGCCGTAGCCACCAAACAGGCCGAAGAGTTTTTGCGAACCGTGGGCGGCGAAGATCACGCCGACGGCAATGCGCAGAATGGTCAGACCGTAGCCAGCGCGGGTGAACAGGACCTTGTTGATCAGAGAGCTCATGTTTGTATTCCTTGTTGGAGAAGTGCTTGTTGGTTGACCGCCATATTAATCAGTTAAATTTATGTTAAAAGCGCAAATATTCCGCCATAACAATCAATTTATTTGATTATTTGCGTGAGACAACTTTCTGTCCCCGGGGCTCCAACGACTCACGCTCCCGGTCGAACGCCAAGTAATACTTGTTCACACTATTAACATAGCTGACGGCGCCCATACCCACCTGCTCCATCGCGATGCGCTCGACCTGGAAGAACCACTGGTTCGGATTAAGCCCACGTCGCCGGGCCTCGGCACGCATGCCCTGCACGCGTTCCGGGCCGATGTTGTAGGCGGCCAGGGTGAACGCCATGCGCTCGCGCTCATTGAGCTTGGGGCTGTTGAAGAACTTGCGGCGGATCATCGCCAGGTACTTGGCTCCGGCCTGCACATTCGCATCGAGATTCTGGATGTTGTTGACGCCGACCCGCTGCGCGGCGGACGGCGTGATCTGCATCAGCCCGGTCGGGCCACCGCCACCGCGTGCACTGGGTTGCAGTGCCGATTCCTTGAACGCCAGAGCGGCCAGATTGAGCCAGTCCATGTTCTGCGCTTCGGCATGCTTTTGCAGGGTCGGACGCAGTTTTTCCAGGCGCTGGCGGTCAGCCTTGGCCAATGGATAGTGCACTTGATAGAGGCGGCGGTAGATCCGCAGAAACGCTGCGTCTTCGTTCGACGGCGTCTTGTAGCCGGTCAGGAAGCGGTCGATGCTCGCCCGCAGCATCGAGGCATCGCGCCTCACGAACCAGTATTCCTCGCCCGGTTCGCTGATCATCAGCTGCCGGTCGAAACGCAGCTTGGGCAGGATCTTGCCCCAGCGCTCGGCAATCGGTTGCTCGACGATGGTCAGGTGGAAGATGCCGCCCTGGACCATTTCCAGCACATCCTCGACTGCCAGGGTTGGATCGACCCATTCGATCTTGATCGGTGCCAGTTTGTGCAGCGCCAGTTTCTGGTTGAGCTGACTGACCGCCTCCCCCGCCGCACTACCGGTGGGCAGCGCCAGGGTTTTGCCGGCCAGTTGCTCGACCTTGGTGTAGCGCTTTTCGCCCTTGATGCCGACCAGCACCAGCGGCACATTGCTGGCGATCGGCTCGCTACTGGCGACCGCGTGGCCCGGTTGCAGGTCGAGCAGTTCGCCCGGGGCCACCAGATCGCCTTCGCCACGCTGTAGTGCGCCGAGCAATTGATCCTTGGCTTTGGGAATGATCTTGAGGGTGATTTCCTGGCCGTCACGGGCGTGGCCATTGAGGTACTGCTCGAAGGCGCGCAAACGGTGATATTCGACGCCGATGGTCTGGCCCTGGACTTCGCCGGAACTGTTGCGGCTCTGGTTGACCAGCACTCGCAATACACGGCTGCTGCGAATCTCGGTCAGGTCGCGGACCTTGGCGGCCGGCACGGCTTGCAGCGGCCCGGGCAGGCGCGCGACCGCTGTCATCGGCAGCAGCAACGAACCACACAGCAGGAGCAAAACCGAGGGACGAACCATCCACTCTCCGGAAAGAATACGGGGCGTTTTTTGCCGCTGAACGGTCGCAAAACACCGACGAAAACAGAGCGCCTGAAGCGCTGATAAAGTGCGAGAGACTGGCACAGTGATGGCAACCGCGCCACCCTGTGTTGCCTCGCGGCCTCAACAGACAGCCATAAGCCGTTGTAGTTCTTGGTTTTTCTTTTAAATCTACTGCTCTGATATGCTTTCCGGCCTTCGGCCCGAGGTAGCACCATGCAACTCATCGATATCGGCGTCAACCTGACCAACCCCAGTTTCGCCGACAAACACCAGGCCGTGCTCGACCGCGCCTACGCTGCCGGGGTCTGCCAACTGGTGCTGACCGGCACCAGCGTCGAGGGCAGCGAACAGGCACTGGAGCTGTGCCGGCAACTGGATGCGGACGGCCAGCGACTGTTCGCCACCGCCGGTATCCATCCGCACTCGGCCAGTGACTGGAACGCCGACAGCGCTCGGCGACTGCGCAGTCTGCTGAAGGAATCGAACGTGGTGGCAGTGGGTGAATGCGGGCTGGATTTCAACCGCGATTTCTCGCCGCGCCCGCAGCAGGAAAAAGTCCTCGAGGAACATCTGGCCCTGGCCGTGGAGCTGCAATTACCGGTGTTTTTGCACGAACGTGACGCGAGCCAGCGCCTGCTGGAAATCCTCCGCGACTTCCGCGATCAGTTGCCTGCCGCCGTGGTGCATTGCTTCACCGGCGAGCAGAAAGCGTTGTTCAGCTACCTCGATCTGGACCTGCACATCGGCATCACCGGCTGGATCTGCGACGAGCGTCGCGGCACCCATTTGCATCCGCTGGTGAAGGAGATCAAACGCGGTCGCCTGATGCTGGAAAGCGATGCGCCTTACTTGCTGCCACGCACATTGCGGCCGAAGCCGAAGAACGGGCGCAACGAGCCGGCGTATCTGACCGAAGTGCTGCGTGAAGTGGCGCTGCATCGAGGGGAGACCGAGGAAGATCTGGCGGCCCACACCACCGCCTGCGCCCGGGCTTTCTACGGTCTACCCACCCTGCCCTGACCAAGGCAGATGCATCACTTGTTGACGCATATCAAGATCCGGGCACCTGCGTAGCGGCACAATAATGGCACCTTGCCAAAACTGTTTCCGCTATCAGAGAAGACCTCCATGGGTGCCTGGCTTAGCAATATCTCGCTGAAATACAAATTCTGGGCGGTCAACGCGGTCGCCTTTGTCACCACCCTGTTGTTGGTGCTGTACGCGGTGCAGCTCGAACAACAGGCACGCGGCCATGCCGCGCAAACCTCGGCCCAGGCGCAGGCGCAATTGCTCAAGGCCTGGCCCGCAGGTCAGGCACTGCCCAAGAGCGATCAGGTGCTGACGTTCAAACGCGGTGAAGCCCCGCGCCTCAACGATCAGCCGCTGCTGGAGATCACCGACAGCAACGGCTGGATCGAGATCAGTCACCTGCCGTTATTCGGCGAAAACCCGCTGCTCGGCGCCGAGGTATTCAGCCGTGCCGATGGCCAGCAGGTCGCCGTGATCGCCTACGCCCCCAGCCTCAGCCAGGTGTTCAGCGAACGCTTCGCCAACTACGCGGTGGCGGTGTTCATCCTGATGCTGGCGATGCTCGGTGCCTCGCAGCTGCTGATCCGCTTTCTGCTCAGCCAGCTCAACACGCTCAAGGATGTGATGCTGCACGTGGAGAAAACCGGCGACCTTTCGGCGCGGGTGCCGCTGGCCTGCAAGGACGAAGTCGGACAGATGGCCAATGCCTTCAACGCGATGCAGGCCGGCTACCAGCGCGTGGTCACCACCGTGGCCAACACCGCACGACAACTGGACGTCGGCGCAGCGCGGCTGGCGTCGAGCATGAACGAGGTGCGCCACGGCATGCTCGGCCAGCAGAGCGAAACCGATCAGGCGGCCACCGCGATCAACGAGATGACCGCCACCGTCTACCACATCGCCCAGCACGCCGGTGCCACTCGTGATCTGTCACAGACCGCCGATGGCCTGGCCGGCAGCGGTCAGCAAGTCGTCACCCGCGTTCAGCATTCGATTGCCGGCCTGTCCAGCGGCGTGCAACAGACCGCCGAGATGATCCAGCGTCTGGCCGAGGACAGTCAGAAAATCAACGGCGTGGTCAGCGTGATCCACAGCATCGCCGAACAGACCAATCTGCTGGCGCTCAATGCCGCCATTGAAGCGGCCCGCGCCGGGGAAATGGGTCGTGGGTTCGCGGTGGTCGCCGACGAGGTACGCAACCTCGCCAAACGCGTGCAAACCTCCACCGATGAAATCACCACCATGGTCTCGGCGCTGCAGGCCGGCACCCGCGATGCGGTGGATTTCATGCAGGAGAGTTCGTACAAGGCCGACGACTGCGTGCAGCAGGCCCAGGAGGCCGGCGAAGCGCTGGCGGAAATCACCGGCGCGGTGGCGCAGATGCGCGAAAGCAATACGCAGATTGCGGTAGCGGCAGAACAGCAGAGCCAGGTGGCCGAAGAGATGAACCGCGCGGTGGTGAGCATTCGCGATGTGACCGAGAACACGGTGCAGCAGACCGTGGATTCGGCGACTACCAGTAACGAGCTGGCGACGCTGGCCGGGGAACTGAACAAGGCAATCGGTCAGCTGAAGCTCTAGGGGGACAACATCAGGAACCGTCATTGTCCCTATCACTGCAATAGCCAACCTTGATTCGCCGCCCTGCCCGCCCGGGCCTATTCTTCAACCATGAATCGAACATGGATTGAGGAGCAGCAACATGGGCAAACGTCACCCCAACCTTCCCGCATGGCAATGGCGCGCGTACCCGGCCAATCACCAGCATCCGACCAATCTGGTGCTGCACCTGATCGCCGTACCGCTGTTCATCGTCGCGTTTCTGTTGATCGTCTCGGGCGTGTTCAGCCTGAGTCTGGCGAGCGTGGCGATTGGCGTTATCGGGATTGTCGCAGCGCTGGGCTTGCAGCGCCACGGCCACAGCCTGGAGGCGCAAGCCTCCGAGCCGTTCAGTGATCGCAAGGACGCGATATCGCGCCTTCTGGTCGAGCAGTTTCTGACCTTCCCGCGCTTTCTGCTCAGCGGCGGCTGGTATCGCGCCTGGCGTGAGCGCCACCGCCGTCATTGAGTCAGGCGAAGATCGTCACCGTTTGCCGGCTCATGGCAATCAGCTCACCCTTAGCGCTCCACAGTTTGGCGGCGACGTGGCCGTAACCGTCGGCGGCGTACTCGATGTCCGCCAGATACTGGCACCAGTCCAGCGTGCTCAAATCGTGTAATGGCTGAACGAATTCGATGGTCCAGGTCAGCGTGCTGCCCGGCGCCGGTTTCTTCAGATACGGCAACAGCGCAGGCGGCCAGGCATCGACCAGCGCCAGCAGATGCGCCTCGTTGACCGGCTCTTCCTTCACATCCCCACGCAGGCGCACCCAGCCGCCCATCAGCCGCGATTGAATGCCGGTGAACGGCATGCCGCCGACACTCCAGCGCATCGCCAGATGACGCATGAACTCCGGGGTCACGCCTTTGATGTACGGCAGTTCCTGACAATCGTCCCAGTGTTTCATCTCGGGCGCCGGATAAGCTGCAACCGCCACTTCCGAAAGGCGCGAAGCACCGAAGCTGCCTTGCACCATCGTCACCACCTGGCCGTTCTGCACGGCGCGTCCCAGCACCTGAATGACCGCTTTGCCTTCGCGCAATACCTCGACCTCGAAGCTCACCGGCACCTCGGGCTCGACCGGCCCGACGAAGGTGATCGCCAGCGAACGCACCGGCCGTTCGGCTGGCACCCGAGTGCGCATCACTTCAAATTGCAGTGCGGCAACCAACCCGCCAAAACTGGCCCGACCCTGGCCCCACTCGGCCGGAATGGTGACCTCCGGTTGACGGCGGACAGCATCGATCAGATCGCAGAAGCGCATGGGAACCTCGGACACAAAAAAGGGAATGACCGGATCTTAACCAGCGCGGCAGAGCGGCGCAGCGTCCATTCCGGTCAAAGAGACTGACAGATAAGACAGCCGCGCCGAGCTGTAGAGAGATTCAGGATTTGAAACAGGTGGCGCTGAGTTTTTCCAGCACCCGGTCAGCCTTGCTTTCGGCCTTGATCATGGTGGCCTGCCAGGTGGCGACGCAGGGTTGCAGATCCGCTTCCTGCTCGGCTTTTGCCAGCCATTGCCAGCAATCGTGCCAGTCACCCAGGGCGCCCTGTGCGGACTTCAGGCGAGCCAGCGCCGCTTTCGGCAGGCGATCGAGTTCGGGATAAGCCTCGATGCCGTAGCGTACACGCTTGATCAGCAGGCGCAGGCGATGGCGGTCGTGGGCCGGATCGTGCAGCGCCACGTCGAGGTTTTTCCATTGTTTGCCCAGACGTCTTTCGATGCGTTTGTCCAGATCATCG
Source organism: Pseudomonas kribbensis (assembly GCF_003352185.1). GTDB lineage: Bacteria > Pseudomonadota > Gammaproteobacteria > Pseudomonadales > Pseudomonadaceae > Aquipseudomonas > Aquipseudomonas kribbensis. The sequence goes on from NZ_CP029608.1 coordinate 4,442,729, forward strand.
AGCAATCCCTGACGCTGGGACGCCCGCAGGAAACGCGGAAACGCATCGAGGATCATCAGCAGCGAAGCCACTTCCGCACTCGCCGCCAATGCCGGATAAGCCTCGGCCATCTGCGCCATACGACGCTGCGCGGCCTCAGGCTGACCATGTTCAAGCAGATACGCCGCCAACACCTCGCGATCGCGCCATGGCGTGGTCACTTGCCCGACACCGGCCGCCGCGACCTCCAGTTGCTCGACACCGGGCAAACCGCGCAATGGCCGCAACAGGCTGCGCAAGCGGCGCACGGTGGTTCGCAGATCATGCAGCGCCTCAGGGTCGGTCCGGGCGGTCAAACGTGCCTGACAGGCCAGCAGCCTGACTTCCAGGCTCAGGACATGAGCCACCAACCGGTCGACCAACGCAGACATTACTTGCTCCTGAATTCAATGGCGCTGCATGAGTGTGTACCTGCGCAAGGCATCTGCACTTGCGCTACGTCAGCAGCTTAGCGCCCGGCGCGGGATTCGCGAATGTAGAAACGCGCCTTCTCGGCTTTTTTGCTGCAACCCTCGAACCCTTCGAATTGCTGCTGGGTCTTGGCCGCCGTCAGCAGCGACAGGGCCTTGGAGTAGCTCACCGTACCGGCAAAACCCTCGGCCTTGGCCAGATCCAGCTCATGCCACGCCGCATCGAGCTGGCTGCCGCAGCTGTCGCGGTAGGCGGTCTTGCCGGCGCAACCGGCCAATGCCAGGGCAATCAAGGGCACACAGATCCAGGCTTTCATCACTAACACCTCAAAGATAGGTCAACAGTCGTGCAATTAAGACGTTCGGGCGGTGAAAAAGTGCCTTGTGCCCCGTGAATCCACCGCACGGCGAAAGATAACGCCAGCGGGTCATGAAGTATCGAAATAACGACGCCAGCGCCACCCCGAACGACCCTGACGATTGTAGCCCGGCCCTCGATGGGTGCATTGTGGAAACCTGTCGGGGAGGAAGTCTGATGAAAAAGCGTGTCGCACTGGTGCTGGGCTCCGGTGGCGCCCGGGGCTATGCCCATATCGGGGTCATCGAGGAGATCGAACGGCGTGGTTACGACATCGCCTGCATTGCCGGTTGTTCGATGGGGGCGGTGGTCGGCGGCATCTACGCCGCCGGCAAACTCGACGAGTACCGACGCTGGATCGAAGGCCTGGACTACCTCGATGTGCTGCGGCTGGTGGACGTGAGTTTCCGCCTCGGCGCGATCCGTGGCGAAAAGGTCTTCGGCCAGATCCGCAAGATCGTCGGCGAAATCAACATCGAGGAGCTGCGCATCCCTTACACGGCGGTGGCCGCCGACCTCACCAATCAGCAGGAAATCTGGTTTCAGGAAGGCTGCCTGCATCAGGCGATGCGCGCCTCGGCGGCGATTCCCAGCCTGTTCACCCCGGTGATGCAGGGTAACCGGATGCTGGTGGACGGCGGCATTCTCAATCCGTTGCCGATCGTGCCGGTGGTGTCGAGCCACTGCGACCTGATCATCGCGGTCAATCTCAACTCGACCAACCAGCGTCATTACAAACTGCCGGTGATTCAACGCCCGGCGGCGTTTCGTAGCCGCTTCGACAATCTGATCAGTTCACTCGGTTCAAAGATGCCGTTCCGCCGCACACAAGCCGAGCAACTGCTGCGTCTGGAACAGGAAGCGTTGCGCGCCGAGGCCGCCGAGATCAATCCATGGGTCGAAGGTGCGGAGCCCGAAACCCAGCAACCGGCCGCCGCCCCCGAACGCGACGGCGCACCGAAATCCGCCACCGGTTCATTCATCGTCGATAACGTCGGGCCGGCGTCATTGCTGGATCTGATCAACCAGAGTTTCGAGGTGATGCAGACCTCGCTGGCGCAATACAAGATCGCCGGGTATCCGCCGGACATCCTGATCAACGTGCCAAAGCGGGTCTGCCGGTTCTTCGAGTTTTACAAGGCGCCGGAGCTGATCGCACTGGGCCGCGAAATTGCCCGGGATACGCTGGATCGATACGAAAGCGAGCAGAACTGAGTAAGCGTGAAGGGGAAGAACACGGCTCCAGGAGCGAGTGTCAGCCCCCCAGAAGCCAACCGCAGTTCTGGCAGGCAAGTCTCTACAGGTTTCTACCCAAAGCGGTGAACACATGCCCACTGTCGTTGGTCTGCTCGCCCCCGTTCGCCATGTTCTTGGTGTAGTAATTGATTCCGGTCTCGAGTGGAGGTGGAGGTGGAGGCTCTGGCTTCTCCGCCGAGCCCGTCGTCGACCAGAACTGTCCGCCCCCCAATGGCCACACATGACCAAAGCGCTGATGGAGAACCCTTAAATCATCGAGAGTGGCCAACCCTACTCGTTCCCGGTTCGCATCTTGTATCAAGGAGCCCAATCGCCCTGGGCCGAAGGTAAAGAAGGGATATCCGTTAGGGATAAACAAGCGGTAACTTTTGGACTGACCACCTGCTTCGGTAGCTGTCACTGTGATCGGTTCCCGGCCCGCACTCAGCGCAATGACGAGGCCTTCGTCATCGACTTTAGCGCGTCTGGGATTACTTACGTCATACGTGTACGGTTTTTTGCCACCCGTAGGCTGGCGCTTAAAACACGTATCGGGAGAAGCTTCCGGCATTAAACCGGAATGCGCCTGCAACCAGTGAACTGTCCCCTGTATAGAGACATCCGATTCGTCCATTTCAAATTTCTTATCAGTGTCCATGAGTACTCCCTCGCGTTTGCCTGCCAAGTTGGTCGAACAAATAACCGAGCCACTGGCCCTGATCATTCGATACAAGAACTTACAACCGGCAACTCACGCATCGCACCTGACAGAACTGACAGTGTCGACGAATGGCTGAAAGGGAAGAACGCCTGAATCTCATCAGACATTTGATTGCCGATGGAACCTAATTATCCAGTAACCGATACCCAACTCCCGCCTCGGTCACGATGAATCGTGGCCGGGTCGGATCGTCCGCCAGTTTCTGCCGCAGATGGCCGACGACGATGCGCAGATAGTGACTGTCCTCGGTGTGGGTCGGTCCCCAGATGTCCTTGAGCAGTTGCTGCTGGGTAATCACCCGCCCCGGATGTCGTGCCAGTTGCGCCAGCACCGCGTATTCCTTGCGGGTCAGGGCTACTTCGACGCCGTCGAGCAGCACCCGGCGATAGGCCAGGTCCACCGTCAGCGGGCCGAAGGCCAGCGCTGCCTGTTGCGCCTCTCCAGCCGGGGCCTGGCGCAACAACGCTCGCACCCGGGCAAGAAATTCCTGAATGCCGAACGGCTTGGTCACGTAGTCATTGGCGCCGCCATCCAGCGCCTGGACTTTCTGCCCTTCGCTGGCGCGCACCGACAGCACCAGCACCGGGGCCGTGGCCCACTCGCGGAACTCGCGCAGCACTTGCTGGCCGTCCATGTCCGGCAGGCCAAGGTCGAGCACCAGCAGATCAGGCTTGTTCAGCGCCGCCTGGGCCAGGCCCTCGGCGCCGGTGCCGGCCTCCAGCACTTTGTAGCCTTGCGAGGCGAGGCTGATGCGCAGGAACTTGCGGATCTGCGGTTCATCGTCGATGACCAAAATGGTCGCGGTCTGAGTCATGAGTTCACATCAACACAAAAGATTGGCAAGAGAGTAGCGCAGGCGGATTCAGGCTTCACCGTCCATCCCCGGTTGCGTCTGCAACGGCAGGTGCAGGGTGATGCAGGTGCCGCGTCCGTCGATGCCGTCGCCGACGCTGATCCGCCCGCCATGGGCGCCGACCATGCCCTGACAGATTGCCAGCCCCAGGCCGGTGCCCTGCCCGCCACGATCACCCCGGGCGGCGGTGTAGAACATGTCGAAAATCTTCGCTCGCTCATCGACCGGAATCCCCGGCCCTTCATCGCTGACGGAGAAAAACACCTCGCTGTCATCCGCCCCGGCGCGCAATTGCAGACGGCCGTGGGACGGTGAGAATCGCGCAGCGTTTTCCAGCACATTGACCAGCGCCTGTTCGATCAACGCGGCATGGACGAACAGCAGTGGCAACTCGGCCGGTACATCGGTGCTCACCTGCAAAGATGAAAGCACGGCGCGCAGGCGATTGAGCGCACTGCCGACGATGTCTGCCGGCGACACCCAGTCCCGCGCCAGTTTCAACGCACCATGCCCGAGGCGAGTCATGTCCAGCAGGTTCTGGATGTAACGGTCGAGACGCTCTGCTTCATCGCGAGTGCCTTCGAGCAACTCACGGCGATCTTCCAGCGGGATCGCTTCGCCGAGAGCCAGCAAGCTGTCGATGCTGCCACGCATCGAGGTCAGCGGCGTGCGCAGATCGTGGGACACCGAGGCGAGCAAGGCACTGCGCAGTTGCTCGGTTTCTCCGTGCAGACGCGCGGCTTCCAGGTCATCGGCCAGTTGCGCCCGGGCCAGTGCCTGGGCCAGAGGCTGGCTCAACGCGGTCAGCAAGCGACGACGCTGGCCGCTCAAGGTCTGGCCTTCTTTGGCACACACACCGAGTAGCGCGAGCGGCCCGTCTTCCACCGACAATGGCCACCACCACCAACGCCCGAACGGCAACGTGCCGGTGCCCATGCCCGCCGGTTGATCGTGTTGCCAGGCCCAGTCGGCAGCGGCGCGTTCGGATTCAGTGAACTGCAACGGCCCGCCGGTCTCGACTTTCCAGCCACCCTGCCCGTCGCGGTTGAGCAGGCACAGTTGCAGATCGCTCCAGCCATTGAGGTGCTGCGCAGCGGCGCTGACCACGGCCTGACGGTCGGTGGCGGCGGTGAGTTTGCGCGACAGGTCGAGCAGCTCGGTGGTCTCTTCCTGAGTATCGCGCAACGCCTGCAATTGCCGACGCTGGCGCGCCGCCAGATTGCCGGTGAGCGCCGCCATCAGCAGGAAGAACAGCAAGGTCAGCACGTCTTCTTCGCGCTGGATGGCGAAGGAAAAATTCGGCGGAATGAACAGAAAGTCGTAGGTCAGAAACGACAGCGCCGCACAGGCCAGCGACGGCCCCAGGCTACTGCGCACCGCCACCAGCAACACTGCCGCGAGGAACACCAGCGAGATGTTCGGCAGCGGCAATACGCTGGACACCGCCCACGCCAGCGCACTGGCCAGAATGGTCGCCACCAGCGCCAGCGCATAGTCGAACCACACCAGCGTCGGCGCCGTCCGCAGGCGTGGCGCGTGCTGCTCGTGATCGCTGTCCAGCACATTGATTTCCAGGCCGTGGGACTGACGCAGCAGACGCGCCGCCAATCCACCACCGAACAGGCGCCGGCGCAGGCTCGGGCGCGACTGACCGACCAGCACCAGACTGGCCCGGCGTTCGGTAGCGTGCTGGATCAGGGTCTTGGCCACTTCGCCGGCCCGCAACAGCACCACTTCACCGCCGAGGCGTTCGGCCAGTTGCTGGGCGCCTTGCAGACGCAGGCGCGATTGCTCGTCGCGCACGCTGCCGTTGTCGACGTGCACCAGGCTCCACGGCAAATGCCGGCGCTGGGCGACACGGCTGGCGTGACGCACCAATCGTTCGGCATCGGCATTGCCATCGACCCCGACCAGCAAGCGTCCGCGTACCGCCGGGGCAGCCTGGCCGAGCTTGCGGTAGCCCTGGGCCAGATCGTTGTCGACCTGCGCCGCAGCGGTCTGCATCGCCAGTTCCCGCAACGCGGTGAGATTGGTCTGGGTGAAAAACGCATCGATCGCGGCCCGTGCCTGCTCCGGCACGTAGACTTTGCCTTCGCGCAAGCGCTCAAGCAGTTCCCGGGGCGGCAGGTCGATCAGCAGCAGTTCGTAGGCTTCCTGCAGCACCCAGTCCGGCAGGGTTTCGCGCACCTGCACACCGGTGATGCCGCGCACCTGATCGTTGAGGCTTTCAAGGTGCTGGACGTTGACCGTGGTGTAGACGTCGATGCCGGCGGCGAGCAGTTCCTGAATGTCCTGCCAGCGTTTGGCGTGGCGACTGCCGGGGGCGTTGCTGTGGGCGAGTTCGTCGACCAGCACCAGTTTCGGTTTTGCTGCGAGCAGGCCGTCGAGGTCCATTTCCTCCAGCGTCACGCCACGGTATTCCGAACGCACCAGCGGCAATTGCGGCAAGCCGCCAAGCAGCGCTTCGGTTTCGGCGCGGCCGTGGGTTTCGACCACACCGGCGATGACTTTCACGCCCTGGCGCAGCTGGCTATGGGCGGCCTGCAGCATGGCGAAGGTCTTGCCCACGCCCGGCGCAGCGCCGAGGAAAACCTTGAGCCGGCCGCGTCCGTCGCGGGGCAGTTCTGCTAACAGCGCGTCGGCGCGGCCGGAGTCACTCATGCTTGAAGCTCTCTTCCTGAAGGATTCATTACAGCTTTTCCAGCGCCATGTTCAACGCCAGCACATTCACCACCGGCGGGCCCACCAGCGGCTGTTCGATGTGCGCGTCGAGCAACTGCTGCAAGGTCGCCACCGGCAAGTTGCGCGCGTGGGCGACACGCGCCAGTTGATAGGCAATCGCGGCCGGTGGCAAGTGCGGATCGAGACCGCTGCCGGACGTAGTCAGCAGCGCCAGCGGCACCGGGCCCTGACCGGGTACCAGCAGTTTGTTGGCGTCGTCGATCACCCGAGTGGCCAGTGCCGGATTGCTCGGCGCCAGGTTGCTTGCACTGCTCGACACGGTGGCAAAGGCACCGGCCGACGGACGTGGATGAAACCACGCATCGCCGACAAAATCCTGAGCGATCAGGGACGAGCCGCGCACCTTGCCTTCGGCGTCGCGCACGAGGCTGCCGTTGGCCTGCTCGGGGAAGGCGACCTGCGCAACACCGGTGACAACCAGTGGATAGGCAACGCCGGTGACCAGGGTCATCAGCACCAGCAGGCTCAGGGCCGGACGTAATATTGTGGACATTTCGGAATCCTCGAATTCGTGTTTGAAGCGGTGTGCCCGGCACACCGCTGTTCAGGTTCAAACCAGATGCAACGCCGTCAGCAGCATGTCGATCGCCTTGATCCCCACGAACGGCACCAGAATCCCGCCCAGGCCATAGATCAGCAGATTGCGACGCAGCAACGCCGCCGCACTCGCCGCCTGCACCCGCACGCCGCGCAAGGCCAGCGGGATCAGCACGACAATGATCAGGGCATTGAAGACAATGGCCGACAGGATCGCGCTCTGCGGGCTGCTCAAATGCATGATGTTCAGCACGCCCAGTTGCGGGTAGATCGCAGCGAACAGTGCCGGCAGGATCGCGAAGTACTTGGCCACGTCGTTGGCGATGGAAAAGGTGGTCAGCGCGCCGCGAGTCACCAGCAATTCCTTGCCGATCTGCACCACGTCCAGCAGCTTGGTCGGGTCGCTGTCGAGGTCGACCATGTTGGCCGCTTCGCGCGCCGCCTGAGTACCGTCGTTCATCGCCATGCCGACGTCAGCCTGGGCCAGCGCCGGGGCATCGTTGGCACCGTCGCCGCACATCGCGACCAGACGACCGTCGTTTTGCTCGTGACGGATGCGGGCGAGTTTTTTCTCCGGTGTCGCTTCGGCCAGCACATCATCCACACCTGCTTCAGCGGCAATCGCGGCGGCGGTCAGCGGGTTGTCGCCGGTGACCATCACGGTGCGAATCCCCAGTTTGCGCAGTTCGGCGAAACGCTCGCGGATGCCCGGCTTGACCACGTCTTTCAGATGGATCGCGCCGAGCAGTTTTCCGTCGGCGCAGACCAGCAACGGGGTGCCGCCGCTCTGGGCGATCTTGTCGATTTCCCGGGACAGCGCCGGCGCCAGGTCCTTGCGTTGTTGACCGAGGAAGGCCAGCAGCGAATCCACCGCGCCCTTGCGAAATACACGGCCCTGATAGTCGACGCCGGACAAGCGGGTTTCGGCGCTGAACGGAACGGCAGTCAGGGTTTCAGGGGCTGGTTCCGGCTGCGGATTGGAGCCTCGCAGGTACTCGACGATGGACTTGCCTTCGGCGGTTTCATCGGCGAGAGAAGCGAACAACGCGCCCTCCGCCAGCTCTCGGGCATTCACACCCGGCGCGGCATACACCGCACTGCAGCGACGGTTGCCGAAGGTGATGGTGCCGGTCTTGTCCAGCAGCAGCACATGAACATCACCCGCCGCTTCCACCGCACGACCGGACTTGGCGATCACGTTCAGACGCACCAGACGATCCATCCCGGCAATACCGATGGCCGACAGCAGACCGCCGATGGTGGTCGGAATCAGCGTGACCAACAGCGCCACCAGGAACACCAGCGGCAGGCTGCCGTTGGCGAAGTGGGCGAACGGTTGCAGGGTCACGACCACCAGCAGGAAGATCAGGGTCAGGCCGATCAGCAGGATGTCCAGCGCCACTTCGTTCGGGGTCTTCTGGCGTTTGGCACCTTCGACCAGCGCGATCATGCGGTCCAGAGTCGACTCGCCGGGGTTGGCGGTGATCTTCACCAGCAGCCAGTCGGACACCAGCCGCGTGTTGCCGGTGACGGCGGAACGGTCGCCGCCGGACTCACGGATCACCGGAGCCGATTCACCGGTGATCGCCGCTTCGTTGACCGCCGCGATACCTTCGATGACCTCGCCGTCGCCGGGGATCATTTCCCCGGTTTCAACGCGCACCACATCGCCCTTGCGCAGGCTGGCGGCGGGCACCACCTGAAAGCTGCCGTTGGCCAGTTTGCGACGGGCGCTCAGGCCTTCGCTGCCGGCCTTGAGGCTGTCGGCACGGGCCTTGCCGCGACCTTCGGCCAGCGCTTCGGCGAAGTTGGCGAACAGCACGGTGAACCACAGCCACAGCGCGATTTGCGCTGCAACGAAGGTCGGCACGACGTTGTCCGGGATGAAGCACAGCACGGTGGTGAAAATCGCGGTCAGTTCGACCACCAGCATCACCGGCGAGCGCACCAGCTGGCGCGGGTCAAGCTTGACGAACGCTTGCACCAACGCCGGACGCCACAGGGCGCTGATCGCGGTTTTGGGCGCTTCTGCCGACTTGGCAGCTACCGCAGGTTTTGAAGCTGGAACATGCATATTCATGATGGATTCCTTAGAAGCCCATGCTCAGGTGTTCGGCAATCGGGCCGAGCGCCAGGGTCGGCAGGAAGGTCAGGCCGCCCACCAGCAAAATGGTCACGGTCAACAGGGTCACGAACAGTGGGCCGTGGGTCGGGAAGCTGTTCTGGCCGATCGGCGCGGTTTTCTTCATCGCCAGGCTGCCGGCCAGGGCCAGTACCGGGAGGATGTAACCGAAGCGACCGATCAACATGCCAAGACCCAACATCAGGTTGTGGAACGGGGTGTTGGCACTCAGGCCACCGAACGCCGAACCGTTGTTGGCACTGGCCGAGGTGTAGGCGTACAGCAACTGGCTGAAACCATGGGGGCCGGGGTTGCTGATGGTCGCCGCCGGGCCAGGCAGGGCAGCGGCAATCGCGCCCAGCACCAGCACGCCGACCGGCATCACCAGCAGGGTAACGACCAGTAGTTGCACTTCGCGGGCCTGGAGTTTCTTGCCGAGGTATTCCGGCGTGCGGCCGATCATCAGGCCGGCGAGGAACACCGCGATCAGCACGTTCAGCAACATGCCGTAGAGTCCGGCACCGACGCCGCCAAAGATCACTTCGCCGACCATCATGTTGACCAGCGCCACCATGCCACTGAGCGGGTTGAGGCTGTCATGCATGCCGTTGACCGAACCGTTCGACGCCGCCGTAGTGGTCACCGACCACAGCACCGTGGCGGTGGTGCCGAAGCGCGATTCCTTGCCTTCCAGCGGTGCGGTCTGTTCGACGGCCACGTTGTTCAGGGCCGGGTTCGGCTGATACTCGGCCCACATCGACGTAGCGCCGCCGATCAGGAACAGCGCGAGCATGCAGCCGATGATGGCGCGGCTCTGACGCAGGTCCTTCACGTAGTGACCGAAGGTGAACACCAGCGCCACCGGGATCAGGATGATCGAAGTGACTTCAAACAGGTTGCTCCACGCAGTCGGGTTCTCGAACGGATGCGCCGAGTTGACGCCGAAGAAACCACCGCCGTTGGTGCCCAGTTGCTTGATCGCAATCTGGCTGGCTGCGGGGCCGAGCGGGATCACCTGATCGACACCTTGCAGCGTCACCGCATTCACGTATTGCGCGAAGGTCTGCGGTACGCCCTGCCACACCAGGTACAGCGCCAGCAGCAGGCACAGCGGCAGCAGGCCGTAGAGGGTGGCGCGGGTCATGTCGGCCCAGAAGTTGCCCAGGGTCTTGGTGGATTTGCGACCGATGCCACGGCACAGCGCAACCAGTACCGCGAGGCCGGTGGCGGCGCTGACGAAGTTCTGCACGGTCAGGCCGACCATCTGGCTCAGGTAGCTGAGGGTCGCTTCACCACTGTAGGACTGCCAGTTGGTGTTGGTCATGAAACTGACGGCGGTGTTGAACGCCTGAGTCCACTCCTGGCCCGGCAGGTTTTGCGGATTCAGCGGCAGGTGATCCTGGAACAACAGAATCGCAAACAGCAAAAGAAAACCCGCGAGGTTGAACGCCAGCAGCGCCAGCGTGTACTTCTGCCAGCTCTGTTCGGCTTGCGGATCGACCCCGGCAATGCGGTAACAGCCGCGCTCGACCGGACCAAGAATCGGCGTCAGCCAGGTGCGCTGACCTTCCATCACCCTGTAGTAGAAGCGCCCGAGGAACGGCGCCGGCAGCAACACCAACGCGAAAAACGCGAGGATCTGCCAATAGTCATAACTGTGCATAGCCGCTCCTAGTTCCGGTCCGCGCGCAACAGCGCAACCAACAGATAAATGAACAGCCCCACTGCCAGCAGCAGGGACACCCCGTCCAGAACGCTCATGGAAGATCTCCGTGTTACGGCTTATTGCCGCGTGTGGAGGTATTGTCGGAAAGGAGGCTGTAAAGGAACGAGACCGAGGGTGCGGGCGGGGCATAAAGAATGCGTAAAGAGTGGGTTTATGCCTTCTTTACGACTGCTCCCGATGGCCGACGCACCTGACTGGCGCACAGAAATGTGGCTATCGAGTCGCGAACATCCCCGATACGACAGCTTTCAACCCATTGCGACCCGCCAATACAAAATGGCACGTCCACTGCACACGCCCTCCCCCGAGCTTTCCAAACCGTTCAGGGAGCAAACGCATGAACACACAACTCAAACCCACGCTGGGCACGTTGCACCTGTGGGGCATTGCGGTGGGGCTGGTGATTTCCGGGGAGTATTTCGGCTGGAGTTACGGCTGGGGCGTCGCCGGAACACTGGGCTTTCTGGTGACTTCGTTCATGGTCGCGACCATGTACACCTGCTTCATTTTCAGCTTCACCGAACTGACCACGGCGATTCCCCACGCGGGCGGGCCGTTTGCCTACAGCCGCCGGGCTTTCGGTGAAAAAGGCGGATTGATCGCAGGCCTGGCGACGCTGATCGAATTTGTCTTCGCCCCTCCGGCGATTGCGCTGGCGATTGGCGCCTATCTGAATGTGCAGTTTCCGGCCCTTGATCCGAAACACGCGGCGGTCGGCGCGTACATCGTCTTCATGGGCCTGAACATTCTTGGTGTGAAACTGGCCGCGACCTTCGAGCTGATCGTCTGCGTGCTGGCCGTCGCCGAGTTGCTGGTGTTCATGGGCGTGGTCGCACCGGCCTTCAGCTTCAGCAACTTCGCCCTCAATGGCTGGGCCGGCGCGGACGTTTTCGGCGCACCGGCGATTGCCGGGATGTTCGCGGCGATTCCGTTTGCGATCTGGTTCTTCCTCGCGATTGAAGGCGCGGCCATGGCGGCAGAAGAAGCCAAGGATCCGAAACGCACGATCCCCAAGGCTTACATCAGCGGCATCCTGACCCTGGTGCTGCTGGCGATGGGCGTGATGTTCTTTGCCGGCGGCGTCGGCGACTGGCGCACCCTGTCGAACATCAACGACCCGCTGCCACAGGCGATGAAAGCGGTGGTCGGCGACAACTCCGGCTGGCTGCACATGCTGGTGTGGATCGGCCTGTTCGGGCTGGTGGCGAGTTTCCACGGGATCATTCTCGGCTACTCGCGGCAGTTCTTCGCCCTCGCCCGTGCCGGTTACCTGCCGAAATCACTGGCGAAACTGTCGCGCTTCCAGACCCCGCACCGCGCCATCATCGCTGGAGGCGTGATCGGCATCGCGGCGATCTACAGCGATGGCCTGATCAACCTCGGCGGCATGACCCTGACCGCAGCAATGATCACCATGGCCGTGTTCGGCGCCATCGTGATGTACATCATGAGCATGCTCAGTCTGTTCAAGCTGCGCAGAACCGAGCCGAATCTGGAGCGCACCTTTCGTGCGCCATGCTATCCGCTGATCCCGTTTATCGCGCTGGTATTGGCGGTGGTGTGCCTGGTGGCCATGGCCTGGTTCAATGCATTGATCGGCCTGATTTTCCTGGGTTTCATGGCCATCGGCTTCGGCTACTTTTTGCTCACCGGGCAATTACGCGCGAACGCGCCGGCGGACGCCATGCTGACCGGGCTTTAACCGCATCAGGCATAACCGGCCTAGAATGGAACCACTGCGATTTCCCATCGCTCAAACGTGGTAAGCAGCATCGCCGGCGAAATCCTCGCCCGTCGACCTGCCATTAAGGAGAGCCGCTATGCCCTGGTATGCCTGGTTGATTCTGGTCGTTGCAATCGGCTCGATCGTGGGGGGTCTGATGATGCTGCGCGACACCGCCAACAAGGTCGAACTGACCGAAGAACAACGTCAACGCGTTGCCGAGCGCAATGCCGAAGCGGACATCAAGGACGCACAGGACCGCTGAACGAAAAACCCCGCCTGAATCGGCGGGGTTTGTTTTTTGTCGCGGTCACTTTTCCCATTCAGCCCTGGCAATGTGCAAGCCGTGCAGGCCTTTGTACGCCGCGCGTTCCGGTGAACTCCAGCCTTCGAGCAGCGACTCGTCCAGCCGATAGATTTCCACACCCAGCGGACGGCACACGCTCAACGGATCCTGCGCGTCCGGCCCCCACATCGCCAGCGACAGATCGCCGCCGGGACACGTCGACAGCGCACACAGCAAATCGATTTCCGCGAAGAACTCCAGATAATCGCCCTTCTGCGCCGGGCAGGCCTTCATGAAATACAGGTCATCGTGATTCAGACCCGTGCACTGAAAGATGTTCAACACGTCGTGCACGTCGAATTCGGTCAGACCGTGCGGTAGTACGGCGCGGGTCAGGTTGGAATGGCAGTGATGATGGAAATCTTCGCCTGTGAGCATCTTGTTCACGTAGGGATCACAGCGTGTACCGAGCAAGTCGTGCAGGCGCCCGCCGTGTTCATCGATGCCGTAATCGGCCAGGCTGTCATCGGTGATGGTCACCATGGGACGCAAAAAAGGCAGGTTCGACCAGAGACGATCATGAGTGGTGACATGGGCGCCCTGCAGTTGTCGAGTGCGCGCCGCCCACATCCGTTCACGCGGATCGTGGGCATTCCACACATTGAAGTCGCCCACCTGAGGACCCACCGGTGTGGTGACACGAAACACATGGCCCGCCGGAACATGCCAGGCGCGGCCGGTGCGGATCGGCACTTCGAATTGCTCGATCAGGGTCCGCGCATCCTTGCTGTCGCGAATCCGCTCGTAGAACGGTGCATTGACCTGCAAGGCCGAGCCCTTACTGACTTGATAGGCGGCCGGATAGTCTTTGTACATGGTTCTCCTGCTCCTTCGGTGATGGCAACTTTATGAGCTGCAACCACTATCCGTGCCAACCGACATCCGCTGATAGGATCATCTTGAATTCAGTCGCAGGTTTTTTAGAAGTAGAAGTACAGTCACCATTCAATTTGCATTGGTTAAGATGGCGGTCCTGTTGCGGAGAGTTTAAATGCGTTACTCGCAAGATCATAAAGCTCAGACCCATAAGCGCATCATCAAGGAAGCGTCCGAGCGGTTTCGCAAGGACGGGATCGGCGCGACCGGTCTGCAACCTTTGATGAGGGCACTGGGGCTGACCCACGGTGGCTTTTATTCGCATTTCAAATCCAAGGACGACCTGGTCGAAAAAGCCCTGCAAGCCGCCGGCGATCAGGTCGCAGGCTTGTGCGAAGAGTTGTTCGCCCAGGAAAAGCCGCTGGAAGCCTTCATCGATACGTATCTCTCCGAGTGGCACCAGACCTCTCCGCATGAAGGCTGCCCGCTGCTGACCATTTCTTCGGAACTGGGATTGCGCGGACAACCGAGCCCGACCAGCGATCTCGTGCTCAAGGCGCGTCTGGATCAGATCCAGAACACCCTTGAAGGCGAGAACGCGGCCGAACGCAGCATCGTCATCATGGCGACACTGGCGGGCGCGCTCCTGCTCTCACGCAGCGTCGCGGATGCCGGGTTTGCCCAACAGATCCTCGACGTCACCCGCGAACACCTCAAGCGCTCCGAAGACTAAGCCTGCCAGCGCTTGAACAGCACGCTGGCATTGACCCCACCGAATCCGAACCCGTTGGAAAGCGCGTATTCGATCGGCATTGACCGCGCCTGACCGTGGACGATGTCCACGCCTTCACTGGCCGGGTCGGGATTGTCCAGGTTGAGGGTCGGCGGAACGGTCTGGTCGCGGATAGCCAACAACGTGAAGATCGCTTCCAGGCCACCGGCAGCTCCCAATAAATGGCCGGTGGCGGATTTGGTCGAAGTCACGGCGATTGTGTTCTGCGCTCCAAACACCGACTTGATTGCAGCCAGTTCACCCAGGTCGCCAACCGGCGTCGAGGTCGCATGTGCATTCAGATGCTGCACCTGATCCGGCCCGATACCGGCCTGAGCCAGCGCCAGCGTCATGGCTCGTCGAGCTCCGCTGCCGTCTTCCGGCCCGGCGGTCAGGTGATAGGCGTCGGCGCTGGTGCCGTAGCCGACCAGTTCGGCGAGTGGCTTGGCACCGCGGGCCAATGCGTGTTCCAGTGATTCGATCACCAGCAACCCGGCGCCCTCGCCCATCACAAACCCGTCACGCCCGCTGTCAAACGGGCGCGAAGCACGCTCGGGCGTGTCGTTGTAGCCACTGGAGAGCGCCCGTGCCGCTGCAAATCCGGCAAGGCTCACGCGGTCGATGCATGCTTCCGCACCGCCGCACACGGCAATGTCGGCCTCACCGGCACGAATCAGCCGAGCGGCGTCACCGATCGCCTGCACGCCAGCGGCACACGCGGTGACCGGCGCACCTAGCGGGCCCTTTAGTCCGTGCTGGATCGAGACATGGCCCGCCGCGAGGTTGACCAGAAACGAAGGAATGGTGAACGGCGACAAGCGACGCGGACCACGGCTGTCGGTGGTGCGCACGGCATCGGCGATCGCACCGAAGCCGCCGACACCGGAGCCAATGATGGTCGCCGTGCGCTCCTGAGCGTGGGAGTCAGACGGATGCCAGTCGGCCTGCTCAAGCGCCTGCCGTGCAGCCTCCATGGCAAACAGAATGAAACGATCCATCTTCTTCTGTTCTTTGGGCGGCGTCGCCCGATCCGGATCGAAACCGGCTTCGGCGTCCTCTTCCAACGTCGGCACTACACCACCGACCCGCGTCGGTAGATCCGCAACGACCGCCTCCGGCAGGTTTCGCAATCCCGAACGCCCGGCCAGCAAACGCTGCCAGACGATTTCGACATCACTGCCCAGGGGCGACACCAGGCCCATACCCGTGACAACTACTCGACGCTGATCCATATCGGGTTGACCTCTCACGACTCAAAAGTCATTTACTTGTATCGGCTGGCCGCCGAGCTGTGGGACAGATTGGGAGCCATCACATGACGTGCAGCGACGAAGGCCTGCCATTCACCGGCATCGGGCAGCGAAGGAATCGTCACGAGTTCGCCCTGGTCCAGACCCGACAGCGCCGCATCCACCATCTCGCCCGCCTCCATGACCATCTCCGCCGGAATACCGCTGGCATCAAAACCGGAGCGCGCCCAGATTTCGGTGCGGGTCACACCCGGCAATACCGCTTGTACCTTGACCCCGGTGCCTTCGAGTTCCGTATTCAGGGATTGAGTGAGGCTCAACACGTAGGCCTTGCTGGCACTGTAGGTGGCATTGAAACGCTCGGGGAACAAAGCGACCACTGACGCGATATTGATGATCGTGCCGCGCCCGGCTTTGGTGAATGCTGCTGCAGCTGCAGAGGCCAGCCGGGTAAGGGTCGTGACATTCAGTTGAATCAGGTTTTCCAATTGGTCCGGGTCGGCATTGGCCAGCAATCCGTTCACTGCCACCCCCGCATTGTTGACCAAAAGACTGATGCCGGAGTCGTTGCGCAGGCGCTGCTCAAGCTTGAGCACGTCTTCCCTTTGTGTCAGATCGGCTTTCAGCACTTCGATCTGGACGCCATGTTTGTCTCGCAATTTGCTGGCAGCAGACTCCAGGCGTTCCTGGTCGCGAGCCACCAGCAACAGATCAAAACCACGCGCCGCCAGACGCTCGGCATACACCGCACCAATGCCGGAAGAAGCGCCCGTGACCAGCGCCGTACCTTGGGATTTCGGGGAACTCATGACGATACTCCTGGAATGCGTGAGGAATGAGCGACCGCTGAAAGCAGGGAGGCCTCAGTGGCGACTGAAATTATTATAGGCATAATCCCAGAGCAATATGATAGTCGTAATTTTTCATTGTCCGACGGAAAGGCGATTGCCGCCCTGTGGTGTTCTCGGGAAACCGAAAACAAAAAGGGCCGGTCAATGACCGGCCCCTTGGCATAGAACAACCAGCTTAGTTCACTTCCAGCTTGTCGCGATTGCGATCCAGGATCGCCTTGCCGATGCCTTTCACTTCCAGCAATTCATCCACGGATGCAAACGGCCCATTTGTTTCACGATAAGTAACAATCGCTTTTGCCTTGGACTCTCCGATACCCGACAGCTCCTTTTGAAGGGTGGCTGCATCAGCCTCGTTGAGATCGACTTTCTGGACGGCGGAAGTAGCTGACGAATCCATCACCAAGGGGGTCTTGTGCGCATCGGACGGCGCCACAGGCGCTGCGATTGCGGCAATCGAGGCGCTGGTCAGCAGGGCAAAAATCAGGGAGTAGAAATAACCGGTACGCATAAGTGACGCTCCATCATCAATTGAGAAAGCAGCTTTTCCGAAGCTGCTCTCCAACGTTAGGCGATGATGGGGGCAAGTCAAAAATGTGTCCGTTACAGAATGTGAAACAATCAGGGTTCGAGGCGACGTTGCTGATAGATCCAGTCGACGATCTCGCCGTCCGGTGTATAGCCGCTGACTGTCTCTCTCAGCAACTGACGAACCCTTGAATAATCATCGCGCTCCACGGCCTCCAGCAACTCTCCCAACCGGGCCTTCAGGAGATCCCAAGGCAGATGGTCTTCATTGGCCGTCATGATCATCGGATGGGGAGTGGCCGCCACATTATCGCCGATCAACAGCTCTTCGTAGAGCTTCTCTCCGGGACGCAGGCCAGTGAACTCGATGGAAATATCACCTTGGGGATTGCGCTCTGAACGGATGCTCAAACCTGACAGGTGGATCATTTTTTCCGCCAGTTCGACAATTCTCACTGGCTCTCCCATGTCGAGAACGAAAACATCGCCGCCCTGCCCCATGGAGCCTGCCTGAATAACCAACTGGGCAGCCTCGGGAATGGTCATGAAGTATCGGGTAATTTTCGGGTGAGTTACCGTCAAGGGCCCGCCTGATTTGATCTGACTGTGAAACAGGGGAATCACCGACCCAGACGACCCGAGTACATTACCGAAACGTACCATGGTGAAACGGGTTTTGTTGACCCGGGAAACGTTGGCCCTGTCCCCGAACAGCACCGGTGCAACTTCACGACTCAAGGCCTGGAGCGTCAGCTCTGCCAACCGCTTGGTACTACCCATGACATTGGTCGGACGAACAGCCTTGTCGGTCGAGATCAGCACGAAATTCGAAACGCCCGATTGCAACGCTGCTTGCGCGGTGTTGAGCGTACCGATCACGTTATTCAACACCCCTTCGGCGATGTTGTGTTCGACCATTGGCACATGCTTGTAAGCCGCCGCGTGATAAACGGTATCGACCTTCCAGGTTTTCATTACATCCAGCAGCTTGTCTTGATGGCGGATGGAACCCAGGATCGGCAGCAACCGGACCGGGACGGATTCGCGACAACCACGCTGCTCCAGTTCCGACAGGATGCTGTAAAGATTGAATTCGCTGTGTTCGAACAGCAAAAGCGTGGTCGGCTGCAAAGAAAAGATCTGTCGGCACAACTCCGAACCGATCGATCCACCCGCTCCGGTGACCATCACGGTCTTGCCCCGGATGCAGCGTTCGAGCAGGTCCGGCTGAGCCGGCACCGAATCACGCCCCAGCAGATCGGCGATATCGACTTCCTGGATATCCTCGACCTTAACCCGGCCACTGGCCAAATCCGTGAAGTTGGGCACGCTGCGCACATGAAGGGGAAAGCCTTCCAGCAGATTGAGGATTTCCCTGCGGCGCGCCCGAGTCGATGAAGGCAGCGCCAGGAGAATTTCCTGCGCCCCAGTGACGTCGATCATCTGCTGAATGTGCTTTGGCTTGTAGACCTGCAGCCCCGAGATGGACCGGTCGGCAATACTGGAATCATCGTCGATGAAAGCGACAGGACGCATGACCCGTCCCATGCGCAATGCCGCGACAAGCTGGTTACCCGCAACACCTGCCCCGTAGATCGCCACTTTTGTCAGGCCATCATCCCGGCTGGCGAACGGTACATGTTGCGCTGCGGTGAACCAGTCACCCATGAAGTACTGGCGCATGCACAGCCGCAACCCACCGATGATCACAAGGCTCAACCACCAGTAGTTGAAAATGATCGAGCGCGGGACGACAGCTTCATGATTGCTGTACCAGAAAACCACAAGCGCCAGGATCAGGGCAGAAAGACTGACGGCCTTGATGATCGCAATCAACGCATCGTTGCCGAAGTAGCGCATCACGGCGCGGTACATACCGAATCGTATGAAAAGGGGAACGGCGATGACGGGAGCGCAAGCGAAAAGCCAAAAATGAATCCGCAGCGGGTTGTACATATCGTCAATCCCGAGACGAACGATGAACGCCAGCCACAAAGCCATCCAGACCAGAAAAATGTCCGTAGCGACCTGAATGAGGCGCTTCTGCCGCCTCGGTAGCCCCAACAAAAACGCTCGTATCTTATCCATAAACCTCAACCGGATGACCCTTTCCCTGACGACAATGTGTTGGCATTTTACGGGAATTCATGACGGTCGGACCCAAATGTATTATGCGCTACGTTGTGGGGACGGGACGCTCCAGCTCACCCGCGTGATACTTGATGGCAATCAGTAACAGGGGCACATAGGCAATCGTCAGAGCCGCTGCACCATCGACATCAAAATACAGCACCGAAAAAGCCACGGGCAGCAACCAGAATACATTGATCAACAAGACTCCAAGCGTCACCGGCAGATGCTTGCCGTAGAGGCGAGAGGCGTACTGGTAAGCGTGGCTTCGATGAGCCTCATAAACTTTGTCCCCCCGCACCAACCGGCGCAACAGCGTAAATGTCGCATCAACGATGAAAACGCCCAGCAGAATGTTCCAGACCCAGAACCACCTGGAATCAACACTAGCAGCCGCCAGCGAAATACCACCCAAAATGATGCCCAGGAATCCGCTGCCTGCATCGCCCATGAAAATTCGGGCGGGCGGAAAGTTCCAGATCAGAAAGCCAGCGACTGCCAAGGATAGCAATAGCGGAGTCCAGATCAACGCTGACTGACCTTCAAACGCGTAAAGCAGGCATGCCCCTGCGCAGGCACTGATCGCCTCGACACTGGCGATGCCATCGATACCGTCCATGAAGTTGTAGAGGTTGAGCATCCACACCAGATAGATCGCCGCAATGACGGCACCGCTCCAGCCCAGATGAACCGTCAGCCCGAACAGCCTGATCGTCTCGAAACCGTTGAGCCAGAATACCATCCAGGCTGCCGCACAGAAATGCCCCGCGAGCCGCCAGCGAGCGGCAATGTGGCCATGATCATCCATGAATCCTATAACCGCTATGACGCCCCCCGCCGCCGCCATCCCGAGAAAGTTGGCAAGACTTGTCAGCGATTGACCGTACAGAATGCAAAGCCCCAGAAGAAACACAATCACAATCGAAACTCCGCCGCCCCTCGGCGTCGCAACCAAGTGCGAACTACGAGCATTGGGAACATCCATCAGACTGCGAGCGAGCGCGTATTGACGCAAAAGAGCCGTGAGCACGAACGATGCGATACCCGCACCAATGAAAAACCACCAGAAACTCATACTCGACCGGGCTCCGAAAAAGTCGGCTAATTTGATAGAACACTGCGCTCAGCCCCCCCAGGAGAATGCTCTGTCAGGCTTCAACCTGATCTCGCCGGAGTACTCTCCTCCTCTGGAAGGTGACCGCAACAACGCAGGTGTTATTGGTCAGTGCCACCGGCACATGATTGCCTTTCGTGAACGGTCAGCCGCTCCTGCAATGACAGCCAAGGATAATGCCCCCTCGAGAGAACCTCCACACCTTCAAATCAAGCAGATCGAACCTGGTTGCTGCGCAAGACAAGTACAAAAAGCACCTGCCCGAATATGCACAGACCACCCATTGACCGTGCTCAGGCCAAGTCTGGCCAATCGCTCGCATAACGCGCCTTTCACCGCTCGTCGCTCCTCGCCTAAATGGGTGGCTGGCTTCATTCAACCGATGCATGCTGGTATGATGTCGCGCGGTCCAGGCAGGCTGATTCGGAATTCCGAAAGAAATGGAGGTGCAAGCATGTGTAAAGCCGAAAAAGCGATTATCAGCGAACGGCTGAAACAATCAAACTCAACTGCACCCTGCACCACGTTTTCGGAGCATGATTCTTTTGCGGACATGGATATGTTTTCCTGATGCCCGGGCGGCGTTCAACACAACGGTATCAATAAAACACTTGGCAGGCCGTCCACATGCAAGGGCGACCTCTTTTTGAGAAACATGCAATCTGGCCTTTCGCCTCGGAATAAAACATTGTGTTCAGCATTTTTTTTAAAGAGCTATTCCAATACAAATTAGTGCTCAAGCAGTTGATTTGGCAACAATTGACAATGCGTTACAGAAGAACCGCCCTCGGTTTTTTCTGGACATTGTTAAACCCGCTACTGACCATGGTCGTGACCTCTATCGTATTCTCGATGATCATGAGATGGCCACTCAAGACGTTTGCAATCTTTCTGTTCTCGGGGCTCGTACCCTTCACGTTATTCTCGAACTGCCTGGCCCAAGGCATGCAGGCATTGCTGAACAACGAGTCATTGATCAAGAAAATCCACATACCTAAACAGATTTTCGTCATTTCCACCTCGATAAGCCTGCTGGTCGACGCTATTTTCAGCACGATCTGCCTGTTCATCATCGCCCTAGCCATCGGCGCTCCTTTTACTGCTTCGCTCTTTATCCTGCCAATAAACTTCCTGTTGCTGTTCACCTTTGCAGTGGGCCTGGGACTGGCATTGAGCATCGCGACCGTTTCGTTCCGTGACCTGCCCAACATCGTGGGTGTGGTACTGCAAGCCCTTTACTACCTGACGCCGATCATCTACCCGCTCTCTTTCGTCCCGGAGACCTACAGATGGATCTTTGCGTTGAACCCGTTGACCCTGTTCATCGAAATCTTCCGACTGCCTATCTATGAAGGCTCCCTCGCCGGACCCGATGTTTATGCAAAGGTTGTGACACTGGCAATTCTCAGCTTGCTTTTTGGTATGTACATATTCAAAAAGCATGATCGATACATAGTATTCAAGTTGTGATCGATATGAACTCAAGTATCTCGATAAAAGATCTAAATCTAAACTTCCGTCTGTACCATGACAAAGGCCAGTCGCTGAAGGAATTCTTTGCTGGGTTGCTGAAGCGCCACAACAAAAGCAAATACACGGAATTCCGCGCACTGAAAAACTTCAATCTCGAAATCGTTCACGGCGACCGGATCGGGATTGTGGGTCACAATGGAGCAGGAAAAAGTACGCTGCTGAAAGCCATTTGTGGCATTTACTGCGCGACAGAGGGATCTGTAACGGTCAATGGCCGAATTGCCCCTCTGCTGGAAATTGGAGCAGGCTTCAACGTTGAGCTGAGCGGCCGTGAGAACATCTACCTCAATGGCGCGATTCTCGGCTACAGCAAGTCCATGCTCAAAAAGATCGAACCCGAGATCATTGAATTCACGGGTTTGGCCGAGTTCATTGACACCCCGGTGAAGTACTACTCCACAGGGATGTACATGCGCCTGGCTTTTGCTATCGCCACCGCCGTTCATCCAGACATTCTTATTCTCGATGAACTTTTTGCCGGTGGTGATGCAGAATTCATCGATAAGGCTCTGGCACGCATGCATGATTTCATTGATAGCTCTAGCATCATGGTATTCGTATCCCATCAGCCCGACTTGCTACGCAGGCTGTGCAATAGAGTTATCTGGATCGATCATGGCAGCATCGTCGAGGATGGCGAGCCAGATGTCGTTATTAACAAATATTTGAATAATCACGCGGGGTGATACTGTGGCAACGCAACTTTTTGTTCCAAATTTCCGAGTCGACGAATGCCTTGAAGGCATCCGCGAATGCCTGGAAAAAGGCTGGACCGGTCTGGGCTTCAAGACTGTCGAAATGGAAGAGGCCTGGAAAACCTACACAGGCCTGCCGCATGCGCATTTCCTGAGTTCCAACACGGTTGGTCTGCACCTGGCATTCCACATGATGAAGACGAAGTATGGCTGGGGCGACGATGCCGAAGTCATCACCACTCCGCTGACCTTCGTATCGACCAACCACGCGATCATCCAAGCGGAGCTCACCCCGGTTTTCGCTGATGTGGACCAATACCTCTGCCTTGACCCGGTCGATGTAGAGCGCAAGATCACCGACAAGACCAAGGCAATCATCTTCGTCGGCCTGGGCGGTAACGTCGGCCAGTACGAAAAAGTGCTCAAGCTGTGCAAGGATCGCGACATCAAGGTCGTTCTGGACGCAGCTCACATGGCAGGCACCCGCGTTGACGGCAAGCACGTTGGCCACGACGCAGACGTTACTGTATTCAGCTTCCAGGCCGTAAAAAACCTGGCAACCGCCGACTCCGGGATGATCTGCTTCCGCGACAAGGAAGACGACGAACGTGCACGCAAGCTGGCATGGCTCGGGATCAACAAGGACACATTTGCACGCACCGCCAGCCAGGGTGCCTACAAATGGAAGTACGACGTGGAAGAGCTGGGCTTCAAATATCACGGCAACTCCATCATGGCCGCCATCGGCCTGGTCTCCCTGAAGTACCTTGACCGCGACAACGCCTATCGCCGCCAACTGGCCGACTGGTACCTGGAAGCCCTGGAAGGCGAAACACTGATCGAGCCGGTTCTGGTTTCGCCAGGCTGCGAATCGTCCCGCCACCTGTTCCAGGTTCGCGTTGCAAAACGCGATGAAGTACTGATGGCCATGAATGAGCACGAGATCTACCCAGGCGTGCACTATCGCGACAACACCGAATACCGCCTGTACAACTCGGGTGCCGGCAAATGCCCTGCCGCACACAAGGCCAGCAATGAGCTGATCTCTCTGCCGATGCACATGGGCGTCACCAAGAATGACGTAGAGTTCATCGTAGAGACCCTGAAGAAAGTAGTCAGAACGGGTCTCTGACCATGAATCTCCGATGCAAATATTCAGCCGGTTACCGCATTGCGGTAACCGGATCAACCGGATATGTCGGAAGCAAATTTCTGGAGTCTTTCGAGACTCCAGATTTTGTTGAGACTGAATTTACTCAACTTCCAGCTGGCTCTTTGATTGTTCATCTTGCGGCAAACATGAACAATACAAGCAGCGCACTTTCTGAAAACACCCTCATCGACACGCTGGTACTGGAACAGGTCAACGAAAAACATCGTGGCTTGATCTACGCTTCCACCAACAATGTCTACCCCTACGCCTTGAACTGCCGCACTGGCGATAAGCTGCGCTGCAACGATTACTACTCTGCCTCCAAGGTCTTCGGCGAAAAACTGTTTGAAGATCTGATCAGAGTCCCCTTTGTCTCGGTAAGAATTGCCGATGTCTTTGGCGTAGGCCAGAAACACGGAAACTTCTTCAAGGCGATCGAGCAAGGCATCCGCCAGAAGAGCAGTCTCGCTCAGTACGGTGCAGGCCTCAAAAGACGCACGTATGTCCACATCACTGAACTGGTCCAATTACTGAAATGGATTGCGACAGACGGATTTGATCTGGCATCGACAACACGTGTTCTGAACACTGGCTACCCGGACTCTGCCAGCATTGCTGAAATCGTGGCGCTGGCAGCCGAAATGACCGGGCTGGAAGTCATCAACAAACACATAGAAACTGATTTGTCGGCTTTTGATGTCAGAACCATGCAGCCGACAATCCTGCCAGGCTATGCCCCTCAGTGGAGCTCTTTCAAAAGTGCTTTCGCTGGCTATGTCGAAGAAATCAATTTACAGGTTTAACATAGAACATGAATATTCTGATTACCGGTGCGGGCTCTGTAATGGGACAGAGCATTTACAAGGCCTTGGCATTTCACGATTTTGGCGAGCCTCTGAACATCCACTTCGCCAACAGTGAAGAGCTGGGTGCCGGGCGCTTTTTTTCCCTGCCCTCAGCACCTGTAGTCAAGACGCCTATATTTCCTCTGGCGGCATCCCCCGAGTACCACAGCCACCTGCGAAACTATGTAAAAGAGCACGACATTCAAATTGTGTTCTCCGGCACCCAGCACGAGTTGGCGGCGGTAGCCAACTATCGCGATGAAACACTGCGAGCCGCAACGCTCTCCTCAAACATCACTGACATCTGCATGGACAAGGTCTCCACGTCAGCCGTACTGGGGCGTCATGGCATCAGAGTACCAAAAACCAGTTCGCTGAATGAGTACCTGGAGTCTGGCAACATCTCCGGTCCCATTGTAATCAAACCGAATCATAGTTCCTCTTCTCGCAGCATCTACAAGGTTTCCGGGCTCGCTGAAGCCAAGAAGCTGATCGCGGAAGAAAACATCAAAGTTGATTCCTTCCTGGTCCAGGAACTGTTGACAGGCAATGAGTATACTTGCGGTTGCTACGTGGACCGTTACACCAAAGAAATCAACCATATCATTTTCAAGAGAACACTGACGCCGGACGGCGCCACCTCCTATGGTGAAATCGTCCTGGATGAAAGCATTTCCTCTTATCTGACCAATATCGGCAATGCATTGATTGAAGAAGGCTTGGACTTTGGCCACTTCAACGTTCAGTTGATCCAGACAGAAACCGGCCCCGTATTGTTTGAAATCAATGGTCGCCTGAGTTCCACCGAGGCCTCCAAGGCATACTACGGCTACAACTCGTGCGCAGCCTTTGTATACAACATCGTCAAACAAGAACCTTTCAAGGGCTGGAAGATTGCCCAGTCTGGCCGATTCCTGCGTTACTACGAAGAGCTGTACTTCGAATAATGAGCAGCCTCCCCTTGCTGTTACCTTATCGTGGAGAGTCCGTGTACATCATTGCCGATGTACACGCCAACCTCCCCGCCCTGCAAGCGGTATTGGACTCAATACCGCTCTCGGCGGATATCGTTTGCGCTGGCGACCTCCTGGGCTACTACACCGAGCCGAACGAGGTTTGCCAGTTACTACGAGAACGCAAAGTACATTGCATCAAAGGTAATCATGACAAATACGTACTGGGCGAACTCAGCTATTCCGATAGCCGAGAGTCGAAGTACAGAATACAGAACACTCGAGAATCGCTGACCGATGAGAACCTGAAGTGGCTTTCGTCACTCCCGGACGCTCTGGAGCTGCGCTTTTCAACCGATGAAAAAAGCACGCCTGTCGATACAGCCATGTATGTAGCGCACGGAAGCCCGCATAACGCTGAAGAGTACATCTACAAGGATACGGAGATAGGTTTTGCCTGGCCCGACGCAATGGACTACCTGGTGCTCGGACACACACACCATCCAATGCAACGGCCAGCCGGAGCCGGAATCATCGTCAACCCGGGTTCTGTAGGCCAGGCCAGGGACAGAATTCCCGGAGCGTGTTACGCATCAATCGATGCGCACTCAAGAACTGTAGAGTTCTTCAGAGCAAATTATGATATCGATGCCTATAAAAACAGACTTCGAGAAGCAGGCATTCAAGAAGCCATGATCGAAATCCTGTCAAGAACCGCGTAAACACTCAGCATCTCAAGATAGCTTGGCCGAGGAGGAGGCTCATCCTTCCCGGCCAGGTTCCCCGTACAAGTCGCGATCCGCCTCGACCACACACTGCCCCACGAGCAGAATGTCACAGCCGAGAAACCGGCCTACACGGGAGCCACTTCCATCCCGTCCTCGCTTACCCTCTTGTTATCTTTCTTCTTGTACATCCTGATAAATGGATATTCCACCAACAAGGAAACAAGATAAGAAAGAAAAACACAGATTGTTATCCGGATTACAGACAAGCCATGTTCGGTAAATGTATCAGCCATCCACCTGAGCAAACCGCTACCGACGTATCTATTGGTTATTTCAAGGAATAATATATGAACCAGGTAAAGCGGATACGACAACCTGGCAAGCAACACAATGGGCTTTGCTTGTAGAGGTACCCAGTAAGCACCGAGCACGAAACAAGCACCTATTGCACCCAAGAGCGTAGGCAGCCAGAGGGTATCTCGCGTTATCAGGAAGGGCTTCTCAAGAAACGCTGGCTTTCCATAGATATACACAAGGAAAAGAAAACTCAGAATAATTGCCGCTGAGATCCACCACGCGGATTGCGATCTTACGTCACGGGCAAACCTCAAGTAAGCCGCCGCCAGGACACCGACCGCCAGTTCATCATATCGAGAATGGAACTGAATAAAGCTTGCGAAGTACCAACTGGAATCATCGGGCGCAAAACCCGATGTCATTGCCGCTCGTACTGCAATACCTGAAAGATAAGCAACCACCAGCGCAACCAGCATCGGCCATGGTTTTTTACCCGAAAGATAAGAAACCAAGACAATCGCCAATGGGGCAATCAGATAGAACATCTCCTCAATGACCAGGCTCCACGATCCCCCAGGAATGTAAGCCTCATTGATATTGAAATAGCCCGGAAAGAAGTAAGGCCCCGTTGTCTGCAGAAACAACATACCCGAAATCATGCTTTTTACAGCTATAAAGTCGAACACCCCACCCGCTTTCAATACAAAACACAAAAGCATTATAAAATAATAAATTGGAAGTATTCGTAAAGCTCTCTTTTTGTAAAATTCGACAAAATCGAAACGACCTGATGTCGTTTTATCGAGAATAATTCCACCGATCAAAAAGCCACTCAGCACAAAAAAAATGTCTACGCCGACCCAGCCGACAGGAAACAAATGAAAGTGGTAGAGAACTACAAGCGCAACCGCCATTGCCCGTAAACAATCGACACCCGGATACGCACCCACACCGGTCAAATAGCCCCAGTGCTCCTTGATATAACCCATCGCAGACAATCCTCTTGCTTGGCTAAATAGTTTATGAATTGTACCGTCGCGCTGGACGCCGTATGAACAAAACCCTCCATCTTCCGACGAAGCCCTGTCTCTGCAGGAGTGGTCGGGAGGGGCGACGTCTCACCACCACGACCCTTGTCCTGAACCCAGGCAAAAAGGCGGATACCTACCTAACGACAAGATCCTCGGCGAGCGGTTCATTTGGTCTAATACAAACGGACGCATAAAAATCCCGACACCCTGCTCACTAAAACTGTCAGCATTTTGTCGGGACCTGGAGTTGCTAGACAGCTGATCGCAGCGTCTTCGCTCGACTACCCAAGAGCATCAATCTTGCGACGAAGATCCTGAATGACGGCATCAAGTTCATAAACCAGAAAGTTGACTGGCGTCAGAACCCCGTCAACACTGAAAATACTTCCGTCTTTTCTTGTAGTGGTCACTACACGCTTCGCAGTACGGAGTTCTGACTCATCCACCTCTCTTGCTAAAAGATAGGCGATCTGATTATTGATGTGTTGGAGTTGCTGCTCAACAAATGCGAAAGGGTCATCCTTGGTCCCGACAGGACCTGTTTCAGGACGCACAGGACACGGTTTGACCGCTTCCAGGGAATAGGCGATCTGATCTACCACGTTCATTTTCGAGGAGCGCGCCAAAAATTTCTCTTCATCAGAAGAGTCCACATATTCTGGAAAGTAGAAATAGGATACAGACAAGGTCTTGAATTCAATACCGATTTCACTGTTCGCAGAGTATCTCAGGCCCCAATGCGGGCAACTGGGTGATGCATACTCGTGCTTCGCCATTGCATCGGTTTCCGAATCAGAGGAAAAGAACCGAAACGTATGTTCGTTGAAACAGATGTTGTTATTGTGAAATGGATTGGCCAGGTTAGCCGTGGTTGTAAAATAGGGAACAACGATCTTGAGTTGACCCGCTGGCTTCAAAACTCGATAGCACTCCTCCATAACATGAAGAAAGCCTTCGATCGTCAAATGCTCCAGGGTATGCGATGAAAAAATGAAATCGACACTGCTGTCCTCAAACGGAAGGCGTTCCTTATTGAGATCAAGCGTGATATCGGCATCGCTCATCGCAGAAAAATCGATGCCGATCGCTCCGGTGATTTTTTTCCTTCCACAGCCAATATCAAGAACTACCATAAATAAAACCTACTCATATTTGATATGACTCTAAGCGCTACACACCTAGATCACGATGCCAGCACTTACCTTACACACCCGAATCACCAGGCGCCCTTGACAGCATTCATTTCATTTTGCCAGTGATACCGGCTATACCATCTCGCGTACCACGGAGCATCATCTTAACGCACGCCATTCGATCCGAAGAAAAAATACCAAAAAAAACCAGCGCTCTCAGGCATCGTACAAGATCGGCTATTTTCCAGCGAAGCGGCATATAGGATCTTTTCTGAAGCAGAATGCTATTACGGAACATATAGTAATAACGGAAAGGAGAATGGTACGGAACGGTTCGCCAACGAAGAAACCAGAATCTGGCTCTTCGATCACCCAACGAATGCAGCATGATTGCGTCGTTTACGCCAAACAGCTTGAGCCCCATAGACTTCGCGCGCATACACCATTCAGTGTCGACATGATCGATAAACAGGCTCGCATCCACGCCCCCAACCTTGGCGATTGCCGAAAGGGGAATCAGTGACCCGGAGGAAATTAGAAAGTCTGCCTCGACGACTTTGCTGTCAGGGGCACAATCTATTCGAGAAAAACCGAAATACCCGATACGTACAAAACTGGACAATCTGCCGCCGTCGAAGTCTTTGTAACCTGGCGCCACCGCTGCCAAAGGTACACCCGATGACTCCAACTCCCTCGCTGCCGAAAGCAGCTTCACAACCATATTCTTCTCGGGGCAGCTATCCTGATCAAACAGCACGACATAGGCTGCACCGGAAGTCTTGGCATATTCAATACCAACGTTCTGCGCATGACCGATACCCAGATTTTCACCGAGACCAAGAACAACAGGTTTGTTTTCAATGCTTAACTTGCTGACAAAAAGCTCCATCGAATCCGACGACCCATTGTCCACAATAACGATGCTATCGACCTGTGCGCTTAACGATTCGACCAAATTCCTCAAGTTGCCCAGATCTGGAAAGAACGTAATGATCACTGCACATACAGATGGGACTTGATTTTTCATATAAAACTCGACTGCTCATGCCCATTTATATAGTTACGGAACGTCAAACTACACGACCTCAATCCTGGAACCCCTCACTTAGCGCAAACGTCTCCATATAGCCGCAAAAATCGATAGAACTCCGCCTGAAGCATAACGACGTCGCAAACGAAAGAAAAAACCTGTTGATTGATTGGCGCTCACGTAGTGCGACCGGACCAGTGATCGATCAGGCGCAACAGTCATTGTCTCAAGCCTCTCAAGCAAAGGATGTACTACAGAGTCCCAGCGAAAGCCTTTTGAATAGTTACGAACATTTTCCTGGTATTTTTGACGCTCGCTTTTATCAGTCATCAAGATCGTTATAGCCTGAACCCAGCCCTCAAGGTCTTCAAAACCGACGGATATTCCCGTCCCTAGGGGAATCAGAGAATCACCGAACACATCGCCTTGTGTCGCGATGATCGGCAAGTCGCACCAGAGATAATCCAGCATCCGGGTTCGAAACGAGAAGCGCGTTTCAGGGTTATCAAAGTGAGAGCTTATACCGGCATCTGCATCAAGTAGAAAATTATGGCGATCGTCATAGTCCACCCAGCCAAAATTGAAGTGGACAAATTTATCGATCAGCCCGAGCTCGGTGGCCAGATCGACCGCACAAGCACACATATCATGCTGTGCAATGCTGGCATTTGGATGTTTAACCCCAATGAACACGAGATGCACTCGTGCACCTTCCGAAACCAGGCGATGGACCGCCTTGATGGGCGTCAATGGATCAAACCATTGATACAACCCACCTCCCCATACAAGAACAAAATCATCTGCAGGGATATTGAAGGTTGAACGTATCGCTCGCCGGGTTGCCGCCGGCCGCTGCGACGACAATCCAAATGGCAGCAGCGATATCAGGTCGGAAACATCGGCATGACTCGCCTGCGGCCAACGATCTGCGTTGACTCGTCCGGCCAATGTCAGTGCACCCAGCCAGAATTCTCGCTGTTTTTCACTGGCACACAGGAAATGATCTCCGTACACGAGTTGCTCAAGCAGCACGTCGCATAAAAAATTGCTGGTCATTCCTCTTACATCAAGGCTTACACCCTCGGAGGCCTGATGATATTCAAGTGGGACCGGGCAATAAAGGTCTACCACAAGGCAACCTTTTAATTCCTTTAAAAAAGGATGTGATCTTAAAGCGTCACCTTGAACTATCAGAAAATCCGCATTTTCTGCTGTCGACTTGAAACCCGCGTCCGAGAATTGTTTTGTTTCGAACAATACGTCAACCAACGGCTGAACTTTCGGCGCATATAATTTAACGTCAAAGTTTTGTGAGAGAACTTTTGCCATTTCCACACATCTGATTGCCGGCCCGGCCATTTTTAGCCCGACGACATCATTACAGACGATCAAAACAGTTTTTTTCCTCACATTATGCCCGCCTTCAGGAGGTACAAACCGGCAGCGATCAGCGCTACAAAAGCAAAGGCTTTTATCAGTTTTCGAACAGGAGCCCTGTTCAAGAGCGACTTCAATTTTCCTTTCAATACAAATCCATATATCGAAGTCGCAGTAGCGCCTTCCATTCTCTTGGCGACGCGTGACATGCCGCTCAAATGGAAATGTTTTACATAGTTGAATCTAATTCTGGAAGACATCAAGCGTTCAGAGTCATGAGAAATTCTGTCGAGAGCCTCGCGCCAGGCTGGAATAATCGACTCATGCGAATGGTTCAATTCGACATATTTGAAGGACTCTTCCTTTATCGTTTCGCGTAATTGAGGATTATCAACGAGACGCTTGATAGCCTCCACCCAATCGGCGACATTGTTATCAACCAACAGACCGGAGCGCTCCGACACTACGCATTCGACATAGGGCGTCGTATTGCTATAGATGGCGGATATCCCGCAACCACCGTACTCTCTGAACTTATTGTTCGTCTTGGAAGCGTTGAACTGGCTTTCCATCAACGGCGCCAACCCGACACTCCAGTTTCGCGCCATTTTGAATTCAAGAAATTGGGAATAGTCCGAAAAGCCGGGGAACCACTGCACATTATTCAAGCTGCGCAATTCATCGGAAACACCACCGATGAACTCAAAGCGGATTTCCGGCCGCTCTTTCCCTAACTGCTCAACCACTTCCTGAAGCAGCGCAAACTCTTCTTCCTTATAGCCACCGGCGTACCCGACCACGGCGTCTCTCGCAGGTTTTACTGCAAGTTTTTTTGCAATTTTACGAATCAGCGAAGTGTCAAAAGGGACAGGCAACAACTCACACTTCACATCGGGAAATCTTCGATTGATAAATTCGGCAAATGTTTTATTGTGCGTAATCACGAAACTGGCGTTCTCAACAAAAGCGTCGAGCGACATGACGACTTCTGCCGATTTATAATAGCGTGCCAACTCTCCCGAGCCGGTGATTTTCCAGAAATTGTCATCGAGATAATACGCATAGGGAATACCATGCTCGCGCAAGTACGTCGGCAACCAGGCGTATCTTGGATCACAACTCCGGCAAAAAATATTGACACCACTGACGAGGGACGACCAACCCACAGTGCTTAGCAGTCGGGTATCGCAATTACCTTCACCACTCACATCATTCAGCAGGCGCGATACAATCCTTGTGGTCGAAATATCACCTTCAATCCAGAAATTTATTTTGCTGAATGACATACATAATCCATAGTAGTAAAAATAGTCTAAACCGTTAATCCGAAGTATCCCGCCGCGCGCCGCGAGACTCAATCAAAGCTTCACATTCAAAACATTCCCGTCATCAATCGTGCGTTACATCCATAGAGCGCCATTCGCGCCTGCGGCACCGAAGAATGAGAATCCAGAATCTTCAGGGTTTCAGGCACGGTGCTTTACCAATGTTTTCCTGATAGTGAATGGCCGTCTGACGCATGGCTCGATCCGAGTGAATCGGTGGAGTCCACCCCAGTAACTCATAGTTCTTGGAGATGTCAACCTGCAGAGAGCCGCAGACCCGACTTGCAACCGCTTGTTTGCCCAGCAGCGTCGCCATAGAGAGTATCAGCCACTCTGGCAAGGCAATCAGCCGGGATCGCTTATCCAAAGCATTCGCCAGGCTGTTCAATAACTGAGGTGTGGAGAGGTCCCGACCATCGCTAACCAGAAATGTCTGATTGGCTGCTGCAGGATGATTGATACACGTGACGATAAAATCCACCAGATTACCAAGCGCAACCAGACTTCGCTGGTTGCGTATGCCACCTAACGGCAGCGGAACCCCTCTGTCGAGCCAGCGCAACATGTTCAGAAAATTGGCTTTGACTCCAGGTCCATAGACCAGTGGAGGACGAATGATCACAAGCTCCATTGAAGTCTCGAGTGCCAGTTGCTTCAGTGCTTGCTCGGCCTCGTACTTGGAGACCCCGTAAGGGTCTTGGGGAGCAGGCATATCATCCGCGCTGAACGGTTTCCCAGGGAGCGTGCTTTCTCCATTGACCTTGATCGAACTGATAAAAATGAAGCGCCGCACCCCTGCCTCTGCTGCCTGCTTCGCCAGTCGCAAGGTCCCTTCCACATTGACCTTGCGATACTCAGCGAGGGCGTCCTCGGCAAGCTCATTCATCACATGCACTCGCGCGGCGGAATGAACAACTACATCCACGCCATTCAAATCAGGCCGGTGACTCGGGTTATCCATGTCAAAAGACACAGTGGGGCATAATCCCTGCAATTGGGTAGCACGGCGCGTGGCAGCGATAGGCGTGTATTTTTTATCGAGCAACAGGCGCATGACCAGCCGCTGCCCGACAAAACCGCTGGCACCGGACACAAAAATGCTCGGTTTTGGCACGATGCTCAAGACTTGCTCCCCAACAATGCGCTAGCCCAACAGATAAAGAAGAAGAAGACCTTATCCCTTACCCGACGCCTGCATTGCCAGGCCCTGAAGGAAAGTTTGACCAGTTGCATCCCACGCAACTGCCTACCACGGATGAATGATGACGCCCGCTCTGGCGTCACCAACGTTGCGATGAGTTCAACCTGACTGAACCACCAGCCGTCATGGATGGTTTTATAGCGGGTAATCAATGGACGAAGACCAGTATTGGCGCCGACTTGATTACGCTCGTGCTGGCGATAATCCATAGATGCCCCTGGATCGATATACCAGCGATAACCGTTGCTTCGTGCATAGGCATAGCAATACCAGTCGTGCAGGCTGACGCCTTGCAGTTGCTGCCAGTTCGCAAGCATTGAAGCCTTTAACGAGCCCGCCAGCGCGTTACTCATCACGTAAGTACAGCCCGGCCCGGCAGCCTCGAACAAATAGTCCAGATCGACCTGTGGCTGCGCTTTGTCCAGGAGGACAGTCTTGCCATCAGGCCAGAACGCAGTGACGTTACTGGAGTACGCATCTACGCGTTGTTCTGCAATGCTTTGAGTTGCACGAAGCAGCTTGTTCGAATGCCAGACGTCATCCTGATCCGAAAAGGCAATGAAGTCGAAGTTATCGAAGTCGACATCGCGGATGAGTCTGAAGAAGTTGCGCGATGCACCGCCAAATCGTCCGGATTCAGGGAGGATCACCACACCGGAATGCTCAGCGGCGTAAGCTCGGCACAGCGCTTCCGTACCGTCTGAAGAGGGATCAATACTGATGTAAACAGTTACATTAACTGCTGATTGATTGAGAATTGAGGAAAGTTGCTCCTCAATCCACGGTGTTCCATTGTAGGCAGCCAGTAAAACTGCAACCTTCGGATGTTCTACTGGCATGCCGTTCCTGCTTGCACGGATTGAACGCTTTGTTTGAATACCGAACTTTCCAGACTCAGAAAGAAGTCGAATCCAACAATTTTTTCAGGTACTGCCCGTAGCCTGTCTTCTTGAGAGCTTCCGCCTGCTCGCTCAACTGCTCCGACGTAATCCAGCCATTGTTGTATGCAATTTCTTCTAGGCACGCCACCTTCAAACCTTGGCGGTGTTCGATGGTGTGCACGAAGTGGCTCGCCTCAAGCAGCGAGTCGTGAGTACCGGTATCCAGCCACGCAAAGCCTCGACCGAGCATTTCAACATTGAGGGTTTGTTGCTCGAGATAGGCACGGTTAACGTCTGTAATTTCCAGCTCGCCTCGTTCGGACGGCTTGATGCCCTTGGCAATATCGACAACCTGGTTATCGTAGAAATAAAGACCGGTGACGGCGTAACTGGATTTAGGCTTGAGCGGTTTTTCTTCAATGCTCAATGCCCGACCTGACGAATCGAACTCAACGACACCGAAACGCTCAGGATCAGAAACGTGATAACCGAAGACCGTCGCGCCTTTTTCCTGAGTGCTGGCGGAACGCAAGTTATCGGAGAAGTGCTGACCGTAAAATATGTTGTCACCGAGGATCAAACAGCACGGATCCTTACCGATGAACTCCTCACCGATAATGAAGGCCTGTGCCAAACCATCAGGACTTGGCTGTTCGGCGTAGGTCAACTGAATACCGTAGCGGCTGCCATCACCGAGCAGCTTGCGAAAGTTTGGCAGATCTTCAGGGGTGGAAATGATCAGGATTTCTCGCATACCTGCGAGCATGAGCACGGACAACGGATAAAAAATCATCGGTTTGTCATAGATCGGCAACATTTGCTTGGAAACACCCAACGTCAACGGGTGCAAGCGTGTTCCCGAACCACCGGCCAGAATAATTCCCTTTCGATTTGTCTTGATCATTTATTAAAAACTTCCATCAGCATTCTGTTTACGCCGCTTTGCCATTCCGGCAGGCGAAGGGCAAAATTATTTCGCAGTTTCTGGGTGTTCAGGCGTGAATTCAAGGGACGACGGGCCGGAGTCGGGTAGGCCGCCGACTCGATCGGGTTTACTTCAGTCACCTTCAATTGCTCGCCAATCTTTCGCGCGAACTCTATGACATGGGAAGCATAGCCGTGCCAGGAAACTTCACCACCGGCAACCAGATGGTAGATGCCCGCCAAATCGGCACTTTGCTTCACTTTCAAAATGGCGTGGGCAGTGACATCGGCAATCAGGTCAGCACCGGTTGGCGCACCCACCTGATCGAAAATCACATTTAACGCCTCACGCTCCCTGGCCAGACGCAACATGGTTTTCGCGAAGTTGTTGCCTCTGACGGAATAGACCCAGCTCGTACGAAAGATCAAGTGCGAACAGCCGGAAGCAACAATTGCCTCTTCGCCAGCGCGCTTGCTGATTCCGTATTGATTAAGGGGCGCAACAGGGTCATCTTCCTTCCAGGGAACATCACCCTCACCACTGAACACATAATCAGTAGAGTAGTGAACCAGCAAGGCATTCAGAGCCAATGCTTCATCCGCCATGACGGCGACTGCCTGGGTATTGATCAGGGCAGCGAGTTCCTTTTCGGACTCTGCTTTATCGACAGCGTTGTAGGCGGCAGCGTTGACTATCACGTCCGGCTTCAGATGCCGGATCGTTGCGCGCAACGCCTCCGGATCCGACAGATCGCCCTGCAGGCCGTTGAGCAAGTGGCGATCCAGCGAGATGAGTTCACCTAGCGGCGCCAGGGAGCGCTGCAGCTCCCAACCCACCTGACCATTTTTTCCAAGAAGAAGGATTCTCATGCTTTATTGGAGCGATCGCTGTAGTTCTGATCAATCCACTGCTGATAGCTGCCGCTTTTCACATGCTCGACCCACTGCGCGTTGTTCAAATACCATTCCACCGTCTTGCGAATACCGGTCTCGAAGGTTTCTTCCGGCGCCCAGCCGAGTTCACGCTGAATCTTGCTCGCATTGATCGCATAACGCTGATCATGTCCCGGACGATCCTGAACATAAGTAATCAAGCTTGCGTGTGGACGATGGGCAGAATCCGGGCGAAGCTCATCAAGCAGCGCGCAAAGTGTTTGAACCACTTCAATGTTTTGTTTTTCGTTGTGTCCGCCAATGTTGTAAGTCTCGCCAACAACACCTTCTGTAACAACTTTGTACAGCGCACGCGCATGATCTTCTACGTACAACCAGTCACGCACTTGATTGCCTTTGCCGTAAACCGGCAGCGATTTGCCTTCCAGTGCATTGAGAATGATCAGCGGGATCAACTTCTCAGGGAAGTGGCATGGACCATAGTTGTTCGAGCAGTTGGTGACCAGCGTCGGCAGACCATAAGTACGGGCCCAGGCACGAACCAGGTGGTCGGAGCTGGCCTTGCTCGCCGAATATGGCGAGCTTGGCTGATAAGGTGTGGTTTCAGTGAACAGATCTTCAGGACCTTCGAGGTCGCCGTACACTTCATCAGTGGAAATGTGGTGAAAGCGGAAAGCGGTTTTGCGGGTGTCGTCCAGAGCAGACCAGTAGTGGCGTGCAGCTTCCAACAGCGTGTAAGTGCCGATGATGTTGGTCTGGATGAACTCGGACGGGCCGGAAATCGAGCGATCAACGTGAGACTCCGCGGCCAGATGCATGATCGAATCAGGCTGGTGCTCACGAAGAACCCGGTCGATCTGCTCACGATCGCAGATATCAACGCGCTCAAATACATATCGCGGGTCTTGGCTTACTTCGGCCAAAGACTCCAGATTACCGGCGTAAGTCAGCTTATCGACGTTTACGACAGAGTCGGTGGTCTTGGAAATGATGTGACGGATGACTGCCGAGCCAATAAACCCGGCGCCGCCGGTAACTAGAATTTTCACGCGAAACCATACCCTTGAGCTGCGGACAGGGCCACCAAAGAGCGCTGTCTAATCCATAGATGCAAAAGCTGCAAGCCAGCTTCTGTCAGAGTCAGTCTGAATCGATATGGCAACAATGCCACTACCGAACAAGAGCTGCATTTTACAGCTTAATGGACGTTTTACTAATGGATATAGACAAGTAGCGATGCAAATTCGATGGATGTCCTGCGCCTGCTCTTATACAAGTCGTTTGCGTGAAGTTCTGGACGATCGTCCCAGAAACCAGCCCAGTACCGGCCCGACAAGCATCCCAATCAGCAAAGCGAGAACCATTACCAGAGAGACTGGCAGCTGCGGCCCCGCCCAACCAAGGAACATCAACGAAATGGACTGCTGGTTCTCCAGTACAAACGCCAGGATCACCAGCATCAACAAAAGAACGAAAACACCAAGAAGCATGCGCTTGAGATTACGCATGGGCAACTCCCCGAAAAGTCGTGGCCGTCAAACCCCCTCCTCCTCTTCCTCGTTCACACGATCACGCAGTTCCTTGCCCGGCTTGAAATGCGGCACAAACTTGCCATCAAGGCTGACAGACTGACCGGTCTTCGGATTGCGACCAACCCGCGGCGCACGATAGTGCAAGGAAAAGCTGCCAAAACCACGGATCTCGATGCGATCACCCGTAGCCAGACACTGGGACATTTGCTCAAGCATGGTCTTGATGGCCAACTCCACATCTTTGGATGAGAGCAGCCCTTGATGGGTGACAATTCGTTCGATCAACTCCGACTTCGTCATATTTTTCCCTTCTTTTTCAAGCAGCTAGATCAGCGCTTGAAAGGTTTTAGCATGCCCGGAAGATTTTGAACAGCCCAGGGGTTGACATATCTTGCCCCACATCGAAACGCCCATTTTCAGGGCATCACGCCACCCCACCCGTACAACGCACTCTCACCGACAGATCACCAACATGGTACGAGTGACGTAGCCTGCAGGATTGAAGCCGAAGGGAAACAAATCCTCATCCTTGGCGTCATCCGATCGCGTGACCACTTTATAACCTGCACCCTTGCATTCTTTCGCCGCACGCTTCTGACATTTCTCCCAACCCGAGCCCAATCCGGAGCAATCAACCTCAATGCCACTGACGCCGCGCACCGCATGAGTCTTGGCGCTGGTCGTACAGCCCGCCAAAACCAGCATGCCCATCAAGACTATAAACTTGTTCATTCACTTCCTTATGCCAGGCTCTACGCCCGACTACTGCGATCTTCAGACTAAGCCTAGACGCGAATAGACGATTGATCCGATTAAAGAAACAGACCGCCTTACAAGGGGAATGGTTTCACCCAGACAACACACTGCAGGACACACACCAAATCGCAGGCACAAAAAAGGGCGACCGAAGTCGCCCTTTTTTAATGATCAGACAGAACTCAGTTCTGTTTGGCCATTGCTTGACGCAGCAGTGCCGCCATAGTGGTGTCAGCTGCTTCACCTTCCGGAGCGGTTTTCAGGCTCTGGATGGCTTCTTTCTCTTCAGCATCGTCTTTCGATTTGATCGACAGCTGGATTACGCGACTCTTACGATCAACGCTGATGATCTTGGCTTCTACTTGCTGGCCTTCTTTCAGAACGTTGCGCGCGTCTTCAACGCGGTCACGGCTGATTTCGGAGGCTTTCAGAGTTGCTTCGATATCGTCGGCCAGAACGATGATGGCGCCTTTGGCGTCAACTTCTTTCACGGTGCCAGTAACGATTGCGCCTTTGTCGTTAACCGAGACGTACTCGGAGAACGGATCGCTTTCCAGTTGCTTGATACCCAGGGAGATACGCTCACGCTCCGGGTCAACCGACAGGATAACGGTGTCCAGCTCGTCGCCCTTCTTGAAACGACGCACGGCTTCTTCGCCCACT
Organism: Pseudomonas kribbensis; assembly: GCF_003352185.1. Classification (GTDB taxonomy): domain Bacteria; phylum Pseudomonadota; class Gammaproteobacteria; order Pseudomonadales; family Pseudomonadaceae; genus Aquipseudomonas; species Aquipseudomonas kribbensis. Next base: position 4,481,954 of record NZ_CP029608.1, read on the forward strand.
TCGTTCCAGGAGATGTCGGACAGGTGAACCAGACCGTCGATGCCGCCGTCCAGACCAATGAAGATACCGAAATCGGTGATCGACTTGATGGTGCCGGAGATCTTGTCGCCCTTGTTGAACTGGCCAGAGAAGTCTTCCCATGGGTTCGACTTGCACTGCTTGATGCCCAGGGAGATACGACGACGCTCTTCGTCGATGTCCAGAACCATGACTTCCACTTCGTCGCCGACTTGTACGACTTTCGAAGGGTGGATGTTCTTGTTGGTCCAGTCCATTTCCGAAACGTGTACCAGACCTTCAACGCCTTCTTCCAGCTCAGCGAAGCAGCCGTAGTCGGTCAGGTTGGTTACACGAGCGGTAACGCGAGTGCTTTCTGGGTAACGGGCTTTGATAGCAACCCATGGATCTTCGCCCAGTTGCTTCAGGCCCAGGGAAACACGATTGCGCTCGCGATCGTACTTCAGAACCTTGACGTCGATCTCGTCGCCAACATTGACGATTTCGGAAGGGTGCTTGATACGCTTCCACGCCATGTCGGTGATGTGCAGCAGGCCGTCCACACCGCCCAGGTCGACGAATGCGCCGTAGTCGGTGAGATTTTTGACGATACCTTTGACTTGCTGGCCTTCCTGCAGGGATTCCAGCAGAGCTTCACGCTCGGCGGAGTTCTCGGCTTCCAGGACGCTGCGACGGGAAACGACAACGTTGTTGCGCTTCTGGTCCAGCTTGATGACCTTGAATTCCAGCTCTTTGCCTTCCAGGTGCGTGGTGTCGCGCACTGGACGGACGTCAACCAGGGAACCTGGCAGGAACGCACGGATGCCGTTAACGTCGACAGTGAAGCCGCCTTTAACCTTACCGTTGATAACGCCCTTGACCACTTCCTCAGCTGCGAAGGCTGCTTCCAGAACGATCCAGCATTCAGCGCGCTTGGCTTTTTCACGGGACAGCTTGGTTTCACCGAAACCGTCTTCAACCGAGTCCAGAGCAACGTGAACTTCGTCACCGACGTTGATGTTCAGTTCGCCAGCGTCGTTGTAGAACTGCTCCAGAGGGATCAGTGCTTCGGACTTCAGGCCAGCGTGAACGGTTACCCAGCGAGCCTGGTAATCGATATCAACGATAACACCGGTGATGATGGAGCCTGCCTGAAGGTTCAGGGTCTTTAGGCTTTCTTCAAAGAGTTCCGCAAAGCTTTCGCTCATTTTAATTCCTGTTGATTAGGGCGAAAAAGTACGCCCATCTCCACATCCCAGACGATGTGGGTTAGTTTCATTAAAAAGAAGCACCACAGGACTATGACTGGTCCCCTGTAGCCTTCTTGGTCACCCGGCGATATCGCGAATGGCGATCTCGCTCATGATGCGTTCAAGCACCTGATCGATGGACAACTCCGTGGAATCCAGCTGTATGGCGTCGGCCGCCGGTTTGAGCGGGGCCACCGCTCGCTGGGTATCACGCTCGTCGCGCGCACGGATCTCATCTAGCAGACTCGACAGACTAACACCCTCGACTTTGCCCTTCAACTGCAAATATCGACGGCGCGCCCGCTCCTCGGCACTGGCGGTCAGGAAAATCTTCAGCGGCGCATTCGGAAATACCACCGTGCCCATGTCACGACCATCGGCCACCAGGCCCGGTGTTTCCTGGAACGCGCGCTGGCGCTGTAGCAGCGCCTCGCGCACAGCCGGCAACGCAGCCACCTGGGAAGCGCCGGAACCGACGCTCTCGGTGCGGATGACATCGCTGACTTCGTCACCTTCCAGAATGATGCGCTGCAACTGACCGTCGGTCGCCGCGATGAACTGCACATCCAGATGAGCGGCCAGTTTCTTCAGCAACTCTTCATTGGTCAGGTCGACACCATGATTGTGCGCAGCAAACGCCAGCAGGCGATACAGCGCGCCGGAATCCAGCAGATTCCAGCCCAGACGCTTGGCCAGAATCCCGGCTACGGTGCCTTTGCCCGAGCCGCTTGGCCCATCGATGGTGATGACCGGAGCAATGTTGTTCACGACTGAGCCTCTTGCGCCACACGAATGCCGACCTGCGCGCACAGCGCCAGGAAGTTCGGGAACGATGTCGCGACGTTGGCGCAATCATGGATGCGGATCGGTGCAGTGGCGCGCAACGAGGCCACGCTGAAAGCCATCGCGATGCGGTGATCGCCATGACCATGCACTTCGCCGCCGCCGATCTGGCCGCCGTCGATGATGATGCCGTCCGGGGTCGGTTCGCACTTGACGCCCAGCGCCAGCAAACCGTCCGCCATGACCTGGATACGATCCGATTCCTTGACCCGCAGTTCTTCGGCGCCAGTCAGCACCGTGCGCCCTTCGGCACAGGCTGCCGCCACGAACAGTACCGGGAACTCGTCGATGGCCAGAGGGACCAGCGCTTCCGGAATCTCGATTCCTTTGAGTTTAGCTGCTCGCACGCGCAGGTCGGCAACCGGCTCGCCACCCACTTCACGCTGGTTTTCCAGGGTGATGTCGGCACCCATCAGGCGCAGGATGTCGATCACACCGGTACGCGTCGGGTTGATGCCGACGTGCTCGAGCACCAGCTCCGAACCCTCGGCGATCGACGCCGCTACCAGGAAGAACGCCGAAGACGAGATGTCACCCGGCACTTCAATGTGGGTCGCGGTCAGCTTGCCGCCGGACTCGACCGATGCGGTGGCACCGTTGACGCTTACCGAATAGCCAAAGCCGCGCAGCATGCGCTCGGTGTGGTCGCGAGTCGGAGCCGGCTCGGTCACGGTGGTCTTGCCTTCGGCATACAGGCCCGCCAGCAGCAGGCAGGATTTCACCTGGGCACTGGCCATCGGCATGGTGTAAGTCAGGCCTTTGAGCTTGTGACCACCACGAATGGTCATCGGCGGACGACCGTCGGCAGCGGTTTCGATCACGGCGCCCATTTCCCGCAGCGGGTTGGCGACGCGATTCATCGGACGCTTGGACAGCGAAGCGTCACCGGTCAGGGTGCTGTCGAAGTCCTGCGCGGCCAGCAGGCCGGACAGCAGGCGCATCGAAGTACCGGAGTTGCCCAGATAGATCGGGCCCGGCGCAGGCTTCAGGCCGTGCAGGCCGACACCATGGATGGTCACGCGGCCGTGATGCGGGCCTTCGATGACCACGCCCATGTCGCGGAACGCCTGCAAGGTCGCCAGGGCGTCTTCGCCCTCGAGGAAGCCTTCGACTTCGGTGACACCTTCAGCCAGGGAGCCGAGCATGATCGAACGGTGGGAAATCGATTTGTCACCCGGTACGCGAATCCGACCGGACAGGCGGCCACCAGGTTGAGCCAGGAAGATCAGATCGTTGGAATTCATAGCGTCCACATAGGCCCTGCGGGCCAGGATTTTACTGAAATGCTCGCGGGCAACCCGGGCGCGCGTGAAGACGCCCAACAATTGGTGCCCATCCCCTGCATCGACCGCGTCGCGCAAGGCGTCGAGGTCGCTGCGAAATGTATCGAGTGTGCGCAGGACAGCCTCGCGGTTGGCGAGAAAGATGTCATGCCACATGACCGGGTCGCTTCCGGCGATTCTTGTGAAATCACGGAAACCGCCCGCAGCGTAACGGAAGATCTCAAGGTTTTCATTGCGCTTGGCCAGCGAATCGACCAGACCGAAGGCCAGCAGGTGCGGCAAATGACTGGTCGCCGCCAGCACTTCATCGTGGCGCTCGACCTGCATGTGTTCGACATCGGCACCGAGCCCGCGCCACAAACGATCAACCACAGCCAGCGCAGCCGGATCGGTCCGCTCCAGCGGGGTCAGAATCACCTTGTGACGACGAAACAGCTCTGAGTTTGAGGCTTCCACCCCACTCTGCTCGGAGCCAGCAATCGGATGACCCGGCACGAAGCGCGCCGGCATGCCGCCGAACGCTTCGGTCGCCGCACGCACCACATTGCCCTTGGCGCTGCCGACGTCCGTCAGGATCGCCTGCCCCAGATCCATGCCGGCCAAGCGGGCCAGCACTTTTTCCATGGCCAGGATCGGCACCGCCAACTGGATCACGTCCGCGCCCTGGCAAGCCGCCACCAGGTCGTCTTCACAGCGATCCACCACACCCAACTCGACCGCCAGCTTGCGCGATTGCGGGTCGAGATCGACCCCGACCACTTCGCGGCACACACCGCTTTCACGCAAGCCTTTGGCAAACGAACCACCGATCAACCCCAGACCGACCACCACCAGGCGCCCGATCATAGGTGCAGCAGATTGCAGCGCAGTGACATCACCCACGAGCCAGGACCTTGCGCAGCGCCTCGAGGAAGCGGCTGTTTTCCGCCGGCAGACCGATGGTCACCCGCAGATGGTTCGGCATGCCGTAGTTGGCCACCGGACGTACGATCACGCCTTCGCGCAGCAGGCCCTGGAACACCGGAGCCGCCACTTGACCGAGGTCGACGCAAATAAAGTTGCCCTTGGACGGAATCCAGCTCAGGCCCAGCTCGCGGAAACCCGCTTCCAGCTGCTGCATGCCGGACTCGTTGAGCTGACGGCTCTGCGCCAGATACTCCTCGTCCTTCAGCGCCGCACACGCCGCCGCCAGGGCCAGGCTGTTGACGTTGAACGGCTGGCGTACGCGGTTCAGCACGTCTGCCACGACTGGCGTGGACAAGCCGTAGCCAACACGCAGCGCCGCCAGACCATAGGCCTTAGAGAAGGTGCGCGAGACCAGCAGGTTCGGGTAAGCCGCGAGGAAATCCAGGCCATCCGGCAGATCACTGCCCTCGGCGTATTCGATGTAGGCCTCGTCCAGAACAACCAGCACGTGCTCCGGCACGTCCTGCAGGAACTCGTCCAGCGCTTCCGCGCCGAACCAGGTGCCCGTCGGGTTGTTCGGGTTGGCGATGAACACGACGCGTGTGTTGGCGTCGATGGCCGCCAGCATCGCCGGCAGGTCATGCCCCCAATCCTTGGCCGGAACGACCTTGGCCTGGGCGCCGACCGCCTGGGTCGCGATCGGGTAGACCGCGAACGCGTGCTCGCTGAACACCGCATTCAGGCCCGGCGCCAGATAGGCGCGCGCCACCAGCTCGAGAATGTCGTTGGAGCCGTTGCCCAGGGTCACCTGGTTCAGCTCGACACGGCACTGCTCGGCCAGCAGGGACTTCAGGGCAAAACCGTTACCGTCCGGATAACGGGTCAGTTCGTCCAGCGCTTCGCGGATCGCGGCCAGCGCCTTCGGGCTCGCGCCCAGCGGGTTTTCGTTGCTCGCCAGTTTGACGATGCTTGCCGGATCCAGATCCAGCTCGCGCGCCAACTCTTCCACAGGCTTGCCCGGAACGTATGGCGAAAGTTGTTGCACGCCCGGCTGTGCCAGAGCGAGGAAGTTGCCACTCATTGCTACCACCCCTTAAAGAACTGCTTTCGGGTAGGAACCCAGCACCTTGAGTGCTACTGCTTCCTGACTGATCTTTTCCAGCACACCCTTGATCAGCGGATCACGGTGATGGCCGACGAAGTCGATGAAGAACACGTAGGTCCATTTACCGCTGCGCGACGGACGGGTTTCGATCCGGGTCAGGTCGATCCCGTTGTCATGGAACGGCACCAGCAGCTCATGGAGCGCGCCGGGCTTGTTGCTCATGGACACGATGATCGAGGTCTTGTCGTCGCCGGTCGGCGGCACTTCCTGGTTACCGATCATCAGGAAGCGCGTGGAGTTGTCCGGACGATCCTCGATCTTCTCGGCCAGACGGGTCAGGCCATACAGCCCGGCCGCCATGTCACCGGCAATCGCCGCCGAGTTCCACTCACCCTTGACCCGCTTGGCCGCTTCAGCGTTGCTGGACACAGCCACGCGCTCGACATTCGGGTAATGGGCGTCCAGCCATTTGCGGCACTGGGCCAGCGACTGGGCGTGGGAATAGATACGGCTGATGCTGTCGGTCTTGGTGTTTTCACCGACCAGCAGGTGATGGTGAATCCGCAGCTCGACTTCGCCGCAGATCACCATGTCGTGTTCGAGGAAGCTGTCGAGGGTGTGATTGACCGCGCCCTCGGTGGAGTTCTCGACCGGCACCACGCCAAAATTCACCGCACCGGCTGCCACTTCACGGAACACTTCGTCGATCGCCGCCATCGGCTTGCTGATGACTGCGTGACCGAAGTGTTTCATCGCTGCCGCTTGGGTGAACGTACCTTCCGGACCGAGATAGGCCACTTTCAGCGGGTTCTCGAGGGCGAGGCACGAGGACATGATTTCGCGGAACAGCCGCGCCATTTCTTCGTTGCCCAGCGGCCCCTTGTTGCGCTCCATCACGCGCTTGAGGACCTGCGCCTCACGCTCGGGACGATAGAACACCGGCTGCTCGCCTTCGGCCAGACTGGCCATCTTGACCCGGGCAACCTCTTCGGCGCAGCGAGCGCGATCGCTGATCAGCTGGAGGATCTTCTCATCAAGGTTATCGATGCGAACGCGCAGCGCCTTGAGTTCCTGCTCGGACATCAGGAATGCTCCTTCTCGAACTCAGCCATGTAGCCGACCAGCGCTTCAACCGCATCCAGACCCAGGGCGTTGTAGATCGAGGCACGCATGCCGCCGACCGAACGATGACCCTTGAGGTTGAGCAGGCCGCGGGCGTCGGCGCCGGCCAGGAACGCCTTGTCCAGACGTTCGTCAGCCAGGCGGAACGGCACGTTCATCCAGGAGCGGGCGTTGACGCTGATCGGGTTGGTGTAGAAGTCGCTGTTGTCGATGAAGCCGTACAGGCGATCTTTCTTCGCTTTGTTGCGCTGCTCCATCGCGGCGACGCCGCCCTGCTCCTTCAGCCACTCGAAAACGAGGCCCGAGAGGTACCAGGAATAGGTGGCCGGGGTGTTGTACATCGAACCGTTGTCGGCCGAGATCTTGTAGTCGAGCATGGTCGGGCACGAACTGCGGGCACGGCCCAACAGGTCTTCACGGACGATCACTACGACCAGACCGCTCGGGCCGATGTTCTTCTGCGCACCGGCATAGATCAGGCCGTACTGCGACACATCGATCGGACGCGAGAGGATATCGGAGGACATGTCGACCACCAGCGGAACGTCACCGGCCTCGGGAACCCAGTCAAATTGCAGGCCGCCAATGGTTTCGTTGGACGCATAGTGCAGATAGGACGCACCCGGGGTCAGCTTCCATTCGTTCTGACCAGGAATGGCCAGGTAGTCATAAGGCTTGGCGCTGGCGGCAACGTTGATGTTGCCGAAGCGGCGCGCTTCCTCGATGGCTTTTTTCGACCAGATGCCGGTCTCGACATAGTCGGCAGTGCCGTTCTCGGGCAGCAGATTCAGCGGAATTTCGGCGAACTGCTGGCTCGCGCCGCCCTGCAGGAACAGCACTTTGTAGTTGGAGGGGATGGACAGCAGATCGCGCAGGTCCTTTTCGGCCTTTTCGGCGATGGCCACGTAGTCGTCGCTACGATGGCTCATTTCCATGACCGACAGACCCTTGCCGTGCCAGTCGAGCATCTCGGACTGGGCACGCAACAGGACAGCTTCAGGCAGCGCAGCGGGACCTGCGCAGAAGTTAAAGGCTCGTTTGCTCACATCCACTCTCGCTATGCAATCACGGTAGCGGACAGAGCAAACACTCTGCCCTGCTACGATTTGGTTAGTCTTGCGACTCTTCTTCGTCTGCGGCGTCCGCCTGCAGGTTGTCGACTGCATCGTCCGGCTCGGCGCCGATCACGCCTTCTTCCAGTTCGACACCTTCTTCACCTTCAAACTCTTCACCCTCGACTTCCGACGGCTCCTGGACCCGCTCCAGACCGACCAGGGTTTCATCCTTGGCCAGTTTTATCAGGGTCACGCCCTGGGTGTTACGACCCAGGCTGGAGACTTCGTCGACACGGGTACGCACCAGCGTGCCCTGATCGGAAATCAGCATGATTTCTTCACCGTCCTGCACCTGAACCGCACCGACCAGACGGCCGTTACGCTCGTTGCTGACCATGGCGATAACGCCCTGACCGCCACGCTTGTACTCAGGGAACTCGGTGATCGCCGTGCGTTTGCCGTAGCCACGCTCGGAAGCCGTCAGGATCTGGCTGCCCTCTTCCGGGATCAGCATGGAAATCAGTTTCTGCCCTTCCGGCAGACGCATGCCACGCACACCACGAGCAGTACGGCCCATGGCGCGGACTTCGGATTCCTTGAAGCGAGTCACCTTGCCGCCGTCGGAGAACAGCATGATTTCCTGCTCGCCATCGGTGATGGCAGCGGAGATCAGGATGTCGCCTTCGTCCAGCTCCAGCGCGATCAGACCGACGCTGCGCTGACGGCTGAAGGCCACCAGCGGGGTCTTCTTGACGGTACCGTTGGCAGTCGACATGAAGATGAACGGTGCCTTCTTGCGGTCGGCAGCCTTGATGCGCGCGCGGCGCTCTTCTTCGGTTTCGTTGCTGTTTTCGATGTCTTCTACATCTGCCTCGGCGCCTTCGGCTTCTTCTTCATCAGCCTGACGCTTCATGGCTTCGAGATCGACCGGCAGCATGGTGGTGATGTATTCACCGTCATCCAGCGGCAGCAGGTTGACCAGCGGACGACCACGGGCGGCGCGGGACGCTTCCGGAATCTCGTAGGTCTTGAGCCAGTACACCTTGCCCTTGCTGGAGAACAGCAGCAGCGTGGTGTGGCTGTTGGCGACCAGCAGGTGAGCGATGTAGTCCTCATCCTTCACGCCGGTTGCCGACTTGCCTTTACCACCACGACGCTGGGCCTGGTACGCAGCCAGCGGCTGGGTCTTGGCATAACCGCCGTGGGAAATGGTCACGACGCGCTCTTCTTCCGGGATCATGTCACCCAGGGTCAGGTCGAGGCGTGCATCGAGGATCTCGGTGCGGCGCACGTCGCCGTATTCGGCGCGGATCACTTCCAGTTCTTCGCGGATCACTTCCATCAGGCGCGTGGCGCTGTTGAGGATGCGGATCAGCTCGCCGATCTGGTTGAGGATCTCTTGATACTCGGCCAGCAGCTTTTCGTGTTCCAGGCCGGTCAGACGGTGCAGACGCAGCTCCAGAATGGCTTGCGCCTGTTCCGGCGACAGGAAGTACTTGCCGTCGCGCAGACCGTATTGCGGATCGAGGTTTTCCGGACGGCACGAATCGGCACCGGCGCGCTCGACCATGGTCATCACCGCACTGGATTCCCACGGCGTGCTGACCAGCGCTTCCTTGGCTTCCGACGGGGTCGGCGAGGCCTTGATCAGCGCGATTACCGGGTCGATGTTCGACAGGGCGACGGCCTGGCCTTCGAGGATATGGCCACGCTCACGGGCCTTGCGCAGTTCGAATACGGTACGGCGGGTAACCACTTCACGACGGTGACGGACGAAGGCTTCCAGCAGATCCTTGAGGTTCAGGATCCGCGGACGACCGTCGATCAGCGCCACGATGTTGATGCCGAATACCGACTGCAGCTGGGTCTGGGCGTAGAGGTTGTTGAGGATCACCTCAGGCACTTCGCCGCGACGCAGTTCGATCACGACGCGCATACCGTCCTTGTCGGACTCGTCGCGCAGTTCGGTGATGCCTTCGAGTTTCTTCTCCTTTACCAGCTCGGCGATCTTCTCGATCAGACGCGCCTTGTTCAGCTGGTAAGGCAGTTCGGTGATGACGATCTGCTGACGGCCACCGACCTTGTCGATGTCTTCGATGATCGAGCGGGCGCGCATGTAAATGCGACCACGGCCGGTGCGGTAGGCTTCGATGATGCCGGCGCGACCGTTGATGATCGCAGCGGTCGGGAAGTCCGGACCGGGGATGTATTGCATCAGTTCATCGACGGTCAGCTCGGGGTTGTCGATGAGGGCCAGGCAACCGTCGATGACTTCACCGAGGTTGTGCGGCGGAATGTTGGTCGCCATGCCCACGGCGATACCGCTGGAACCGTTGACCAGCAGGTTCGGCACGCGGGTCGGCATGACCGCCGGGATCAGTTCGGTGCCGTCGTAGTTCGGCACCCAGTCCACGGTTTCCTTGTGCAGGTCGGCCAGCAGCTCGTGCGCCAGCTTGGTCATGCGCACTTCGGTGTATCGCATGGCCGCGGCGTTGTCGCCGTCCACCGAACCGAAGTTGCCCTGACCGTCCACCAGCAGATAACGCAGCGAGAATGGCTGCGCCATACGAACGATGGTGTCGTACACCGCGGTATCACCGTGCGGATGATACTTACCGATCACGTCACCGACGACACGGGCAGATTTCTTGTACGGCTTGTTGAAGTCGTTGCCCAGCTCGCTCATCGCGAACAGCACGCGACGGTGCACGGGCTTCAAGCCATCGCGCGCATCCGGCAGTGCACGGCCGACGATCACGCTCATCGCGTAATCGAGATAGGACTGTTTCAGCTCGTCTTCGATATTGACCGGGAGGATTTCTTTGGCCAGTTCGCCCATGAGAAGCCTGATTCCTTTTTCTGGTGAAACTTCGCCATATCCATAGGGGACGCACGAAGCTCGTCGATGCAGGCCGAGTGCCATGCGCCGACTTACGACAAATCGACAAGTTGACCCTGGATTTGCGCAGTGAAGACAACCCCGTGGGACTGCCTCGGAAAACGCCGGATGTTATCACAAGAGCCGCCACGCACCTATCCCCCAGATGCGCATGGAGCATAGTTAGATGACCGATGACAGGCTTAACGGGGACGAGAGAGGCTCAGAGCTTCTCTGAATGCAAATTTCGAGACGAAATTGCGGATGTTTATTGACTTTCAAGGCCCTATCGCGAGCAGGCTCGCTCCCACAAGGTTCTGTGGCGATCACAAAACCTGTGGGAGCGAGCCTGCTCGCGAAGAGGACAACGCGGACATCAAGCCAATCAATGCAGGCGCTTGCGGCACATCAGCTGGGCCATTTTCGCGGTGTCCGGGCGCTCGACGATGCCTTTTTCGGTGACGATCGCATCGATCAGGTCCGCCGGCGTCACGTCAAACACCGGGTTGAACGCCTCCACGTCTGCCCCGACACGCTTGCCGCCGACTTCCAGCAGTTCGGCACCGTCGCGCTCTTCGATCGGGATGTCATCACCGCTGGCCAGATTCATGTCGATGGTCGAACTCGGCGCCACCACCATGAAGCGCACGCCGTGGTGCATGGCGTTGACCGCCAGTTGATAGGTGCCGATCTTGTTCGCCACGTCACCGTTGGCGGTGATCCGGTCGGCGCCGACGATGACCCAGGTCACGCCTTTGGTTTTCATGATGTGCGCGGCGGCGGAGTCGGCGTTGAGGGTCACCGGAATGCCTTCATTGGCCAGTTCCCACGCGGTCAGGCGCGAGCCTTGCAGCCACGGCCGGGTTTCGTCGGCGTAGACACGCTCGACCATGCCCTCGATAAACGCGGCGCGGATCACGCCGAGCGCCGTGCCGAAACCGCCGGTGGCCAGGGCGCCGGTATTGCAGTGAGTCAGAATGGCCTGGGCATTGCCCTGATGTTTGCGGATCAGGTCGACACCAAGCTGGGCCATGGTCAGGTTGGCTTCGCGATCGCTTTCATGAATGGCGATGGCCTCGGCTTCGAGCGCTTCCAGCGGATCGGCATTGTCCTTCAGGCGATCCAGCCGGTCGTGCATGCGGTTTAACGCCCAGAACAGGTTGACCGCCGTCGGGCGGGAATCGGCCAGCAGCATGAAATCCTCTTCCAGCGCCGCATACCAGTCGCCACCTTCGGCGATCCGGGCACGGGCCGCCAGCACGATGCCGTAGGCGGCACTGATGCCGATGGCCGGCGCACCGCGCACTACCATCGAGCGAATCGCTTCGGCCACGCCGGCGGCGCTGGTGTAGGCGATCCAGTTTTCCTCGAACGGCAAAACGCGCTGATCCAGCAGGTGGAGCGCGCCATCACGCCAATCGATGGCCTTTACTTTCTCCGCAGCCAACAGTCGATCGCGCATCCCTCACCCCGCACTCATGAACAAAAGCCGCCGATTATAGCGATCCCCCCGCGAAGACGCTCGGGTATACTTCGCCATCCTTTACAAAAGCACTGGAACCGACCCTCGATGCCGAAACCTGCCATTGCGCTCGACTTATTATTGCTGCCGACCTGGCTGGTACCCGTCGAACCCGCAGGCGTTGTGCTCAAGGAGCATGGCCTGGGCATCCGCGACGGTCGCATCGTGTTCATCGGCCCGCGCGCCGAAGCCTTGAAGTGTAACGCCGCCGAAGTCCGTGAATTGCCGGATGTTCTGCTCGCCCCCGGCCTGATCAATGCTCATGGCCATGCCGCCATGACCCTGTTCCGCGGCCTCGCCGACGATCTGCCGCTGATGACCTGGCTGGAAAACCACATCTGGCCGGCCGAGGGCAAATGGGTCGATGAAGATTTCGTGCGTGACGGCACCGACCTGGCCATCGCCGAGCAGATAAAAGGTGGCATCACCTGTTTTTCGGACATGTATTTCTTCCCGAAGGTTGCCAGCGAGCGCGTGCACAACAGCGGAATCCGTGCGCAGATCGCCATTCCGATCCTCGATTTCCCGATTCCGGGCGCCGCCAGCGCCGATGAAGCCATTCGTCAGGGCGTCGAACTGTTCGGCGACCTGAAGCATCACGAACGCATCAAGATCACTTTCGGCCCTCATGCACCCTACACCGTTGGTGATGAGAACCTGGAAAAAATCCGCGTGATCGCCGAGGAGCTGGACGCTTCGATCCACATGCACGTCCACGAGACCGCCTTCGAAGTGCAGCAAGCGGTCGAACAGCGCGGCGAACGTCCGCTGGCCCGCCTCGGCCGACTGGGCCTGCTCGGCCCGCGCTTCCAGGCCGTGCACATGACCCAGATCAGCGATGACGACCTGGCGTTGCTGGTAGAAAGCAACACCAATGTGATCCATTGCCCGGAGTCGAACCTGAAGCTGGCCAGCGGCTTCTGCCCGGTGGAGCGCCTGTGGCAGGCCGGGGTCAACGTGGCGGTCGGCACCGATGGCGCGGCGAGCAACAATGACCTGGACCTGCTGGGCGAAACCCGCACTGCTGCGCTGCTGGCCAAAGCTGTCGCCGGTTCCGCCACCGCGCTGGACGCCCATCGAGCGCTGCGCATGGCGACGCTGAACGGCGCGCGTGCCTTGGGGATCGAAGCCGAAACCGGCTCCCTGGAACTCGGCAAGGCTGCGGACATTGTCGCCTTCGACCTGTCCGGCCTGGCCCAGCAACCGGTCTATGACCCGGTCTCGCAACTTATTTACGCCACCGGCCGGGACTGCGTGAAACATCTGTGGGTCGCCGGCAAGCAGCTGCTCGACGACCGGCGCCTGACGCGCCTGGACGAACAACAGCTCGGCGAAACCGCCCGGGCCTGGGGCCGACGCATCAGCGGCCACACCGAATCGTAAACACCCCGGGGCAAACTCCGGGGCTACAGCCTTTTTCAAGTTTTAGAGGATTGAATCATGAGCAACGTCGACCACGCCGAAATCGCCAAATTCGAAGCACTGGCCCATCGCTGGTGGGACCGCGAAAGCGAGTTCAAACCGCTGCACGACATCAACCCGCTACGGGTCAACTGGATTGACGAGCGGGTCAATCTGGCCGGCAAGAAAGTCCTCGACGTCGGTTGCGGCGGCGGCATTCTCAGCGAAGCCATGGCCCAGCGCGGCGCGACCGTGACCGGCATCGACATGGGCGAAGCGCCCCTGGCGGTCGCACAACTGCATCAGCTGGAATCCGGTGTGAACGTCGAGTACCGGCAGATCACCGCCGAAGCCCTGGCCGAAGAAATGCCCGAGCAGTTCGACGTCGTCACCTGCCTGGAAATGCTCGAACACGTACCGGATCCATCCTCGGTAATCCGCGCCTGCTTCCGCATGGTCAAGCCTGGCGGCCAGGTGTTCTTCTCCACCATCAACCGCAACCCGAAGGCTTACCTGTTCGCCATCGTCGGCGCCGAATACATCATGAAGCTGCTGCCGCGCGGCACCCACGACTTCAAGAAATTCATCCGCCCGTCCGAGCTCGGCGCCTGGAGCCGCATGGCCGGCCTCACCGTCAAGGACATCATCGGCCTGACCTACAACCCGCTGACCAAGCACTACAAGCTGGCGGCGGACGTTGATGTCAACTACATGATCCAGACCCTGCGCGAGGAATAAGCCGATGGCCATCAGAGCAGTCCTTTTCGACATGGACGGTACCCTGCTCGACACCGCGCCGGATTTCATCGCGATTTGCCAGGCGATGCGCGCGGATCGCGGTTTGCCGCCGATGAACGACAAGCATATCCGCGACGAAATCTCCGGCGGCGCCAAGGCCATGGTCGCAGTGACGTTTTCGATGGATCCGGAATCGCCTGGCTTCGAGGAGTTGCGCCTTGAGTTCCTCGAGCGCTACCTCGCCGGCTGCGCCGTGCACAGCAAGCTGTTCGACGGCATGGGCGAATTGCTGGCCGACATCGAGAAAGCCAATCTGGTCTGGGGCGTGGTCACCAACAAGCCGCTGCGCTTCGCCGAGCCGATCATGCAGCAACTGGGGCTGGCCGAGCGCTCGGCCCTGCTGATCTGCCCGGATCACGTCAAGAACAGCAAACCGGATCCCGAGATGCTTGAGCTTGCCTGCAAGATGCTTGATCTGGATCCGTCTACGGTTCTGTTTGTGGGCGATGATCTGCGCGATATCGAATCCGGCCGTGACGCGGGCACCAAAACCGCCGCCGTGACCTATGGCTATATTCACCCGGACGACAACCCTCGGCATTGGGGCGCGGACGTGGTGGTGGATCATCCGCAGGAGTTGCGCAAGGTGATCGATAACGCGCTGTGCAGTTGCTGACTCGGGCCCGCTCCATTCCCATGCCGGTCGTGGGAACGATCAGAAGTTAATGGATTAGAGGTTTTTATGTTTGATTATTCCGCTCGCCCCGAATTGCTCAAGGATCGGGTCATTCTGGTCACCGGTGCCGGTCGCGGCATCGGCGCCGCCGCTGCGAAAACCTACGCGGCCCACGGCGCGACCGTGCTGCTGCTGGGCAAGACCGAAGCCAATCTGACCCAGGTCTACGACGAGATCGAAGCGGCCGGGCATCCGCAGCCGGCGGTGATCCCGTTCAACCTCGAAACCGCCCTGCCCCATCAATACGATGAGCTGGCGGCGATGATCGAAACCGAGTTCGGCCACCTCGACGGCCTGCTGCACAACGCCTCGATCATTGGCCCGCGCACGCCGATCGAGCAGTTGTCCGGTGAGAACTTCATGCGCGTCATGCAGGTCAACGTCAACGCGATGTTCATGCTGACCAGCACCCTGCTGCCGCTGCTCAAACTGTCCCAGGACGCCTCGGTGGTGTTCACCTCCAGCAGCGTCGGCCGCAAGGGCCGCGCCTACTGGGGCGCCTATGGCGTCTCCAAGTTTGCCACCGAGGGTTTGATGCAGACCCTGGCTGATGAAGTCGACGGCGTGGCGCCGGTACGCTCCAACAGCATCAACCCGGGCGGCACCCGTACCAGCATGCGCGCCCAGGCGTATCCGGGGGAAAATCCGCTGAACAACCCGACGCCGGAAGAGATCATGCCGGTCTATCTGTACCTGATGGGTCCGGACAGCACGGGCATCAACGGCCAGGCATTCAACGCCCAGTAATGCCATACGTCGCTTTTGTTGCCGCGGCGGATTCCCGTCGCGGCATACATTTGCCGCTTTGCGCAGGCCCGTTTCAGTCAAATTACCACCACTCAATTTCAAGCTATAACTTCAACTCTTTGATTCAAAACGGTTTTAATAAAACCTGAACTGAATGGCACGACTTTCGCTCTACATTCCCTCAAAGCACGCCGAGTGAAGGCAGTCGGGCAAGGCCCGATTTCGATAGCTGACTAATCGTCATCGGGCAGACTAAACTTGTGCCAAATGTCCTACGGGACTGATGGATCAGTATGACGCGCAGCCCATAGCCGCTCTCACCCAGCCTGTAAGACAGACTTACTGCTTAGGGGCTCACGCCATATGAAATCACCCTCCCAGACCACTGCAATTGACTTCGACAGTGCCAAATTGCAACGCCTGGGCTTTGGTCAGCTGCCTCCGCTGCTGCAGCGACCTGTCAGCCTGGCGCAACTGCGCCAGCAAATGAGCCTGCAACTGCAAACCAGCCTTGAGCCTCAACGCATCCTGGGTCTGTTTTTCCGCGAAGTTCAGCGCCTGGTACCGCTCGATGCCTTGAGCTACGTGCACAGCGGCAGTGACCTGCGCCTGGAGTTCGGGGCCCGCGGTCATCACTCGGCCAGCTACAGCCTCAGCCACGACGGCGAGCACATGGGCGAGCTGGTGTTCCGCCGCAACCAGCGCTTCAGCGAGCAGGAACTGGGCAATCTGGAATCGCTCCTGTCGTCCCTGCTGTACCCGATGCGCAATGCGCTGCTCTACCGCGTTGCGACCCAGACCGCCCTGCGCGACCCATTGACCGGCGCCGGCAACCGCATCGCCATGGAGCAGACCCTGCAGCGGGAAATCGAAATGTCCCGTCGCCACCTGCAACCGCTATCGCTGCTGATGCTGGACATTGATCACTTCAAGCAGGTCAACGACATTCATGGTCACACGGCCGGCGATGAAGTGCTCAAAGCCGTCGCCGCGTCGATCAAGGATCAGTTGCGCAACGTCGACATGGTGTTTCGTTATGGCGGGGAAGAGTTTTTGATCCTGCTGTCCAACACCAGCCGCGAAGCTGCCGCGATGGTCGGCGAACGCCTGCGGTATGCAGCACAGGCCCAGGACTATTACGCCGATGGCCAATTGATCGAACTGACCGTGAGCCTCGGTTGCTCGACCCTGCTGCCGGGCGAGTCCGCCGACAGCCTGCTGCGCCGGGCCGACAGCGCGTTGTACGTGGCCAAGCGCGAAGGGCGCAATCGCCTGACAATGGCCGGCTGAACTGGGCCTGGCAAACAAGAACGGGAGCACATGGGCTCCCGTTTTTCATTGAGGTCGTCGTACTAGCTCTCGACCAGCGCCCGCCGCTCGCGCCCGACCAGCACCCGCTCCGTCAACTCCAACTGCATGCAGCGTTCAAGGAACAGATACATATAGTCGTAGCTCTTGCACACAGCCTGGCACAGCTCCGTCTGCAAGGCTTTGCTCGGGTTCATGCCAGCCAGGGTGCAGATGATTTCCAGCGCCTCCCAGGGGTGGGCGTCATCGTACTGGGCGTGCATCTTCAGCCACTTCATCGCCCGCTTGCGATCCTCTTCGGGGAACGCGGCGGCATACACACCAGTCGAGCAGACCAGCGCCGACCACTCCCCGGTCGCGCCCTCGATCGCATAGTTGGTGGCGGCAATGGCCACGATCAGCGAATCCGCCGAACTGGTGTGCCAGCACCAGTGACTCAGCGCATGCAGCTCCGGCGGCACTTGCTGGGCCTGCAGGTCTTCCAGGCTCACACCGTGAGCCCGACTCCAGTTCAACCAGTAATCGGCGTGATTGAGTTCGACGCGGATGTTGCGCATCAGCCAACGCCGCGCCATGTCTTCACCCGGGTGACGGGCGAACTTGGTCTTGGTGAGATTCTGCGCCATGTACAACGCGAATTGCTCAACGACGGGCCAGCCCCCGATCAGGTACTGGCGCATGGTCCTGGCGCTGAGCTTGTTATCACGCATGCGCAGGTAAAGTTCATGTTCGACAACCCGGCGTTTGCTCTCGCTGCAATCCTGGATCAACTGTTGTGCCCAGGCAGGATAACTTGCAGCTTCCATGAGTGGTCCGGTTCGGTTGAATGTGTCGATCACTGTTCGGCTCCTTTTGATTTGTGATTGTAAGGATCGGCAAGAGACTTCAACGGAACGTGCCAGGCGCCTTGAACAACAGCGGCTGCGGTCTGGCGGGCCGACTTTGCAAACTGTCGCAGGTAAACAACTGCGGGCGTTCGATGACATAACCCTGAGCGTAATCCACGCCGATTTCAAGCAATGCCTGCTCGATCTGGGCTGTTTCGACAAACTCCGCAATTGTCTGCTTACCCATGACATGCCCGATGTGGTTGATCACTTCGACCATAGCGCGGTTAATCGGGTCGTCCAGCATATCCTTTACGAAACTCCCGTCG